>QWPT01000005.1:31056-39710 GCA_003671075.1 Planctomycetota bacterium
ATCACATTACTCGAAATCGCCATACTGCATTGATAAATGCCTCCCCGCCCACAAACTCGGGCGGCGTCGGCTGTACGCAACTCTTCAAACAACGGTTGCATCGCTGCTTGCAGAAACCCAACTCAACCCACCGAACGAGTGACGGGGCCGAGAACTCCCCGATCGCGCGGCTCGGTGACCCCTCAACCACGCGCCTCGCCACCCCCCTCAAGCTCACGGAGCTTGGTCAGCCCGCGGCTCAATGCGCTCTTGATCGTCCCCAGCGGCGCGTCCAACTGCGTCGCGATCTCACGCAAACTGAAGCCCTGTAAGTAGGCGCGCTCGATGACCGTGCGCTGCAACTCGGGGAGCCGCTGCAATTGCCGTCGAAGGCGATCGCGGCTTTCCGAGGACTCTTCTCCGACTCCCAGACGGCCGTTGGACCTCGCCTGGGGACCGCCGCCATCGAGGCGAGATTCGTCGAGCGCCGCCCGCTCCGGTCGAGCCGACTGTCGGCGGAGCCGGTCGATGAGATGCCGTCGGGTGATGAGCATGACCCAGGTGACCAGCTTGGCCCGTTGCGGGTCGTAACGATCCGCGGTCTGCCAGAGCCGCACAAAGACTTCCTGAACAGCATCTTCCGTCTCGGAGCGCGATCGCAACACCTGCCGCGCCGCTTGGAACACCAGCGCACCGAAGCGAGCATAAAGATCCTCGATCGCTGCGTCTTCATCGACGGCGACGCGCTGCATGAGTTCCCAGTCGATGCGCTCTTGCGGTTCCAATCGAATCGCCTCCGAAGAAATCAGACGCGCGTGTTCGACGCGACCGAGCACGATTCAGTTCTTCGCCGAAGAGGCGAAGTTCGAACCTCGGAGAAGACTACCTCATATAGCGGCTAAATCCAAACCTCTTGCTTTCCTCATCCAAATGAGCGGGTATCTTTGGTACACCGTCGGATGAACCCCATTCATCCCCCGACCAACGCTGCCAGTTGCGGATCAAAACCGCTCAAAAACCCGCTACGGATTGCATAGTGACACCACACGGCAATTCAGAAAAACACGCGCCAATCGACCCGCTGAGGAGTTCACCTCTATCGACGGGCGGGAGTAGTTGGGCGAACGGGATTTTTCCGCAGTCCGCGCACCGGCGTCCGACTGGCTTCACGCTCATCGAATTTTTGGTGGTGATTTCGATCGTCGTGCTGCTCATCGGAATCCTGATGCCCTCGCTCTCGCGAGCTCGGGATGCAGCTGATCGCATGCGCTGCTCGAACAATCTGCGTCAAGTCGGCGGTGCGCTGATCGGATTTCTCGATGACAACAACGACCGGCTTCCACCGCTCCTCGCCGCAACCGAGCCCGTCCCCCGCTACGCCGAAGGCATGATCATCACCACGCCCAACGGCCAAAGTGTCGATGGCCTTGGTCATCTCCTCCGCTGTGCCCGCACGGGCGGGTACATCCCTGATGCTCAGCTTCTCTACTGCCCATGCCACCACGGCGAGCATTCTTACGACCGCTACGCCGCGCAGGTCGGCGGCAAGTCCCTGGAGAGTGAGGAAGCGACCCCTGCGTACTGCAACTACCAGTACCGCAGCCAGCGCGACCCACGCGACGGCAGTTTGCTGCGCAATGTCATGCAGTCCGACCGCGTGCTCGTCATCGACGGCACGCGTACCCGACGCGATTTCAATCATGTTCGCGGCACCAATCGCCTCTTCGGCGACGGCCATGTCGACTGGCGTGCCGATGTCGGCGGCAAGCTCCTCGGTCGACTTCCGGTCGGAACTGAATTCGCCGAGCCAGCAGATCTCTACAAGAGCATCTGGAAGTCGATCGACGAATCCGACATGATTCGCTGATCTGCTGAAGCAGAGCTTCTTCGCCGAGCTTCTTCGCCGAACTTCTTCGCGGAGCTTCTTCGCCGAACTTCTTCGCGGAGCTTCTTCGCCGAACTTCTTCGCGGAGCTTCGCCGCCTACTCAGGCGTTGCGACACGCTTCATCAAATCCACCAGTTGCGCTCGATGGCGACTGCGACCGGGATCGACGATTTGCGCGCGCACCGCCTGCCAGGGCTCGCGCACCAGCGTCTGGTCGATCGCCCAAAACGGCCAGCGGCGCGGATAAGTTCCACCCCAGCCCACTCCCACGCTGGCGAAAGCGTCGCGCGCGTTGGGTGCAAGCACCGAAAGCGATGCGCTCCCGCGAGTGATGTTGAAGTCCCCGACCACAATGTCCGCGAGCGGCCCGCGAATTTCCGCCATCGACGCGACGAACAGCACCATGCTCGCGTAGCGCGGCAAGGTTGTCTCGCTTGGCAGATCGACCGCTTCGATGCGCAGCGGACCGAAGGCCGTCAACAGTTCGATGCGCGAAAGCACGCGTCCGCGCGCCGAAAACAACGGCTGCGCGTGCAGAATGGGCACGCGCGAAACAATGGCAAAGCTGCCGGGTTGCATGATCTGGTAGCCCGCCGCCGCCAATCGTTGCGCGCCGTCATGCGAGAACGATGCGCCTGGATCGGTGATGACCATGGCGTCGGCGTCGAAGGAGAGCATCGCATCGACGCACGCAACCGCCTCGCCATTGCCGGCATGACACGCGTTCCAGTGCGCCAAGCGAAACGCGCCCGCCGGACGCGCGCGAACGAAGCCCCAATCAGTCCAAGTACACCACACGCTGATCGCAACTGACAGCGCCAACCATGCCCAAAGCCGCTTGCGCTCCAACGCAGACCAGCGCGCAATCGAAGCGATTGCCAGCAAAAGCGCAAATCCCAACACCACCGAGCCCGCAAGCAACACGCGCGGAATCCACCAAACGAACTGAGTGGCGCCGAAGAAATCAGTGACGATCTGCGAGGCCGCCAATGTCACGAGCAACAACGCAAACGGTAGTTTCCAGTAACGCGCGCCGTTCATCTCGCGCTCCGCGCTGATGCAAATCCCTCCGCGATGTCGCGTTGGGCGAGCGTGTGCGCGATCGAAGGACCGAGTCCGCGCGCTGCGCAAATCACCGCATTGCTGGCGCCAAGACGACGCCCCAGCGAAAGATCGATATCACCGCCATCGGTATCGCCGACCCACGCGCCCGCCTCGCGAGCAAGCAGAATCGCGCCCGCGTGATCCCAGATGTACTTGCCCGGCCCAGACCCGCGTCGGCTAAACGCAACATCCGCCGCGCCCGCGATCACATGCGCGTACTTCGCCTGACTGTCGGAGTGGACCAGCGTGCACGGATGTCCAGTCGACTCGCCGATCGACATGCGCGCGCGCACCTGCGCGGGCGTTGCGCGCGCCGGAGCAACCACGCGCACCGGCTCGCCCGCAGTTAACGGCGCCTGCGAGACCTCCGCATCGATGAACTCGCCGCCATCCAGCGGAAACCAGAACGCCCCTTCGCCCTTCGCCGCCGAAAGCAGCATTCCGCCGAGGATGGTCGGGTGCCCGTTCGCCGCAAACACGACTTCGCCGCGACGCAGCAGCGCCAGGCAAGGACACCAGTGGTCGCCATCGATAAATCCCTGCGTTCCGTCGATCGGATCAAGGATCCACACATAGTCGACGCCGCCGGTCGGACCATCGAGCCCGCCGCTCGCGAGCACCCGCTCCATCAGCGTTTCGCCCGCAGCCAGCCCCCACTCGCGCAAGAGCCCCAGGCAATGGGCCTCGGCCGCAGGGTGTCCGCCGATCGAGCGTAAATCTTCCTCCGCGATGGCGGGAACGGCGCCGAAGATTTCCTCGAGCCTGCTCAGAATGAGCACCTGCAGCGCAACATCCACCGAGGTCACGAGCGATCCATCAGACTTTTGCACGATGGCCTCGGGGGGCAGTTCGCGTCGGGCGGCCACGGCGAAATTCGTCGCGTCTTGCATGATCTCGCAAGCGAGGTCGAAGTCATCATGGTCAATCGAAGGCATCTCCGCAGAGTAGCACCCCCGCCGACGCGCAAGATGGCACGCAAGANGGCACGACTCCGCGCCGTTGCGGTGCCAACTTGGCAGACGATTCGCCTCGGTTGGCACGGACAGACTGCGTTTGGCGCCTCTACTGCCCGATTCGGCTGGCACAGGGGTTGCATTTCCCGCCGACCTCAGTGGTCAACGGCTGCGGCGTAAGACTCGCGACAGCGAGAAGGAATCCAAACCATGTCAACCTCAACTTCTACCTCAGGCTCCACCTCCACCGGCAAGATCATCGGCATCGACCTCGGCACGACGAACTCGTGCGTGTCGATCATGGAGGGCGGTCAGCCCAAGGTTCTCATCAACGCGCAGGGCAACCGCACCACCCCGTCGGTTGTGGCGTTTACCGAAAAGGGCGAGCGCCTGGTCGGCCAGCCCGCCAAGCACCAGCAGGTCACCAACCCGAAGAACACGATCTATTCGATCAAGCGCTTCATGGGTCGGCGCATGGACGAAGTGGCCAAGGAACAGAGGATGGTTCCATATGAGGTGCTCGGCTCGGGCGCCGAGTTGGTCAAGGTCAACATCCGCTCCAAGCACTTCACGCCACCTGAAATCAGCGCGATCGTGCTGCAGGAGTTGAAGAAGGTCGCCGAAGACTACCTCGGTGAGAAGGTCGAGCGCGCGGTCATCACCGTGCCCGCCTACTTCAACGACGCGCAGCGACAGGCGACCAAGGACGCTGGCGAAATCGCCGGTCTCAAGGTCGAGCGCATTATCAACGAACCCACCGCCGCGGCACTCGCCTACGGCCTTGAGAAGAAGAAGAACGCGCGCATCGCGGTGTTCGACCTCGGTGGCGGCACTTTCGATGTCTCGATTCTCGACGTCGGCGACGGCGTCTTCGAGGTCCTCTCCACCAACGGCGACGGCCACCTCGGCGGCGACGACTTCGATGATCGGGTGATTGGCTTCCTTGCCGACGAGTTCCGCAAGAAGGAAGGCATCGACATCACCAAGGACGCGATGGCGCTGCAGCGTCTGAAGGAAGCTGCGGAGAAGGCCAAGGTCGAGCTCTCCACCCAAATGGAAACGACCGTCAATCTGCCCTTCATCACGGCCGATCAGGCTGGTCCCAAGCACCTTCAGGTGACGGTGACCCGCGCGAAATTCGAGGATCTTTGCTCCGATCTCTTCACGCGGCTGCGCGGCCCCTGCGAGCAGGCGCTCAAGGATGCCAAGCTCCAGCCGTCGGATGTGCAAGAGATCGTCATGGTCGGTGGTTCGATCCGCATTCCCAAGGTGCAGGCGATCGCGAAGGAGATCTTCAAGACTGAAACCCTCGATCGCTCGATCAATCCCGACGAAGTCGTCGCGATCGGTGCTGCGATTCAGGGCGGCGTGCTCGCCGGCGATGTCAAGGATGTGCTCCTGCTCGATGTCACTCCGCTTTCGCTCGGTGTCGAAACCTACGGCGGCGTGATGACGACCCTCATCCCGCGCAACACCACCATTCCGACCTCCAAGAAGGAAACCTTCTCGACTGCGAGCGATAGTCAGAGTTCGGTCACCATCCATGTCCTCCAAGGCGAGCGACCGATGGCGACCGACAACCGAAGCCTCGGAAAGTTTGATCTCACCGGTATTCCCGCTGCTCCGCGCGGCACGCCTCAGATCGAAGTCGAGTTCGCCATCGACGCCAACGGCATCCTCAATGTCGCCGCGACCGATCAGGCAACCAAGAAAAAGCAGGAAATCAAGATCACTGGCAGCTCGGGAATCTCCAAGGAAGACATCGAGAAGATGAAGCGCGAGGCCGAGGCAAATGCCGACGCCGACAAGAAGCGCCGCGAGTTGGTCGATCTGCGCAATCAGGCCGAGCAGATCGCCTATGCCACCAAGAAGACGATGACCGAACTCGGCGACAAGGTCCCAGCCGCAACGCGCAGTTCGATCGAGAGCGCGCTCTCGAATGTCGACGAGCGCGTGAAGGGCGACGATCCCGTGGCGATCCAGAAGGCGCTCGATGCGCTCAATCAGGCCGCACAGGAACTCGGCAAGATTTCCTACGAGTCAGCGAAGGCTGAAGGCGGCGCCACGGCCGACGGCGCGAAGCCGAAGGACGATGTGATCGACGCGGAGTACGAAGTGAAGGACGGACAGGCCTAATTCGAACGAAACCTCGAGTGGCGCCGCTTGGTCGGCTCGCTCGAACGCAACACCCAAGCCGCCCGTGGCCAATGCCGCGGGCGGCTTTGCTTTTGCGATTCGCTAGACTGCGCCGCGATGCCCCATTCCCAGTCCCAACCGAAGCCGATGCAGACCGTGAAGGGCATTCCGGTTTCGCCCGGAATCGTCATCGCCCGTGTCTTCGTGCTTGGTGAGGCGGAAACGCATGTCCCGCACCGCGACATCGATGCGCATGAGATCGACTCCGAACTCACACGACTCGACGGCGCATTGCGCGACGCAATGGCGGACCTTGTCATCCTCCGCGACCGCACCGAGCAGCAACTGGGCCGCGAAGCCGCAAAGATTTTCGGTTTCCATCTTGGACTGCTTCAGGATCCCTCCCTGCTCGGACCGATGCGCGACCGCATCCGCCGGGATCAGATCAATGTTGAACTCGCCGTTGCCGACAGCTTCAAGAAGGTGACGGACCAGTTCCTCGCCATCGGCAACGATGTTTTCCGCCAGAAGGCCAACGATGTGCTCGACCTTGAGCGCCGCGTGCTCGGAAAGTTGATGGGCGAGAACGAATCGCGCCTTTCCAATCTCACCGAAAGCGTGATCCTGGTTGCCCATGAGCTCACCCCGTCACAGACCGCTGGTATGGACCGACAGCGCGTGCTCGGCATCGCCACCGATCTCGGTGGCCGTACTAGCCACACTTCGATTGTTGCGCGCGCGATCGAGATTCCATGCGTGGTCGGTTGCCAGCGCCTGATGGAACGCGCGGAAGATGGCGACATGGTGATCGTCGACGGCGACACCGGGGTCGTCATCATCCGCCCCGATCAGCGCACGATCGAGGAGTACCGCACACAGCAGGAACGCTTCTCGGCCTACCGCAAAGTTCTGCGGGAAACCGCCCCGCTCGAGGCGGTCACCAAGTGCGGAATGCGCATCCAGCTGCTGGGAAACATCGAGTTTCCCCACGAGGTCGAGAGCGTTCTTGCCAACGGCGGCGACGGCGTGGGCCTCTACCGCACCGAGTTTCTCTACCTGACCAACGATCACGAGCCCAGCGAAGAGGAGCAGTTTTGCGCGTATCGGCGCACGCTCGAACTTCTTGCCGGCCGGCCGTGCACCATCCGCACGCTCGACCTCGGCGCCGACAAGTACACCCAGCAACGCGCGCACGAGCCCGAGCGCAATCCGTTCCTCGGCCTGCGCTCGATCCGCTACTGCCTGCAGCACCGCGAACTCTTCAAGACCCAACTGCGCGCCATCTTGCGCGCGAGCGCCTTTGGCCCAATGAAGGTCATGTTCCCGCTCGTTTCGACGCTGATGGAACTGCGTCAAGCAAAGATGATCTTGAACGATGTCTGCGAGGAACTCGACGAAGAAGGCATTCCCTTCGACCGAAATCTTCAGACTGGCATCATGGTCGAGGTCCCGAGCGCGGCGTTGATGGCGCGGGCGTTCGCTGACGAGTGCGCGTTTTTCTCCATCGGAACCAACGACCTGATCCAGTACACCCTCGCGGTCGACCGAGGCAATGAGCGAGTCGCCAATCTGTACTCCGGCGCCTCTCCAGCGGTCCTGTATCTCGTCAAGCAGGTCATTCGCGCAGGTCGTCGTGCCGGAATTGAGGTTTCTCTCTGCGGTGAGGTCGCCGGAGAGGCGATCTACACCATGTTGCTGATCGGCCTCGGACTGCGTACACTGTCGCTCGTCCCAAGCCAGATTCCGCTTATCAAGCGGGTGATTCG
The DNA here is from genome assembly GCA_003671075.1 of Planctomycetota bacterium. Taxonomy (GTDB): domain Bacteria; phylum Planctomycetota; class Phycisphaerae; order Phycisphaerales; family SM1A02; genus QWPT01. The sequence goes on from QWPT01000005.1 coordinate 38,881, forward strand.
GTCAGTGGACATCGAACATTGCGAACAGCTGGCCCGCCGGGTTGGTTCGTTCGATTCCGAGCGGCAGGTGCTCAACACCCTCCGCGACGAACTTAGGAAGATCGATCCCGATTCGTTCGGCGGCTGGATAGCCGAGTAAACGGACGCGCGGGTTCGGAACACACAATATTGAGGCCGTTGGCGAGGGCGCATTGCGCCCCCAAACAGGACGAAGGCCGTGCCGAAGCACCCGCGAAAATTTCGCGATTCCGGCGCCGCCCTCCTGCGACGGCTGGGCGACCATGACACCCCGCGCTTCTGTGCGAGTCATGGTTGAATGGAACATCGCGTGCGCCGCTGCGCACGAATTCGGTCAATCCGCGGCAAACACTCGCCGCAGTTTCGACCGACCGAGCAGCGACCACGCGACGCGAGAGCGCGGCTTGCCGCGCCAGCACGCGATGCGTGCTGAACGCACCCCGATTGTCTCGGAGGCGCACTCGCCCAAGGTCGACCGCGCCGACAAAGGCGTAGACCTCACCCAGCCTTCCATCCTGAGATCGTTCGTCGATCGTCAACGCCTCGCAGACTGGCATTTGCCAGAGAAGCGATTGACAGATGGATAGCGACAATCAGAACCCCTCCTCCGAGCACACCGATCCGACTCATGGCCGCGCAGAGCGCGACATGCATGCTGGCGATCCGAACCCAACGCAGCCAAACGAGGCTGCGGAACAAGACGACTTCGAGTTCGCCGATCACGATCGACTGGACGAGAATTCCGACGAAGAACTCGACTCCGACCTTTCGCCCGATGAGCGCGAAGCGCTGGTGCCGACCGACGGCCATGA
>QWPT01000005.1:39763-58899 GCA_003671075.1 Planctomycetota bacterium
CTGATGATGTCGACGATGAAGAGTCCCGTGCCGACGCCGAGGAAGCTGCGGCCGCCTACGCCCGCGCCTCGATGCGCGACTTCGACAAGCCCGTCGAAATCGTCGTCGATGATGTTGATGATCCGCTCGTCGCCCATCGCGGTGACAAGCCCAAGCAACTCGTGATCGTGAACGATGTCCCTGGCGACGAGATGCGCATTGCGATTCTCGAGCAGGGCAAGTTGATGCAGTTCTACTCCGAGCGCGCGTCGACCTCGACCAATGTCGGCTCGATCTACAAGGCGCGCGTTGTGAATGTCGAGCCGGCCATCCAGGCTGCGTTCGTCGACTTCGGCGAGGGCGCCAACGGCTTCCTTCACATCAGCGACCTCCACCCGAAGTATTTCCCCCGCGAGAAGGGCGACACGGGCAGTCAAGTCGAGAAGGTTGGGCGCAAGATCCCCCGCCGCTCTCGCCCGATGATGCAGGAAGCGCTTCGCCGCGGCCAGGAAATCACTGTGCAGGTGCTCAAGGAAGGTCTCGGATCCAAGGGTCCAACCGTCACGAGCTACCTATCGATCCCCGGACGACTGCTGGTGATGATGCCCGACATGGACAATGTCGGCGTCAGCCGCAAGGTCGACGATGAAGAGGGTCGCCGCAAGATGCGCAAGATCCTCGACTCGCTCAAGCTTCCCGCAGGTTTCGGCTTCATTCTCCGCACCGCCGGATTCGACTCGACGCGCACCGAACTCGCGCGCGATGCGCAGTACCTCACTCGGCTGTGGCAGGTGATGGAGAAGCGCATGAACGCCGTGGGCGCGCCCTGCGGCCTGTACACCGAAGGCGACATTCTGCTTCGCACCATTCGCGACTCGATCGATGCTTCGGTCGACGGCATCGTCGTCGACAGCGAAAGTTCGTTCCACCGCGCCAAGGCGTTCCTCGATGTGGTCTCGCCGCGCACTGCGGCCAAGGTCCACTTCTGGGATCGCCGCATGCCGATCTTCCACGCCTTTGATGTCGAGCGTCAGGTCGACATGATCCACGCCCGCGAAGTGCCGCTGCCTTCCGGCGGCGCACTGGTGATCGATCAGACCGAGGCGCTGGTGGCGATCGATGTCAACAGCGGTCGCTCGCGGAGCGCCCGTGACAGCGAGACCAACGCGTACCAGACCAACGAAGAGGCCGTCGACGAAATCGCGCGCCAGATCCGACTGCGCGATCTGGGCGGAGTGATCGTGAATGACCTCATCGACATGCGCATGATGAAGCATCGTCGCGACATCGAGGATCGCTTTCGCAAGGATCTGTCGAAGGATCGCGCCAAGACGACCGTGTCGCAGATCAGTGAATTCGGCATCGTCGAGATGACGCGCCAGCGCATGCGTCCAAGCTTGCGTAAGACGCACTACATGGATTGCCCGCATTGCGCGGGACTGGGCGAGATCCGTATGCCCGACACCGTCGCGTCCGACGCGATGCGGCGCATTCAGTTTGTGCTTGATATGGAGCGCGTTTCGCGCTTGGAAGTGGTCTGCTCGGCGAAGGTCGCGGCCGTCATGCTTTCACGCAAGCGCCGAACCCTCGTCGAACTCGAGGACTTGTTCAACAAGAAGATCGAAGTGCGCATCAGCGAGGCGATCGCGGTCGACCGCGTGGATCTCTATGCCTACGACGACCGCAACGCGGATGTCGACCTCGACAAGCCGCAGCGGATCCAGTTGCCGTCGCTTGCGGCGCTGCCGACTGAAATCGATGAAGACGATGGACCGTCTTCGCGGCAGTCGCGCGGTGATGGACGAGGTGATGGACGAGGTGATGGACGAGGTGATGGGCGCGGTGACGCGCGTGGCACTGAGGACCGCGAAGACGGCCAGGGTGGCGGCGGACGTCGTCGTCGTCGTCGTCGCAGCAGGAAGCCAGCCGCAGCCGATGCAAGCTCGATGATTCTCTCAGGAGGTTTCGAGGATCTGCCCGACATCGACGAAGACGAACTCAGCATCACCGATGCGCTCGACGCAGAGGAAGCCGCGGAAGAAGCTGCTGAGCAAGTAGCTGAATCGACTCGGCGCCAACGCGCCGCAGCTGGCGATTCTCCGACGAATGCCGTTGGCGCACAGCAGCGCGACGAAGGCGAAGGCAGCGGACGCGGAGGTCGCCGTCGGCGCAGGCGTCGAGGCGGCCGTGGCGGTCGCGATCGCGATTTCGACGATCAGCAGCCGCAGCAGCAGCAAGATTCCAACGCTCCTGCCCGCACCGCAGCGCCCAAGCGCGTGGCTCCCCCGCCACCGCCGCCGCGCGAGCCGAGCGATCCGATTCGCGTCCACGCGATTGCAAAGGAGATCGAGCTCACCAGCAAGGAAGTGCTCGCCAAGTGCGCCGAACTCGCGATCGAGGTCAAGGGACATCAGTCCCTGCTCACCGGCGAACAGGGCGACGAAATCCGCAAGGCCTACGGCAAGCCGCCGTTCGATGTGCCGGAGCCGACGCCCGAGCTTGAATCCGCTTTCGAAGGCGAATTCGACGAGAACGATGGGCAGAACTCCGGTCGGGGCTCGGGTGATGGCTCGGGTGAAGGCTCGGGTGAAGGCTCGGGTGATGGCCCGGACAACAACGCAACCAGCGAGGCCGGCGAAGGTGGAGCTCGTCGCAAGCGTCGGCGTCGTCGTCGCGGTCGTCGCGACCATGAGGGCACTGATGCCAATTCCAACGGTTCGCAGGCCAACCAACTCGACGCGGGCGAAAGCTCGCCCGAGGACGAGACGCCTCAAAGCACCGCATCTGATTCGAATTCCAACGACGGCGATGACTCCGAAGGATCGGACGATGAAACGTCCGACGCGGGGTCTACGGCGAATGGCTCGAGTGAGAGCTCGGGCGATGGCTCGGGCGATGGATCGGGTGAGGGCGGCCGTCGCCGTCGGCGCAGGCGTCGCGGTGGCCGTGGCCGCAAGCGCGAAGGCGAAGGTGAAGCTCAGGGTCAAGCTCAGGGTCAAGATCAGGGTCAGGGTCAAGATCAGCCTCAGGCCGACGATCGACCGCGCGCCTCAGCGCCCAATGCTGAACAACGCTCCCGCCCCGCAGCAGCACCATCACGCACGCAAACGCCGCCTCCTCAAGAGCGGCCAAGCTCAGTCTCCGACCAGGGCTCCGACAGCCAGGGCTCCGACAATCAGGGCTCCGACAATCAGGGCTCGGGCAATCAGGGTTCAAGAAATCAAGGCCGTGGACGCCGTGGCGGAGGTCGTTCTGGAGGCAAGCCGGAAGTCTCGTCTGAAGGTCGTTCCGACGGCGGGTCGCGTGGTGAGTCCGGTGGCGGATCGCGTGGCGGTTCCGGTGGCGGATCGCGTGGCGGTTCGGGTGGCGGATCGCGCGGCGAGTCCGGCGGCGGATCGCGCGGCGGTTCCGGTGGCGGGTCGCGTGGCGGGTCCGGTGGCGGATCGCGCGGCGGTTCCGGTGGCGGATCGCGTGGCGGGTCCGGTGGAGGATCGCGTGGCGGGTCCGGTGGAGGATCGCGTGGTGGTTCTGGTGGCGGATCGCGTGGTGGGTCAACTGGATCATCCAGCGAAGCCCCGAGCGCGACGTCGGCTTCGGCACCATCGAATGCTCCTGCGAATGCACCAGCCCCAACGCCCAAGCCCCGATCGCTCTATGGCGGACGGGTACGCAAACTCGCCCCAGGTGAACGACCCAAGGGTGGCGGCGACGAGTGATGTCTGAGTCGCCGCGACGCGTCTTTCTGCTCGGTTCCACGGGCTCGATCGGCACGAATGCTCTCGATGTGGTGCGCGATTTCGCGCGCCGCGGCGACGGGCGATTCGAAGTCGTCGGGCTCGCGGCCGCGCGAAACGGCGCGTCGTTGGCCGCGCAGGCCCGCGAGTTCGGCGTCAAGGTTGTCGCGATCGCCGATGCGAACGCGACGCTCGACCTCCCGTGCGCAGTGCAAACCTTCCGCGGGCCGCAGTCGGCGTGCGAGATGCTCCTTGCCCACGCACGCAGAGGCGACCTCGTGGTTGCAGCAATGGTCGGCGCGGCAGGCATCGAGCCCGTGCTGGTCGCCATTGAACTTGGCTGCGATATCGCGCTCGCAAATAAAGAAGCGCTCGTCGCGGCCGGCGCCATCGTGATGGCTGCGGCGACCAAATCGGGCATTCGCATCATTCCCGTAGATAGCGAGCACAACGCGCTCTTTCAGTGTCTCAAGGCTTCGACCTCGATGGACGAGGTGCGTCGAGTGGTTTTGACGGCGTCGGGCGGCCCGTTTCGCACGAAATCGCTCGCGGAAATGGCTCGGGCAACCGTCGAGGACGCGCTCGCTCATCCGACTTGGCGCATGGGTCCGAAGGTCACCGTCGACAGCGCGTCGCTCATGAACAAGGCGCTCGAACTCATCGAGGCGCACTGGCTGTTTGGACTTGGTGCTGATCGCATCGACGCCATCATTCACCCTCAATCGATCGTGCATGGATTTGTCGAGTACCTCGACGGATCGGTGCTGGCGCAGCTTTCGCCGCCCGACATGCGCACACCGATTCAGCAGGCGATGTGCGATCCACTGCGCGCCGACGGACCTTCACGCAAGCTTGATTTTGCGGCGTTGCGCACACTTTCCTTCGAACCGGTCGATCGGGAGCGCTTCCCCGCGATCTCGCTCGCTCACCGCGTTATCTCGGCCGGCGGCAACTCGGGAGCGATCCTCAATGCCGCCAACGAAGTTGCGGTGCGCGCGTTTCTCGACGGACAGATCGGGTTTCTCGAGATCGCCGAACTCGTGCGCGAAACCCTTGACGGCGCGACCATCGGGCCAGTGTCATCGCTCGCGGAAGTCTTCTCCGCCGACGCCGATGCCCGCGCCCGCGCACAGTCGATGGTCCATGCGTAGGATGCGCGGGTGAGCGCCCTCTCTGGTTTCATCCTCGTTCTTCTCGGCTTCGGCTTCCTGATTTTTATCCACGAGCTCGGCCACTTCCTCGCCGCCAAGTGGGCAGGCATCCGTGCCGATGGATTCGCCATCGGAATGGGGCCGTGTGTCGCGAGCTATCGCCGCGGCATCGGCTTCTGCCTCGGTTCTGCCGATGCGAAGGTCGTTCGCCTTCATGGCAAGCGACCCATCGAAATGTCGGATTTCGAGCGCGAATCGCACGGTATTGGCGAGACTGAGTACTCGCTGCGCGCGCTGCCCTTAGGCGGATATGTCCGCATGCTCGGCCAGGAGGACGGCAATCCGGATGCAACGAGCAGCGACAAACGCAGTTTCTCCAAGGCGACGATTCCCAAGCGCGCCGTGGTGATTCTTGCTGGAATCACGGCGAATCTCGCACTCGCGCTGCTGCTGTTTCTAGTTGCCTTTCTCGCTGGAGTGCGATTTCCCGCGGCGACGGTCGGGTTCATCCTGCCTGGCTCCCCTGCGGCAACTGCGACTCCAACCGACACAACCAAGCCGATCGGCCTGCAGCCTGGCGATGTGGTCGTTGCCATCGATGGCGACGAAACCAAGACTTTCGTCGACCTGCGCGTTGCCGCGGCGATGGCGAAACCAGACACCGCGCTCAAGATCGAGGTCATGCGCGAGGGCGAGCGCCTGACATACACAACGACTCCCGCGCGCGATGCGGGCAGCGGCCTGCTGACTATCGGCGTGGATCCTGCGCGCAGCAGTGCGCTCACCGATGTGCGTGATTCGCGCGAGGATGTCGAGCGCGGGCTTGCGCGGATCGACGGCGGACTCGCGGCACTCGGCGTCGGCCCGGGCTCGCGCATCGTGTCGGTCAACGGCGCAGAAGTGTCGACCTATGCGCAGCTGGAAAAAGCCGCACGCGGGTCACGCGCAGAACCCATGATTGTTGAGTGGGATCTTGATCGCAATGAAAAGCGGATCGCGTCGCCGTCGGAAACTTCGACGGGCGCGGGCACGCTCGACGGCGGACGCACGACTGTGCGCATGAAGCCACGGCCGGAATTCGAATTGTTGCGAACGCCTGCAAATGATGGCGCCAGTGTGGACGCAGGCATCATCGGCCTCGCACCTCTCGCGCGCGTTCTTGAGTTCGCCGATGGAAGCGTGAACACCGCCACGCTCAAGCAAGGCGATATCTTTCTTCGGGTGGACGGGCTGGATGGGCCGCGCATCTCGCAGTTAATGGCGTATTTCCGCGGGAATCCCAACGCAAATCTCCATGCCACCGTGCTGCGCGGCGAGACGGAAATGCAAGTCGACATTCGCACCGACCGGGAAGGACGCGTTGGCGTCTACCTCGAAGGCGCGTGGGAACTTCCGCGTTTGGCGCATTCCATCGACACCGTGCAAGACGCCGACGCGGTGCGCGATACGCCCGCGAAGGCGATCGCCGCGGTGGCGTTGGGCACGATTCTTTCGGTCGATGGCGAACCGGTCGCCAACTTCCTCGAACTGCGGGAAAAGTTGCTCGCGCGCGCGGAGAGTCACGGGAAGGCGCGCGCGGAAACTGGCGCAAATCCCGCATCTGATGACGCGTCGGTTTCGATCCGCATCGGTCTGCGCGATCCGTCGCCGGTGTCCAGTCCAATTGAAGTGGCCGCGACGCTGAGTTCGGCGGACCTTCGATCGCTGCGCGCGCTTCGCTACGGCTTTCCAATTCCTGAAACTTATTTCGATCCGCAGTTCACTGTGCTTTCCGCCAACGGAAATCCGCTCACCGCAATTTCAATGGGATTCCGCCAGACGGTGGTGATGGTTCAGCAAGTTTTCCTCACCATCGATCGCGTTGCGCGCGGATCGGTCGGCGCCAATCAACTGCAAGGACCGGTCGGGATCCTGCACACTGGAACGAAGGTCGCAGACGAAGGCTTCATGTACATCGTGTTCTTCTTGGCTCTGATCAGCGTGAATCTTGCGGTGGTGAATCTGCTGCCGATTCCGATCGCCGACGGTGGGCTGTTCGTCTTCCTGATGTACGAGCGCTTTGTCGGTCGCCCGCCGTCGATCGGGTTTCAGAATGCGGCTGCGCTTGCGGGAATTGCTCTGGTCGCTTGTCTGTTTCTGTTTACTTTCTACAACGATGTCGCGCGGCTGATCGGAAGCTGAGGCGACTCTCACTGCTTGATGAAAGAACGCGATATGACTCAACCGATTTCGGTCGTCACTGGAGCTGGAAGTGGAATCGGCGCGGCATGCGCGCGCATGCTCGCTGAGCGCGGCCATGCGGTGGTGCTGGTCGGGCGCCGTGGCGACAAACTCGAGTCGGTTCGCGCGAGCATGACTGATCCTGCGCGTCATCTTGCGATGCCCGCCGATGTCGCTGACTGCGCGCTTGCGTATGGCGTGATCGATCGAACCATCGAGGCGTTTGGACGGATCGATGCGCTTGTTCTTGCGGCGGGAGGTGCGCCGCGCGCGACCATCGATGCCACGACTGAGGCGATTCTTGAGGAGAGTTTTAGAACCAACGCCTTCGGGCCAGCGTTCATGGTCACCCGTGCTTGGCCGCAGTTCAAAGCTCAGCGCGGCGGGCGTGTTGTCTTCATCTCGACCTTGGGAACATCCGATCCGTTTCCAGGGTTTTTCGCGTATGCCGCGAGCAAATCAGCGGTCGAGAGTTTCACGCGATCGATCAAGGCCGAGGGCCAGTCGATCGGAGTCAAGGCGTTTTCCGTGAGCCCGGGCTGCGTTGAGACGGCTGCTCTGCGCAACAACTTTCCCGAGTCGGTGATTCCCGCTTCGCGCGCGCTTGCACCCGAGGTGATCGCGGAAATCGCCGTTGCGTGTGCGTGCGGGGAACGCGATGCCGATCACGGCAGCGTGATTCTGGTTCCGAGTCCGTGAACGAACCTTCAGGTCGACGGCGCGCGGCGCGTAAAACTAGCGACGCTTGCTCATGGCACGGTCCATGTCTCGCTTGTCCTCACGCTTGGCGATGGACTCGCGCTTGTCGTGCTGCTTCTTGCCAAGTCCGATACCGATCAGAAGTTTCGCACGCCCCTTGACCCAGTAAATCTTGAGTGGGACGAGGGTTCCGCCCTTCGCCTTCGCCTCGGTTGCGAAGCGGACGATCTCCTTGCGATGCGCGAGAAGAGTGCGCTGCCGGTTGGGCACATGCTGACGGTGCATCCCCGCTGAGGGATACTCGGCGATGGTGACGCTCAGCAAGGTTAGTTCGGGAGGCTCAAGCTGCGATAGAACCCAGCCCTCGGCGAGGCTAGCTTGACCTTTTCGAAGGCTTTTGACCTCGGTTCCGACGAGTTTGATCCCGCATTCGAGCGTATCGGTGATGGTGTAGTCGAACCACGCCTTCCGGTTCTCGATGACCGGCTCTCGCGCGGGATCACCGCCTCCGGAGGATGTCTTCTTGCGGTCGCTCATAACTCTCGGTCGTTTCTGGATTGGAAGGGTCGCAGAAGTAGCGCGCAGGTCCGACTATCAGGGGGCGCAAGCGCCGAACATTGGGGTTTTTTTGGATCTAGTCTGCACCGGCAGCGAATCAAGACAAGATAACAATTGCGCACTGTAGAGTGTCGCTGGATGGCGTCACTTGAGTTGCCCCACACCTCAGTTGGAGTGTCAATGTATTTTAGCCGTATCAATCGTTCGACCATTGCTGCCGCGCTCATGATGGGCGCAGGGGCTTGCATCACCACCACTTTGTCCGCGCAGGTGACACCTGCCGACGGCAACCTGAACGACATTCGAAAGTCGTTCCTCGAGGCAAATCCCGAGGTCGGATTTTTCGAGTTGAACGGCGAGATTACTCGTATCTACGGCAAGTCGTTTTCGGCTGGCGCGAGCGCAGTCGAGAGCGCCGATGCGTTTCTTCTCAACCACGCGAGCGTGCTGAAGTCCGACTTCGGACAACTGCTACCGATCGGCCCCAATGGCGACGGCACGCATGTGCTTCCGCTCGTCTTTGATCCCGCCGACGAGAGCTACAAGTTCTCGCTGGTCGGCTACACCCAGCATGTGAACGGCGTGCCTGTTTTCCGCGGAGATGTGCGCTGCCTGGTACGCAATGAGCCCGGCTATCCGCTGGTGCTCGTCTCGAACGCCCTCAAGGATGTGCGCGCCTTTGCGGCGAACTTCCGTGGCGCTGCGATCGCTCCATCGCAGCTTGACCTCCGCAAGGCCTCGCGCCTGCCCCTCAATCAGTTCGGTCCTGGCGCCGTCATCTCCGATCAGGAGCAGGTGATCTGGGCGGGCTACGACGACGCGCCGGCCAAGGAACCCCGTCTGGCCTACAAGTACATCGTGACCGGCACGGGCGTGTTTGACCGCACTTCGCGCCAGCGCATGCTTTATGTCGTCGACGCGCAGACCAACAAGATCCTGTTTCAGGAGGATCAGATCAGCAACGCTGATGTGAATGTGAGCATCAAGGGCCAGGCAACCCAGGGAACCGCCGCGGATGCGTGCAATCCCGAAGCCACGGCTGCGATCCCCTACGGCAAGGTTGTCTCGGGTGCGACGACCTTTTACGCCGATGCCCTGGGAAATGTGACCGTTCCAAACGCTGGAACCACGCCGATTTCGCTGGTGGCGACGATTGGTGGACGCTGGTTCTCCGTCGTTGATATTGCCAACGGAACCGTGGGCACGGTGACTCAGAGCAGCGCGGGTGGCCCGCTTGAGTTCATGTACAACGCCACGAATCTCGTCGAGGACCAGCGCGCGGAAGTCAACGCGTACGTGCAGGCGAACAAGGTTCGCGACTACACGCTGCAGTACAACCCCTCGTTTCCGACCATCGGAACTCAGACCAACTGGCCCATCAATGTTCAGGTCGCTGGTACCTGCAACGCGTTCTACGACGGCGTTTCGATCAACTTCTACCCAGCGGGTGGAGGCTGCAACAACACTTCGTTCAGCGTAGTTGTGCACCATGAATACGGACACCACCTCGTCAATCGCGCCGGCTCTGGCCAGGGCGCGTACGGCGAGGGCTTTGGTGATGTCATTGGCGTGCTGGTGACCGATGAACCGCAGCTTGCTGTTGGTTTCCAGGTCTGCACCTCGGGCATTCGCAACGCGAACAACACCGTGCAGTACTCGGCGACTGGTTGCTCGAGCGCGGGCACTGAAATTCACGCTTGCGGAACCCTGTTGTCGGGCTGCGTGTGGAGCACGCGCACGAATCTGTTAGCGACGAATCCGTCGGACTATCGACAGCTCATCTCGGACATGGGCGTCAACTCGGTGCTGCTGCACGCGGGCACCACGATCGCGGGCGACATCACCATCGACTTCCTCACCCTCGATGACAACGACGCGAACATCGGCAACGGAACGCCGCACTACACGCAGATCAACAACGGCTTCGCGGCGCACGGACTGCCGGGACCTGCGCTTGACTACATCGCCTTCACCTTCCCCGATGGGCAGCCCGCTCTGAGCAATCCGAACGGTGGCACGACTTTCCGCGTCAATGTAAGTGGAACCGGCGGAACCCCGGCGCCAGGAACGGGAAACCTGTTCTACCGCATCGGAACTACCGGTACGTATAGCCAGGTCGCAATGGCCCAGACGACTGCCAATCAGTATGTGGCATCGTTGCCAGCGGCGGCTTGCGGCTCGACCTTGCAGTTCTATGTCAGCGCGAACGCGACCAACGGAGTCACTGCGTTCAGCCCCTCGAATGCACCAGCCTCGTTCTACTCGGCGATGGCGGCTACTGCGGTAACGACTCCGTTCGTCGACACCGTCGAAACAAATCTTGGTTGGGCGCTCAGCGTGGTTGAAGATACTGCGACGGCTGCTGGCCGGTGGACGCGTGGCGATCCCGTCGGAACACTGAACGGCACGATCGAAGTGCAGCCAGACAACGATGTTTCGAACCCGGGAATCAACTGCTTCTTCACTGGACAGGGAATCGTGGGCGGTGCGCTCGGCACGGCGGATGTCGACGGCGGTACCACGACACTGACATCACCGACGCTGGATGGGACTGGCGGCGACGCTTTCCTTTCCTACTACCGTTGGTACTCCAACGCGCAGGGCGGCGCTCCGAACGCGGATGTCTTCCGCGTGTTGATCTCCAACGACAATGGAACAACCTGGACTGCACTTGAAACCGTTGGTCCGGTGGTCGAGTCCAACGGCGGCTGGGTCTTCAAGGAAGTCCGCATCGCCAACGTCATCGTGCCGACGACGACTATGAAGGTTCGCTTCGTGGCCGAGGACACGGCGACTGGATCGCTCATTGAGGCGGCGGTCGACGAGATCAAGATTCGCCTGATCTCTTGCGCGCCGCCGAACAATCCCGCCGACATCAACTTCGATGGGTTCGTGGACGCGGCTGACTTGGCGCTGCTCCTGAACAATTGGAACGGCATCGGCATCGGCGACATCAACCAAGACGGCGGAGTGGACGCGCAAGATGTCGCGATTATGCTCAACGCTTGGAGTTGAATCGGGCGTGGAGTTGAATCGGGCGTGGAGCTAAAACGCGCGTGGAGCTGAATCGCGCGTGGAGCAGCCGAAGCGCACTTGAACCAGAGTTTTCACTGCGGAGGTCCGATTGGGCCTCCGCGGTTTCTTTTAGCGCAGAGAGCTTCGGCACAGCCGCTTGCTCATGCGGACGGCATCGGCTATTCTCTCGTCCCCCGATGACGCGTCAGCGGGACCACCTGCCCAGGTGGCGGAATTGGCAGACGCGCCAGCTTGAGGTGCTGGTGGTTTCACGACCTTGGAGGTTCGAGTCCTCTTCTGGGCATTCATTCGAAACGGCCGCACGAAAGTGCGGCCGCTTCATTTTTCCGTAGGCTGGATGAGTGATGGATCGGGAGTGGAATCGGGGACAGGCATGAACTGTGCCCAGTTCAGGAATTCGGGGACAGGCATGAACTGTGCCCAGTTCATGCCTGTCCCCGATTTCACAGTTCATGCCTGTCCCCGATTCCGTTGACCCCCGCATTCCATGTCACAGCCCTCGGGCGCCTGCCCGATTCATGCCTGTCCCCGACTTTTGCTTAGACGATCAAACGCCCCGCTGCCCCGGATCCCAAATCATCTTGTGGAGCTGGGTCTGCTGACGGACCGGCAGTCGATCCTCCAGGATCCACTCGGCAAGTGAGCGCGGCGACAGGCCAGGGCAGCCGAAGATCTCCAGCCCCTTCTTCTGTGGAAACGCGGGACTCAGGAACACCGCGTTGCAGCGAAGGTCAAGCGAGTGCTCCCGAATCTTTCCGCGCGCCCATTCGTAGTCTGCCCGGTCGACGATCACGAACTTCACTTCGTCGTGCGGGCGGAGATCGTCGAGATTCGCCCACAGATTGCGCGCTACCTCGCCCGAACCAGGGGTCTTGATATCGAGGATCCGTATCGCCTTCGGATGGCAAGGCTTGATATCGATCGCGCCAGAAGTCTCAATGAGAACCGTAAACCCTCGCTCGCAGAGAATCGCGATGAGGTCGAACGCGCGTTTCTGCGCGAGCGGCTCGCCGCCGGTGAGTTCAACCAACTTTGCGCCTACACGCTCGATTTCCTCGATGATCGACCCGATCGTGCGCGGCGCACCTTCTCGAAACGCGTACTCGGTGTCGCAGTAGTTGCAGCGAAGCGGGCAGCCGGTAAGCCGCACGAAAAAGCACGGGCAACCCGCGTAGCTCGACTCCCCCTGGATCGAGTAGAAGGTCTCGTTGATCCTCAAGGTCTGCGCGAGCAGCGAAACTGGGTCGGCGATGTCAGGCTCAGCCATACGGTGCTCGTCAATAGACCCACGCCTCGACCGCCGCCGTGGCGGCGAGTTCGCCAGGGATCGCGACTCCCAGTGGCTTGGTCACGAGAATCAGGGCGTCGAGTAGGTCGGCTTCCTGATCGTGAATCGCCTCGACGGCGACCTGTGAGGGAATCTCGAGGCCATCGGTGCGAAGAAGTCGAATGATCTCCTCGCGCACAACGCGCGGCGGTTCACCCGCGCCCTTGTAGCCCTTCGCCGGCCAGTCGCGATTCTGCAGGATGCTGGCGGGGCAACCCTCGCACACCCGAACCACCGGCACGCTTCCATCGGAAGGCATGCTGACGGGTTCGATGGCGATTCCAGCATCTGCGAGCGGCAGCAGAATTTCCTTGATGACGGTGAAGGTCTGCTTGAAGATGCGCAGATTCATCGGTGCGAGCGGAGTTCGGAACTCGCGGTCGCACGCGCGCCGAGGCTCGCGGCGCGAAAGTTCGCGCATTGCTCCACGCCATTCGCGCGCGGAGTCGAAGCTCGCAACCCACTCGGCGATCGTGCGCCAAGTGAGATCGCCCGAAGCCATGCCCTCAGGGCGCGTTTCGGCGAAACACTCCAGCGGAAGTCCGAACGGGGCGTCGATGCGCCACACATGCTGGCGGCCATCGGTACTGCTTTCGATGATCGCCCTTCGCAGGCCATTGCGGTCGATCCGGCCGCGGACATACACGCAGCTTCGCGCGGAAAGCTCGCGCTCGGCGATGCGGATCTTGGCGGAACCGCCACTATCGGCGCCACTGAAGTCGACGCCGTGGACAATGAGATGACCCTTTGAGACGCCGTGAATCTGATCTCGGGCGTTGCTGGAACGAGGTGAGGGCGACGGCACCATCAATTTCCGCAGCTTCCACGCGGGCGGCCACAGCCACAGCCCGACGAATGAATATGCGCGGGAGCGGCGCTCGTGCCAGAGCTCGTGCCGAAGCTGGTGGCGGACGATGCCGTTCCACTCACTCCAAACACCGACATCTTGCGGCAAAAGGTCCGACCCTTGCCTTTCGGGTCAACAACCAGCGCATCGGCGTCCTTCATGGGGCGCATCAGTTCGATGACTTCCCCATCCTCTTTCGATTCGTACTCGTAGATCGGCATTCGGACAGGATAGCGGGTTCGCGCGCGCGATTCGCATCCCCGTACACTGTCGGGATGAGCAGTTCTCGGAAGCCTCGTACATCCGCATCGCGGGAAGTCCACCCATCACTCGCGGTCTACCGCCAAAAGGAACGCGGCGAGCGCCTCCAGAAGGTCCTCGCCGACGCGGGCGTCGCCGCTCGGCGCGAATGCGAGACACTGATCCTCGAGGGCGCGGTCACGGTCAATGGAAAGACGATGGACACGCTGCCGGCCTGGGCCGATCCAAAGGTCGACCGCATCGAGGTGTACGGAAAGCCTCTTCGTCCAGCTGAGCAGCATGTCTACATCGTGCTCTTCAAGCCGCGCGGAACCGTCTGCACCAACAGCGACCCCGAAGGTCGACCGCGCGCAATCGATCTCGTCGATCATCCGTCGCGAGCGCGGCTCTACTGCGTTGGGCGGCTCGACCTCGATGCATCGGGGCTGCTGATCCTGACCAACGACGGCGAGTTCGCCAATCGCCTGACCCATCCGCGCTACGAGGTAGCGAAGGGCTATGACGTGACGCTTGATGGCAGGCTGAATGCCGAATCAATCGCGCAAATCGAACGGAAAATTTTCGCTGCCACGCGCGACGCAGGCGTCCACGCGAGCACACAGTCGGGAAAGTCTTCCGATTCGCGCAGTTCGCTGCGGCTGATTTCTTCGGACAAAGACAAGTCGATCGTGCACATGGAACTCTGCGAGCACCGCAACCTGCAGATCAAGGACCTCATGCTTTCACTGGGGCATCCAGTGAAGAAGATGCGACGGACATCGTTCGGACCGCTGAAGCTCAAGGGTCTCGCGGTCGGCGAATGGCGCGAACTCGCGTCGCGCGAGGTCGAGATGTTGCGCCGAGCATCGCGCGGCGAGACGCCCGCAGAGACCGACGCCAAGCCAAAGGCGCGGAGCCCCAAGCCCGCAGCGCGTCCCTTCCGCCCAGCGACCGGCGGAATCGACCCTGCAACAGGCGCGATCCGACCGGCGCCGCGTCCATTCAAAGCTCCGACGCGTGAGGAGCGACTCGAAAGACGACTCAACAGGCCAATCACTCACCAATCCACACCGTCGCCAACACCAAGCGCGAGCACGAACGCGGCGGCATTCGATGCGCGTGATTCCAAGCCCGCGGCGCGTATAGCCAAGCCCGCGGCGCGTGCAGCCAAGCCGGCGGCGCGTGTTTCCATGCCCGCGGCGCGTGTTTCCATGCCCGCGGCGCGTGCAGCCAGACCTGCCGCGCGCGACTTCGCAGCGCCTTCGGGCGCGGCCAAGTTTGATTCGCGTGGTGGCAAGCCCGCCGCGCGTGGAGCCAAGCCTGGAGCGCGTGAATTCGCAGCGCCTCCGAGTGCGGGCAAATTCGATGCGCGCGGCTCCAAGCCTGCGGCGCGTGGTGGCAAGCCCGCCGCGCGTGCGTCCAAGCCGGGAGCGCGTGAGTTCGCAGCGCCTTCGGGCGCGGGAAGATTCGATTCGCGCGGTTCCAAGCCCGCGGCGCGTGGAGCCAAGCCCGCGGCGCGTGGTGGCAAGCCCGCCGCGCGTGGCGCCAAGCCAGGAGCGCGTGAGTTCGCAGCGCCTTCGGGCGCAGGAAGATTCGATTCGCGTGGTTCCAAGCCCGCGGCGCGTGGTTCCAAGCCTGCGGCGCGTGGTTCCAAGCCTGCGGCGCGGGGCGCTCCGCGTGGAAAGCGGGCCTGAAATGCAGTCGATGCGCGGCGCTTCGATTGCGTGCGCGCTGACGATGGCGTTGGTGGCGGACGCGGAAGCTTCGCGCGGATATCTCGGCATCGATGTGGTGGTGCGTCCTGAGGGACTCATGGTTTGGCGGGTGCTGCCGGGGCCGCTCGATGGCACGCTCCTTGATTGCGCATCGGTGGCTCGTGGCGATCTCATCGTGTCGATTGATGGCGAGGCCGCGAGCATTGAGTCGTGGAACGCGATTTCCGCGCGCGAATCAGGCTCCAAAGTGCGCATCGGCTATCGAGTTGGTGAACCTCGTGGATGGCGCGGCGAGCCGAACCTTGCCGGCGAAGCACGCGAGATGTCGGTCACGCTCGATGATGAAAGCATCTGGCGCGGCTGGTGTCACTCGGGTGAGTTGCCGCCGCTCAGAGCGCTGGAGCTGAAGGCCGATGTGGATTGCGCGGCGCTCGTGCGTGCACTGGATTCGATGGGCCCCGCGGCGCGGGCGCGTGGAGAGAAACTCATCGCGAGCCTCGACACTATCGCGCCAACGCATGGCGACCCCGCCACTCCTCCGCTGCTGCGGGCGATGATGGCCGAGCCGGCGAAGAGCGAGGCGCTGGTGCGCGCGGCGATCTGCGATGCGAGCGACTTTCGCACGACTCCCTGGCGCGGTGGCGCGAAGCTCGTGCTCGGTCTGTCTGGAAACTCTGGTGCGCCGCTGCCCGAACCGCACGGCGCATTCAAAATCGAGCGCGCGGAAGACGGCGTCAACTACCTCGATTTCCTGCTGAATGGCGCGCGCGCGCTGTTTGAGCAATCGGTCGCGCGGGATCCTGCGCCACCGTCGGGGCTGCGATCTTTGGTTGTCGAGCGGCTTGACGAGCTCCTCGTGCGCGGACCGCACTCACGCGAATCGATGGTCGCGCTGCAAGCGATCCCGTTGATGAATCCAGCCAAAGCTGCGGCGATCCTTGCACATTTCGATGTGACTGACGAGTTCTCGCCTTCCCTGTTGAGTGGTGAGCCGTCCAGTGTTCCCGATACGATCAAGACCGCGGTCGAGGGTTCGATCCTGGCGGCGCGCGAGATTCCTCAGATCGGTTGGGTGGTGGTCGGCGCTGCTGGACCCAATCGATACGACCTCGGACGGATCGCGGCGGTGCTCGATCTTGGCGGCGACGACACCTACGCATGGAAGCAGGCGCCTGGCCAGCATCGACTGGTGATTGATCTCGCTGGAAATGACGTGCATACCGGCGGCGAAATCGGCCCTGGTGGAAGCCTCGGCGCGATTTCGGTGATCGACGATCGCGCGGGCAACGACCGCTACGAGGGCGGCGCGCTGACCGCTGGCACCGCGCTTGGAGTGGCGGCCATCGTCGATCGCGCTGGCGACGATGTCTACAGCGCGGGACCGTGGAGTCTCGGAGCGGCGGCGGGTGGCGCGGGCATCGTGATCGATCTCGCGGGCAGCGATCGGATTGCGGCCGAGGGGATGGCGATCGGCGTCGGAGGTCCTTCGGCGGTCGGCGCGTTCGTCGACCTCGCTGGCGACGACTTCGCGACGCTGGGCACGCGGCCGAGCGTCTACGGCGTTGCTGGCGAACATGCGGGCTTCGGCATGGGGCTCGGGCTCGGATTCAGATTTGCGGCGGCGGGCGGAGTTGGCGCCTACATCGACTTTGAAGGACGCGACCAACGCCAGTCGGGCGAGTTCAGCCAAGGGTGCGGCTACTACCTCGGCCTCGGGATCGCCTTCGACGCGGCGGGTGACGATGTCTCGGTTGCCGACCGCTACGGGCTCGGTTCGGCGGCGCATCAATCCGCAGGAATCGCTATCGATCTCGGTGGAAACGACATCTATGTCGGGCGCACCGCCGCGCATCTTGGCGCGGCCTGGGACGAGTCGCTCGGCTACTTCGTCGATGCGGCGGGCGACGACAGCTACCGCGCGGACGGCCTGTCCATCGGCGCGGCGGCGCAGCAGGCGCTCGCCATCGCCATCGACCGCAGCGGCGCAGATCAGTACCGCGCCGCCAGCATCACCATCGGCGCGGTCGCGGACAACGAGTACCACTTCGATGCCAACGGACTCGGGTCGTTCGCCGTCTTCTTCGACCTCGCGGGTTTCGATCTCTACCCGATGGGACGAACCAACGAGAGCCGCATCGCGAGTCCGGAAGAACCGGGAGCACGGCTGATGAGCCGCGACAGCGTCTTCCTCGATGAACACTCAGGACCTTCGCGATAGGCGCTGTGATCTTGAAGGAAGTTTGCAGTTCTCGGTCCACAAGTTTGGTTCGTCGTTAGGATGCGCCTCCATGGCATGGCGCGACCATCGCGCCGTTGAACCATGATGGCAGGATGCCTTTTGCGAGCGATGGACATGCTCGAACCGACGACCAACGATCATCACCACGATTCTCCCCTTCCCGCTTTCGAAGAGATCGATTCGGCTGCGCCGCTTTCGGTATCCGCGCCGCGTGCAACTGCCGTTGCATTGCAGGCACCCAATCGCCCCGCTGATCGCTTGAGCGATCTGGTTGCGCGGTCGGAGATGGCGCTCGTACATCTCGAGTCGCGCCTGAACGACGAGCGCTCGGCCAGCGAGCGAGCGGTTCGTGCGACGGCGGAGATGGAGGAACGCCTTCGTCTTGGCGTGCGAATGCTGCAAGCACTTGACATGCAAGTCGAGCGCGGCGAGCAGGCCGCGGCGCAGTCGCAGGAGATGCTCGCGCGGTCTCAGGAATTGCTCGCGCAGACTCACGGGCAGTTGCATGCGATCACGCGCAGTGCTGAGAGTTCGATGAAGGAAGCCGCGGAGAATCTGGTGCACGAGAAGATGCAGTGGATCGAGCGCGAACTCGCGTGGCGGTTTGACCGCGTGCGCGAAGTCGAGGATCGCATCGAGCATGCCGCCAATAGCAAGCTCGCTTGGCTCGACGGCGAACTCGGGCAGCGACTTGGGCGGCTGAACGATGCATGCGCGCAGGCCGAGGGATCGCTCGTCCGCGCAGAGACGATGTTCGCACGGTTGAGCGGCGCAACCGAGATGCTTGATCGGGCAGAACGCGTCGCGAGCACGCTCACGGCGGCGAGCGCGGAGAGCGCCACGCAGATCGAGGTGCTTTCGCAACGCACCAATGATGCGGTTGCGCTGCGCGAGGCCATCGGCACGATTTCCCATGAAGTCACGGCGTCGCGCGAGGTGGTGGCGGGCGAGCTTCGGCGCATGCGCGACGACCTTTTCTGGCTGACCGATCGCGGCGAACGCATTTCGGCGCAGCTCATCGAGCAAGCGGATTCAGCGGCGGCGTGCTCACAGGCACTGCGCGCGCAGACCGATGCGGCCTCGCCCGTCCTCGCCGAATTGTCGGAGTGGATGCCACTGGTCTCTGGTGAAAGCCGGGGAAAGATCCGTCCGATCACCGAGGCGCTCAGCAGTCGGGTACGCGACACGCTCGCAGCCGACATGCGCGGCTTCTCGCAGGCGCTGCGGCAATTCGCCGAACACGCCGACCATGCATTCGTGCCGGCGAAGCTCGATCCCGCGCTCGTTGAATTCGGCGCGAAGGCCAATGCTGGCGATATGGCGCGATCGTTTGCCTTCGAACTCTCGCGGCTCGGGCAGATGCCCGTGATTCCAGAAGCGAGGATTCCAGA
>QWPT01000005.1:58905-63554 GCA_003671075.1 Planctomycetota bacterium
GATTCCAGAAGCGAGGATTCCAGAGGCGAGGATTCCAGCTCCAACCTCGAACGGGCCGCGAGCCGCATCGAACGCGGTCACGGCGCCAGCACCCACACTCGCTCCAGTTATGAGCGTGAACGGACCGCTCGAGCTCTCGATCTAGGCGCGCAAATCTGGCGGCTGCGGCAGATGCGTACAAGTCGGGTCCGCAAACGCCCGATGCAGCGTGCATGACTCCGTACTCGCTTTCCTCGACCAACCGCGAGACCCCGCTTTCCCAGTTCGTTTCCATCGAACTGCATTCGCGCGGCATCTACGCCCGCATCACCTGTCCGTCGATCGGACAGCGCGAGGCGCCGATCATTGCTGCGGAAATCGGCGAAGCGATTTTGAACACGAAATTTCCGCGCGGAGGCGCACTGGTTGTTGATCTCAGCGCCGTGGTGATGCTTACGAGCATGGGCCTGGGCTTGTGCATCGACCTTCGACGCCGGTCCAACGAGGCGAAGATCAAGCCGCATCTGTTCGGCATGAGCCGGCAGTTGCTCGATGTCCTGCGCATGATGAAAATCGATCGCCAGTACACCATCGTCCACGGCAAGGACGAGTTGGGCGCGATTCTCGGCTGACGGGGATCGGCGGTAGCGCGGGCGCAAAACCGCTGTAAACGCTGCGTACCCCGCGATGGATGAGCCGCTACTATGTGCGTCCTATGGGTCTCGAGGCAGCACTTCCAACTGATAGCGTCGTCACCACGCAACTCAACCGCGTCGTCAATTGGGCGCGCCGTTCGAGTGTGTGGCCGCTCCCGTTCGCGACCGCTTGCTGTGGCATCGAATTGATGGCAACGGCTTGCTCGCGCTTCGACCTCGCGCGTTTCGGCGCGGAAGTCATGCGCTTCTCGCCGCGACAAGCTGACCTCCTGATCGTCGCTGGCCGAGTGAGCGTGAAGACGCTTCCTGTGCTTCAGCGCATCTACATGCAGATGGCCGAGCCCAAGTGGGTCATCTCGATGGGCGCGTGCGCCTCGACGGGCGGCGTGTTCGATACCTACGCGGTTGTTCAGGGCGTCGACCAGTACATCCCGGTCGATGTCTATGTGCCCGGCTGCCCGCCGAGGCCTGAGATGCTGATCGAGGGGATCATGGCGATCCAGCGAATCATCGATCAAGACAACATCCCACGCGATCCGACCGGCAAGCGCCTGCCGCTGAATATCGCGGTGACGCCGAACTATGAGCTGCGTCCGCAGCCGGTGCCGCTCGGGATTCGTCCCTCGCGCGCCTGATTTGATGCGGGGCCGCACGCTCGGCCTTACGATCTCGTTTATGACACTGCTGCTGCATATCGCCGTCGCTTGCGCGCTGCATGTTTCCACGGGCGCACTTGCCGCTGACCAAGACCAGCGCGTTGGGATTTCCGCGGGCGAAACCGTGCTGAAGCAGGCCGATGGCTCGATCGAGGCGACCTATCACTATCGATTGGTGCAGCCGAGCGCGGAGGCCATCGCCGCCCCGGGCGCGCGTGTGGCACTGGTCGTGTTCATGCATGGATCGGGCGAGCGCGGGTCGGACAATGCGGCGCAACTGACGCACTTCGCGGGGAACTGCGCGAGCGCGGATTTCCAGAAGCGCGCGCCGTGCTACTTGCTGGCGATGCAGTGTCCGGCCAACGAGGTGTGGGCGGCCGCCGACATCCAGGGCGCGCGCGACCGTGGCGATTTGCCTGCGATGGCCGCGCAGCCGACGCGCGTGATGCGCGCGCTGATGCAGGCGATCGACGAGGTCATGGCCAGCAAGGCGGTGGATCCCTCGCGCGTGTACGCGACCGGACTTTCGCTCGGCGGATTTGGGACATACGACCTGGTGGCGCGCCGGCCCGAGTTGTTCGCCGCGGCGGTGCCGATCTGCGGAGGCGGCGACCCAGCGACGGCAGCGAAGTTGGCGCGGGTGCCGTTCTACATCGTGCATGGCGAGGACGATCCCGTTGTGCCGGTGAGCCTGGCGCGGGTGATGCGCGAGGCGATCGCGGGGGCGAGCGCGGCCGCGTGGCGGACGGAACAGGCACGCGTGCCCATTTCAAACACGCCGATGCCGAAGCCGAAGCCGATGCCGAGGCCGATGCCCAAGCGCGCGCCCAATCCGATGTACCGCGAGTACGAACATGTGGGGCATGACTCGTGGACTCCGGCGTATCGATTCGGGGAGGATGGCGTGCTGGATTGGATGTTCGCTCAGGTCAAGGGCGCGACGACGACATCGAAGTAACAGACGAAAAACGGCGCGTGCGAGGAGATGCTCCTCGCACGCGCTTATTTTTGGGCGCTGTTTTTGGCGCTGTTTTTGACGCTGTCTTTGACGTTGTTGTCACACTCGTTCGTGAGTACTGATCAGGCCGCGGCGCGAAGACCGGGGCGGAGTTTGAGTGTGTGGACGGCGGGTGGCGTTGCATGAGCTGTTGCATGTGGCGCTGCATGAGCCGCACCCTTACGCGGCGCGGTCGAGGCCGTCGTCGATCCTTCTGTCTTAAACTGACTGACGAGCGCCTGCAGCGACGATACCTGCGAGGCCGTTTCCTCAGCTCCTGACGCAAGTTCCTCGGAGTTGCCCGCATTAGTCTGCGTGACGCGATCGAGTTCTGTCACGCCGGTGTTGACCTGATGAATCCCCTTCGACTGCTCGTCGCAGGCGGAGGCGATTTCAGTGAGCAGCGCGTTGACGCGCGTGGTTGCGCTTGCGATCTCGTCAAGCGACTGGCCGACGCGTGCGGCGATTTCGACGCCGCGGTTGGCGCGGGCGGTTGAGTCGTCGATCATTGCCGCGGTGCTCTTCGCTGCCTCGGCGGAGCGTTGGGCGAGCGAACGAACCTCCTCGGCGACGACGGCGAATCCCTTGCCCGCCTCGCCGGCGCGCGCGGCCTCGACCGCGGCGTTCAGCGCGAGCAGGTTGGTCTGGAACGCGATCTCGTCGATCACCTTGATGATCTTGGCGATCTCGGCGCTCGAGTCCTTGATTTCTGACATGGCCGTCGACATCTGCTGCATCTCGCGTTGGCCGTTGCGGGCGGCGGTCTGCGAGGCCTCGGAGACCTCGTTGGCCGAGCGCGCGTTGTCGGCGTTCTGACGGGTCATCGATGACATCTCCTCGATGGAGGCGCTGATCTCCTCGAGGCTGGCGGCCTGGCGGCTGGCGCCTTCAGCGAGAGACTGGCTGGCGGAGGCGATTTGCGTTGCACCCGCGTCGATTTCCGATGCGCCGGAACTGACATCGCGGATGATTCCATGCAGCGTCGAAACCAGGCCGTCGAAGCATTGGCCAACGCGACCGACCTCGTCGCTGGAGGTGACGCCGGTTCGGCGTGTGAGATCGCGGGTGCGCTGGATTTCGATGATGCTGGCGACGAGCGCGCTGAGCGGCGCGAGCACGCTGCGGACGATGACGACAGCGATGATGATCGCGAAGATCACGATTGCCGCCGAGAAAGCAGTGACGAGCGTGCGTGCTGAGGCGGCGGCTTCGTCGGCGCGCTCGCGCGATTGGGACTGCTCGGCGAGCAGCGCCTTGGCGAGCGTGGACGCTTCTTGGTTGATCTTCGGCCCGATCTGGTCGAGGCCCTGCCGCACCAACTGGTCGCGCTCATGCTGCAACTCGATGGCGTGTTGCATGCGATCGGTCCAATAGGTCGCGGCCAGCGCGGCCTCGGTCAGCCAGGCGACGCGTTTGGGATTGGTGATTTGACCGCGCAGTTCGGTCACAAGCGTGCCCATGCTGACGGCCTGCGCCGTCGCCTCTTCGGCGAGCTTGTCGTCGTGCGAACGGAGGTATTTGAAGAAGCTGAGACGAGCGGACTGGAAATGTTCGCCCGCTTCGGCGGCCACGAGAGCCTTGGCGGTGTCGCCGTCGGCATGAGCCGTAGTGGCGATCTCGGTGAGGAGCGTGCTTGCGCGCGCAGCGGCGACATTCATCTGACTTTCGATCACACCGTTGCGCTCATCGATGAGCGCTACAGCTTGAGCAAACTTATCTTCGTACTCCTTGAGGAGCTTCTCGATCTCGACGAACTTGCTGGCATGCTCGGGATTGGTAATCGCGGACTTCGCCTGGGCGACCTTGTCAGCGAAGGATGCCGTCGCGTCGGAATAGTTGCGGAGATCCTGCTCGCTGTTGCTGATGAGAAATCCCTTGACGGCGAGGCGCATGCTCGAAAGATCGAGCTTGGTTTCCGCGAGGATTCCGACTTCCGCGACACGCTCCTCCATGTCGTGCATGGAAAGCGCGACCTGCTGATTGGAATTGGTCGCGACGGTGGCGATGGCGAGGATGCCGACGGCGAGGATGCCGAAGCCGAACGCGAGCTTGGTACCGAGGGTGAGCGTGCGGGCGACGACGCCGTCGGGAGAGACGGTGCGCGCGAGGCGATGGCCAGCGACGAGTGTTGCGACGAGTGCGGCGGCGGCGGCGGCGGCGAAGATGAGCGAGAGCGTGTTGGTGCTCTGCGCGGGGACTTCGAGGACTTCGAAGTCGTTGGGCTTTCCGGCGGCCGCGCCAAATGCTGCGCGCGCGGTGATCTTGAGCTCAGGCGCGACGAATGTGCCGGTTGCGGCGAGAGTGCTGGCCTCGGCGGAATGTGAGGAGGATGCGCTTGCGGCGGTGGTGGTGGTGGCGGCG
>QWPT01000005.1:63701-68933 GCA_003671075.1 Planctomycetota bacterium
TGCTCGCCGAGCCAATCGACGATACCGGTGTCGATGTCGTAGACGGCGCCGACTACGCGGAGTTTGCCTTCGGTGACGAGGTCGCGGATCTCCTGGCTGTGGGTGAGCGTCGAGGCGATCGACTCGAAGACATTCTCGCGGACGGCGAACGGAATGAGATCCTTGTCGCTCACGCCCGGGTTGGCGTGGCGGGCGCGCTCGACGGCGGGAACGATGTTGTCGACGAGGCTGGGGATGCTTCCGTGTAGGGCGGCGCCTGAGGCGACGGCGCTCACCGCGCCGCACTCGGTGTGTCCCAGGATGATCATGAGCGGCGTGTGGAGATGGCCTGTCCCGTATTCGGCCGAGCCGATCTCGTCAGTGTCCGCGACATTTCCTGCGACGCGCACGACGAAAAGGTCACCGATGCCTCGGTCGAACAGGCGCTCAAGCGCAACGCGCGAGTCGGAGCAGCCGATGACGGTCGCCATCGGCGTCTGTCCCGCGCTGGTCTCAATGACGCGGTCCATGCCAGAGTGAGGGTGCTGAGGCGTTCCGGCGACGAAGCGGGCGTTGCCTTCTTTGAGGGCGGTCAGGACTTCGTCGGCGGTTGGAGCGACGGAGCTTGGGGTGGTGAGGGCGCCGTGGGTGGCGAGGGCGGGGGCGGCGATTGCAAGCGCGGCCACGATGGCGAGGGTGAGGATGATGCGGGATTGCGGTGACATGCGGAGTTCCGTGGCTTTGCGATTTCGCGTTGCGCCGTTATTGAGAGCAGGATGAGGGAGTTCAACTTGGGTGGCAGTGCGCGGGTGCCTGACCATCGGCGTGCATGAGGGGTGGCAGTGGCGTTTGGGTTGAATCAAGTCCAATCGAGATTGATTGGGGGATGTGCCCACTGCTGCGGAAAATCGGGGACAGGCATGCAATCGGGGACAGAAGTCGGGGACAGGCATGAAGTCGGGGACAGGCATGGATGGCTGCGGCCAGCGCGGGGAGCGCGAGGGCACGAATGGGACAGACAAGACCCGCGCGAACTTCACGCAAGAGTGTGGAACATTCGCGGCGGGGCGATATTCGCCCTTAGTTTCACGGCATGACCCGTAGACGCTGTGACATCGTCGACGCCGAGAATTGCGGCGTCTATCACTGCATCTCGCGCTGTGTACGAAGGCAGTCGTTAATCGCCTGCATCGAGCGCCGAGAATGGGTTGTCTCACGCCTTGAGTTTCTAGCGCAATCCGCTGCGATCGATGTGATTTCCTTCGCGGTTATGGAGAACCACCTTCACTTGTTGCTGCGGACACGCCCTGAAGTGGTCCGCGGGTGGACTGATCGCGAGGTGGCGCTACGTCGGGCCAGGATGCTTCCGAATCGTCGGCTTCGGCGCAGCGTCGGCACGCCGCTCGACGGGGAGCCGACGGATGAAGAGATTGCGGCGATCATGAGTAGCCCGCGGCGCCTGGAGAAAGCACGAGCTGATCTTTCGAGCCTCGGGTTCTTTCATCGTCTGCTGAAAGAGCCGTGCGCTCGACTATGGAATCGGGAGGATGAGGTGACCGGCCACTTCTGGGAGGGGCGTTACAAGTCACCGCGGGTGCTTGATGAGCCGGCGGTGCGGCGGGTCGCTCGGTACATCGAGCTCAATGAGATCCGCGCGGGGTCGGCGAAGTCCATTCAGACGAGTGTCTGGTCGTCCGCGTGGCGGCAGTGGAGTCGGATGTGCGAGGTGCTGCGCAACGCATGCGATGTCAAGGGGGGCGGGGAAGAGGCGGAATTGAAACTGGCGATCGCGGCGGTTCGGTGGGAGCCGGTCTTCGGCTGTGAGACTTCGGGCGCGATAGAGGATGGGGAGGATTGCAATGACTCCGACGATGAGGGCATCGAGAAGTCCGATGGAAAGTTGCTTGGATGTAGGCAGCCGCTATTCGAATACGTTCGCGAGCTGGAGCGAGATGGGAGGCGCCGACATCCTTCGAAGACGGGCTGGATCAGCGGTGCGATTCCGACGGCGATGCAGGCCGCGATCGATGCCACTTTGAGGGTTGGCAGGGATCTCACGCACGTCGCCGCGACTCGTCTGGCGGAACTTTGGTTCGGCGGAGGCGCGTGTGATTCGGGCGGGGATTGGGGTAGGGACTCGGGCGGGGAATGGGGTTTTTGTGGCGTCGAGTCGGCGGATTCGGCGGAGCACCATCCGCCGCGCGGTGGCTGCTATGGGTCTGCGGAATCGCGGATGCGCGAGGCGACTCGCCGTGGGCAGCGATGGATTCTCGCCGCCGAACTAGGCTGATGGCGATGCGGAATGGCGAGACGGGGCGATGGCCTACGGATGATTCATACGCGCGGAGTGACACTCGAGGTGAAACTCGGGCGGTGACCGCGCGATCGAGCGGCCTAGCGCCCGCGGCGAGTTAACCGAGATGCGTTCGCTGCGGAGCTTTGCCACTCCGAATGGCGGCCTGACTTACAAACGAATCGAATGGGCCTCTTGGAGTCGCTTTGGCGATCCGGACCGAGGGCTGGCTGCTCACTTTTCGTGTGATAAGCAAGTCATGCCTGTCCCCGACTTTCCCGATCATGCCTGTCCTCAACCTCTGCTCACGCCAGTGTCGCTACCCATCCGCGAACCCGCGCAATCCCCTTCACGATGTTCTCGTCACTGCAAGCAAACGAGAAGCGGATGTTGCCGCGCGCGCACTCCCCAAAATCCTCGCCAGGCACCACCGCGACATGCGCTTCGTTCAACAGTGCGTCAGCGAAGCCCTGCGCGCTAGCAATGCGCACACCTGCAGGCGTCGTCTTGCCGAAATGGGCTGAGACATCTGGGAACGCGTAGAACGCCGCGTTTGGCGTGACCGTCACGAACCCGGGAACGCGATCAAGTTCAGCCTTCATCAGTCGCGCGCGCGAAGCGAACTTCACCCGCATCGATTCCACTCCCGCCGCACTATTCGTGAGCGCCTCAACTATCGCCGGATAGAAAAAACTTGGAATCGAATTCGTCATCTGCCCCTGCAATTTGATGAGTTCGCTCGCCATCGATCTCGGCGCGGCCATGTAGCCGATACGCCAACCAGTCATCGCATATGACTTGCTCATACCGTTGATCGTGATCGTGCGATCCCGAAGCGTCGCAACCGACCCTGGCGAAAAGTGCACGAGGCCTGGCGAAATCTCGGGATAAATGAGCTTCTCGTAGATCTCGTCGGAGATCACCGCTATTCGGTCGCACTTGGCGAGCACATCGCACAACGCGCGCACTTCAGAAGCGGGATATGCGATTCCGCAGGGGTTTGAAGGCGAGTTCCACACAATGCCGATGGTGCGCGGCGTCACCGCGGCAGCGAGCTGCGTAGGCGTGATGCGAAATCCGTTTTCAACCGAACCCGCGATCTCAACGCACTTGGCACCCGCGAGTTCGACCAGCGCCTTGTACGACACCCACGCTGGCGTTGGGAGCAACACTTCGTCGCCGCGCCCGGGCTCAACGATCGCCTGCAGTGCCATGTAGATCGCGTGCTTCGCGCCCGCCGTAACAGTGACCTGCTCAAAGCTGGTCTCGATGCCGTTTTCTTCCGTCAGTTTCCTCGCGATCGCCTCGCGCGCCAACTTGTCGCCCGGCGTCGGCGCGTACTTCGTCATGCCCTTCTCGAGCGCGGCGATCGCTGCGTGCTTGATGTTCGACGGCGTATCGAAATCCGGCTCACCCATCGCAAACGCGATCACATCATGGCCCTTCGCACGCGCGGCCGCGGCCTTCGCTCCAACAGCAAGAGTGGCGGACTCGGTCATGGCAGCGATGCGGGATGAGACGAACATGCGCGGAATCCTACTGATTCGCCTGAAACGCGAGCACTGCAACATCGCTACACTTCCCGCCCCATGCACTATGACGCTCACCAACCTGTGATCACTGAGCTTGAGGCGCGGATCGTAACCCTCCGCGACTCTCTTTAACTACGATCAAAAGATCGAGGAACGCGCGGCATTCAGCGATCGAATGAACGCGACCGATTTTTGGAGCAACCCGAAGGCCGCCCAGAAGGTCATCGAGGAGAGCAAGATCATCCGCGTTCAAATCGAGCCGCTTGAGGAGGCCGTCGGTTTGCTTGAAGACGCGAAGGTCGGCTATGAGCTCGCGAAGGAATCTGCCGACAAGGATCTCATGCGCGAGATGCTTGCGGAGGTCGACGAAACCCTCTTTGGTCTTCACGCCAAGATGGACAAGATCGAGCAGCAATCCCTGCTCTCGGGCAAGAACGACTATCGCAACTGCTTCATCGCGATCCAAGCTGGCGCTGGCGGAACCGAGGCCGAGGACTGGGCGTCGATGCTGGAGCGCATGTACCTGTACTACTTCGAGGAGATGGGCTTCAAACTCGAGGAAATCAGCCGTTCCCTCGGGCCGGAGGCGGGAATCAGCGAGGTTTGCTACCGCGTGATCGGACCGTTTGCCTACGGCAACATGAACTGCGAGCGCGGAACTCACCGCCTCGCGCGGGTGTCGCCGTTCAACGCCGAAGGTAAGCGGCAAACCAGTTTCGCGACCGTCGATGTCACGCCCGAGTTCGAGCAGAACGACCTGGTGATTCCGGACAAGGACCTTGAGATCGTGGCATTCGTTCGCGCGTCTGGACCGGGCGGGCAGAATGTCAATAAGGTTGCGAGCGCGATCCGAGTGACCCATCTTCCGACTGGCCTGCAAGTGGTGGCGAGCACCTTCCGTGATCAGCCGCAAAATAAGGCGCAGGCGCTCGCCGTGCTCCAGGCAAAACTCGAGCTGATCGAGGAGGAACGCCGAATCGCCGAGCTCGCCGCGGCGACTGGCGGCAAGGTCTCGCGCGACTGGGGCAATCAGATCCGCAGTTATGTCTTCTACGACAACCGCGTGAAGGACCACCGCACCGGTCATGAGGTCGGAAACCCGCAGCACGTGCTTGATGGCAACGTGTCTGACTTCATCGACGCGGAACTGAAGCGCAGGCGCGCGGAGCGGGGCTGATGCCTGACCGCGCGTCGTTCCATCGTGATGGAATGCGCGTTGGCGGACTCGTCCTCGACGGGGTTTCGTTCGATCGGCGCGGCCGACGCGTTTTGGATTCGGTGTCGTTCACGCTCGCGCCTGGGCGGCTGCTCGCCGTGGTCGGCGCATCAGGCGCAGGCAAAAGCACGCTGCTCTCACTCATTGCTGGTTTTGAACCGCTTTCGGCGGGGGCGATCTCGTGCATGGGGCGCGTCTGGGACCGAGTCGGG
>QWPT01000005.1:69001-74818 GCA_003671075.1 Planctomycetota bacterium
GGCGAAAGTCGGGGACAGGCATGACACGGCCCACCACGGCGCCGACCGCGGCATCGGCATGTGCTTCGACGACGCCGCCCTCCACGAGCACCTCACCGTCGCCGAAAACCTAGACTCCGCCGCACTCGCGCGCCACGAGCCACCCGACCGTCGCACCGCCCGCGTCAACAGCCTGGCCGCAACCCTCGGGCTCTCGACACTACTCTCGCGCAAACCTGCCACCCTTTCCGCCGGCGAACGCCGCCGCACCGCCGTCGGCCGCGCCTTCATCCGCTCGCCAGATCTCGTCCTCCTCGACGAGCCCTTCGCCAACCTCGACCGCGGCAACCGTTTCACCGTCCGCCAGATGGTGCGTGAGTTGCAACGATCGACCGGCGCGATGGCGATCATGGTCACCCACGACCCGACCGACGCCCTCGCCATCGCCGATGACATGCTCGTCCTGATCAACGGCCGTGCACGCGCCCACGGACCCGCCGTCGACATCGCGGCCCGTCCGATCGACATCGAGGTCGCCCAACTGGTCGACGACCTCGGCATGCACGCGCTCGAGCTCCACGGCGATGCCGCGCCCGCAGGATGCTCAATCTCCTCGGAATTTCTAGCCAACGCGCGCACCGCGGCCAACAGCGCGCATCTGCTACTGGGCCTGCGCCCCTGGCAAATCCGCGCGGGTGTCCCTCAAAAACCCGCGATCTCCGTCGACGCACGCATCATCGCCCACGAGCCCGCCGGCCTCTTCACCGATGTCATCGCCACCCGCGCCGACGGTCGCGCCCTGCGAGCACGCCTCCCCGCCCGCGAAGCGCAGGAATTGCCGACAACCGGGGTCGCACGCTTCCACATCCATGAGGAAGACATCCACATCTTCGCCGCACCGTGGCCAGGTCGACGAATCCGCTGAGGCCGCGCGCCGATGGGGGATGGGCAAGGGGCGATGGGCAAGGAGTGATGGGCAAGGAGTGATGATCAACGGGCGAATCAAGTATGGTTCGGGTCTGCAAACACCATGACCGTTGCGCGCACCTCCACTTCCATAACGCCGATGCTCGACCCGATTGTTCGGATCGCGCTTGACCGTCGTCTCGCCGCCGATCTGACGGAAGGAAGTCGCCGCGAGTGGCTCACCACCACTGGCTCGGGCGACTACGCGCTGGGCACCGTCTGCGGACTCGCCACGCGGCGATATCACGGCCTGCTCATCGGTGCATGCCTGTCCCCGATTGGGCGACGGATGCTCGTGCCGTTCGTCGACGAAGAAATCCTAGTCAACAACCAACGCATCCCCCTCGCCAGCCGACGCTGGGCCGACGGAACCGTCGACCCCGATGGCTACCGCCGCATCGACGCCTTCGAGCTTGAAGACGGCATTCCCACCTGGACCATCGAAACCGGCACCGCCCGCATCGAGCGCCGCATCGTCATGCTCCGCGACGAACGCGCCGTCGCCATCCTCTGGACTCTCGCCACCACCGCCACCGCCCCGCTTCGCCTCGAAGCACGCGTCTTCGTCGAGCATCGCGGCCACCATCAGGTCGATCCCGACGCCGATTGGCTGCCCGATGTCGCCATCGCCACCGGCGGCCGCGCGACCATCGTCCTCCCCGCCAACCGACTCGCCAACACCGACACCACCCTCTTCATCGCCGTTCCCAACGCCGCACCAAACGCCGCACCCGACGCTGAGCTCACCCGCGCCGCAACTTGGTGGCGCCGCCATGCTCTGCGCGAGGAGCGCGCCCGTGGATACGACGCCACCGGCTCCGCCTGTCACGCCGTCACCTGCGCGCTCGACCTCGCGCCCGGCCAGACGCGCGCGCTCATCATCGGACTCGATCCCTCCATCGCCTCCATCTCCATTGATGGTGCCACGATCCTCGCCCGCGAACGCGCCCGCCGCCGCGCGCTGCTCGCTCAAGCTCGGATGCTCGATGCCGCGCCCGACGTGCAATCGCTCGCCCTGTCCGCCGACGACTTCATCGTGCGCCGCGCGCGAGGCGACGGCAGCGAAGGCCGCTCGATCCTCGCTGGATTTCCCTGGTTCGAGGACTGGGGCCGCGACGCGATGATCGCCCTGCCCGGCCTGCTCCTCACCACCCGCCGCTTCGACGACGCCAAACTCGTCATCGAGACCTTCCTCGAGCACATCCGCGACGGCCTGCTACCCAACCGCTTTCCCGACGAAACCAGCGAGCCTGAGTACCACAGCGCCGACGCGCCGCTGCTGGCCATCATCGCCGCGAAGGCCACCGCCGAGGCATCGGGCGATTGGTCGTGGATGCGCCGCCAACTGCCCGCGCTCCTCTCCATCGTCGACGCCTACATCAACGGCACTCGCCACGGCATCCACGCCGACGACGACGGACTCATCCGCGCGGGCGAGCCTGGACTTCAGCTGACTTGGATGGACGCGAAGATCGGCGATCTTGTCGTCACCGCGCGCATGGGCAAGCCCATCGAACTCAGCGGGCTTTGGATTGCCTCGCTCAACGCCCTTTCGCTGATGGTCGCCGACGATCCCCGCTATTGCGCCCGTGAGGACGACCTCAATGCTCGCGCCCGACGAGCGACCGTCTCACTCGCGCGCTTCTGGAATCCCGCGACCGAGTGCTTCCGTGATCTGCTCGACGGTCCCAACGGCAACGACGACGCCGTCCGCCCCAATCAACTCTTCCTGCTCGCCCATTGCCCAGATATCCCGGTGGAATGGCGCGAAAAAGCGATCGCGACCATCAAGCGCGAGTTGGCGAGCCCCATCGCCGTGCGCACATTGGGTCCACGCGCCGACGGCTACCGCGGTCGCTACGAGGGCGACCAGCGCAGCCGCGACCTCGCCTACCACAACGGCACCGCGTGGCCGTTCCTCACTGGACTGTTGATCAAGTCCGACCTCACTCGCACAACCAGCGCCTCCACGCGCGCGTTGCTCGAGCTCCATGGCGCCCTCGCCGAACAACTGCGCGACGGCGGCCTCGGCTCCGTCAGCGAAATCGTCGATGGCAGCGCGCCCTATGAGCCGCGCGGCTGTCCGATGCAGGCCTGGAGCGTGGGCTGCCTTCTCGAGGCGCTGCAGGCTCCCGCTGCAGGAATTTCCTTCGAATGAGTACTCCCAATATGCACAAGCCTGCATCTGCCGAGCATGGTCGGCTGAGCGAACAGGGCGCCGCGAAGAATCACAACTGGCGCACATGGGGACCCTATGTCTCCTGCCGACAGTGGGGCACGGTTCGCGAGGACTACTCGGCCGACGGCTCGGCGTGGGAGTCGTTCCCCCACGACGACGCGCGCAGCCGCGCCTACCGATGGGGCGAGGACGGCCTCTTTGGCTGGTGCGACAAGGACCAGATCCTCTGTCTCTCGATCGCAGTGTGGAACGGCAAGGACGGCATTCTCAAGGAGCGCCTCTTCGGCCTCACCAACACCGAAGGCAATCACGGCGAGGATGCCAAGGAACTCTGGTGGCATGTCGATGCGCTGCCGAGCCACTCGTGGAACCGCATGATGTATGCGTATCCGCAGCGCGCTTATCCCTACGCCGACCTGGTGCGCACCAACTCCCTCCGCACCAAGCTCGATCCCGAGTACGAGCTGCTCGATACGGGAATCCTCGACGAGGACCGCTTTTTTGAGGTCTGGGTCACCTACGCCAAGCGCGAGCACGATGAGACGGCCCTGCGCATCGAGGTGGTGAACCGCGGTCCGGAGACGGCGGAGATCCATGTGATCCCGCAGTTGTTTTTCCGCAACACCTGGTCGTGGCGCAACGATGCCGCGCGTCCCTCGATCGAAGGCTTCCGCTCGCGCAATGCGCTCGTCGCCAAGTGCGAGCAGTTCGGCGCCATGGAGTTGCGCTTCGAAGGTTCCGCCAACGGCGAGTTCCTCTTCTGCGAGAACGAGACCAACTTCGACCGCCTCTTCCATGTCAAGCGTCACACGCCCGCAACCGACGGCGCGCCGAAAGATGCTTTCAACGACTGCATCGTCGGAGGCAAGCCCGACGCGGTCAATCCGCACGCGCGCGGAACGAAGGCGGCGGCGTGGCATCGGCTCACCATCGCTTCGGGCGCGCGCGCATCGATCGACGCGGTGCTCTGCCCAGCCGACAGCGACTTCAGTCCTTCGGATGTTCCCGCTCTCCTCACGCTGCGCGCGCGCGAGGCTGACGATTTCTACTCCGTCGTCCATCGCGACCTTCCCTCGCCTGACGCGCGCCGCGTTCAGCGCCAGGCCTACGCGGGACTGCTGCTTTCCAAGCAGTACTACGACTTCGATGTACGCCGTTGGCTCGACGGCGACCCCACCCAACCCTCGCCACCCGAGCAGCGCAAGAGCGGACGCAACGCATCTTGGCGCCATCTCGCCGCGTCGAGCGTCCTTTCGATGCCCGACACTTGGGAATATCCGTGGTTCGCCGCGTGGGATCACGCGTTCCACTGCGTGGCCATGGCGAATGTCGACGCCGATTTCGCCAAGGGTCAGCTCTCGAAACTGCTCACCGACCACTACATGCATCCGTCGGGCGAACTGCCCGCCTACGAGTGGAATTTCAGCGATGTCAACCCGCCGATCCACGCATGGGCCTGTTGGCGCGTGTTCCAGATCGATAAGAAACGCTCCGGAGTCGCCGACCACGACTTCCTCGCCGCCGCGTTCAGCCGCCTGCTCCTCAACTTCACCTGGTGGGTGAATCGCAAGGACGCCTTCGGCCGCAACATCTTCGAGGGCGGATTCCTCGGGCTGGACAATGTCGGTGTCTTCGACCGCTCGCAGCCGCTCCCCGGCGGTGGCCGGCTGCAGCAAGCCGACGGCACGAGTTGGATGGCGATGTTCGCGCTCACCATGATGCGCATCGCCATCGAACTCGCTCACGAACGCCCGTTCTATCAGGACATGGCCGCGAAGTTCTTCGAGCATTTCCTGCAAATCGCCGAAGCGATGACCAAGATGGGCGGCAAGGGCATCGGCCTCTGGAACGAAGCTGACGGCTTCTACTACGACATGATGCACCTCCCCGATGGACGCATCGAGCCGATCAAGGTGCTGTCGGTGGTCGGCTTGATCCCGCTGTTCGCCGTCGAGACCATCGAACCTGAAGTCTTGAAGCAACTGCCGATCTTCCGCGAGCGCCTCGAGTGGTTCCTGCGCGAACGGCCCGAGATGTCGGCGCTGGTTTCGCGTTGGAACGAGCCTGGCCGCGGAGAGCGCCGCCTGCTCTCGCTCCTGCGTGGACATCGCATGAAGTGCCTGCTCAGCAAGGCGCTCGACGAGCGACACTTTCTGTCGCCGTTCGGAGTGCGCAGCATTTCCCGCGATCTCGCCGCGAATCCATACAGCATCCAAATCGACTCCAAGGCCTACACCGTTCGCTACGAGCCTGCGGAAAGTCAGTCCGGGCTGTTTGGCGGAAACTCCAACTGGCGCGGTCCGATCTGGATGCCGATGAACTTCCTCCTCGTCGAGAGTTTGCAGAAGTTCCATCACTACTACGGCGACGACTTCAAGATCGATTGCCCAACCGGCAGCGGTCGGTCGGGCACGCTGCTCGACGCCGCCGACGAGATCGTCCGCCGCAACACTCGGCTCTTCCTGCCCAACGAATCCGGCGTGCGACCGAGCCTATCGATGCACCCGAAGCTTTCAAGTGATCCGACCTTCCGCGACCTCATCAACTTCCACGAGTATTTCGACGGCGACACCGGCCGCGGTTGCGGCGCGTCGCACCAGACGGGCTGGACCGCGTGCATCGCCAAGATGATGTCTCCACGCAGTAGCACGCACGCGGAAACTTTGGCGTGAGCGACGCCTGAGCAACGCCTG
>QWPT01000005.1:74870-100624 GCA_003671075.1 Planctomycetota bacterium
CACGCGCGCCCCTGATCGCGGCCGCGCATGGCTAGAATGCGCCCCCTGCGATCGACGCAGACACGGGTGGGGTGGCAGAGTGGTTGAATGTACCGGTCTTGAAAACCGGCAGGCCCGTCAGGGTCTCGAGGGTTCGAATCCCTCCCCCACCGTTGGCAAGTATGCATGTCAGAAGGTCGATTTCGAAGGCTTCCTCAACTCTCGCTCGCTCAATCACCATGCGCCTTTCCATCACCATCACCTTGCTGCGCTCCATCGTTCTCCTGCCCGTGTTACTCGGCTTTGCGCTGCTGCTCGGCTCCTGCCAATCCGCGCCGTACACCAAGGCCGATGATGCAGCGGTCGACATGGGCGGAGCAAATGCTTCACTGACGAAACTGCGTGCGGCGGCGCGTGACACTCTCGCGTGCTTCGAACCGATTCTTACGCCCGATGCCGACCTGAAGGCTCAATTCAAGTCGCTCAAGGCATCGATCGATCGTTACCAGGCTGCGATTCAGGGCGTGCGCAGTTCGATCGCTTCGGTCGAGAAGTCGACCAACACCTACATCGCGACCTATGTGAAGGTCCGCGAGCAGGTGAAGAGTTCCGACCTGCGTGCGGCGATGCTCATGCGCAAGGAATCAATCGAATCGCAGGTGCACGACATGAACCTGCAGTTCGCCACCCTGCTCGCGGCTTCAGAGACACTTTCCGGCCAACTCGCCGACCTGAATCTGTTTCTCTCCGCGAGCCTCAACGCGCAAGCGGTCAGCCAATCCGCGATCATGGGCGACGCGATTCGGGGCGCGGTCGCCAACCTCGAAGCCTCAGCCGATCGCGTTTCGCTTGAACTTAAAGACCTCGCGGCAAGTCTCGCCAGCGAACGACCTAACAACTAAGCCGACGCGCAGTTCGAATTCGCTACACTCTCGAGTTCCTCGGATTCATGAGTGCCAGTCGAAAAAACCATCCTTGAGCGAATCGCGGCAGGGGATCCCGTTGCGACCAATGAGTGCATCACGCGCTTCAGCGGTTTAGTGTGGACCTTGACCAGGCGATTCTGCTCGAGCCCGGCTGATGCCGAGGACGCGACGCAGGAGATCTTCATCGACCTGTGGAAAAGCGCGGCGCGCTTCGATCCGTCCATCGCCAGTGAGACGACTTTCGTGGCCATGATCGCGCGGCGGCGCCTGATCGACGGCGGTCGGCGCAAGATGCGTCGTCCTGAAGTGGCGCAGATCAGCGAATCCATCGCGGACCGGCGCGAGAATATGGATGAGGCCGAGGCGCTTGAGCAGCGTTCCCTCGCGCAACTGGCCTTCGCCAAGTTGCGACCGGAACAGCAGCAAGTTCTTCAGCTGGCGATCCATCACGGCCACTCCCACGAGCAGATCGCCACCGCGACGGGAATGCCGCTGGGCACGGTGAAGACCCATGCGCGTCGAGGGATGCTCAAGATCAAGCAGATCCTCGCCGACCAGGGACTCGACAGCCGCGCGGCGTCCGAGGCCGATGCGTTGCGCTTGGACGAACCGTCTCCATAGACTGCTCGCGCTGCCTGCGTGTGCCAGGGCGATGTTGTCGAAGCTCGAAAAAACACAACGCTGGCGCTCGGTCGCGAAGCCATCGCGACCGCCATTCCCTACCATTGTGCCCCATGTTGATCGCCCTGCTTGGTAGTGCGTGCGCGCCCGCGTTGTCGGCCGTGCTCTTCTCGTTCGCCCCCACTGCGGATATCACCACTGGTCTCTGCCGCTATCCCGATGTCTCGAAGACCGACATCGTGTTTGCCTATGGCAACGACCTTTGGATCGTGCCCAAGCAAGGCGGCGTCGCAAGTCCGCTCGCCAGTCCGCCTGGATTCGAGGGCACGCCCCGTTTCTCGCCCGACGGCAAGTCGATCGCCTTCCGCGCCAACTACGACCAGGCCCTCGACCTCTACATCCTTCCGATCAGCGGCGGCATTCCCCAGCGCGTCACCCATCACCCCGCGCCTGAAGGCCTGTGCGACTGGACTCCCGACGGAACCGGACTGATCTTTATGACCTCGGCGCTCGAGGGGCTCGCCCGCGCGCAGAAGCTCTACACCGTGCCAATCAGCGGCGGTTTGCCGACGAAACTGCCTGTTCCCTACGGCGCCAACGGTGCGATCGACAAGACGGGCGAATGGCTCGCCTACACGCCGCACTCGACCGACACCCGCACTTGGAAGCGTTACCGCGGCGGTATGGCGACCGATGTTTGGATCTCCAACCTGAAGACCGGCGAGGCCAAGCGCATCACCGATTGGGAAGGAACCGACACGATTCCGATGTGGCACGGCAGCAAGGTCTACTACCTCTCCGACCGCAGCGAAGCCGAAGGCAATGTGCTCAATGTGTTCAGCTACGACACGGCGTCTGGCCAGACCAAGCAGGTCTCGCAGTTCAAGACCCACGATGTGAAGTGGCCGGCGATCGGCCCTGATGACGCCAGCGCGGGCGAGATGGTGCTGCAGCACGGCGACCGCATCATGCGGCTCAACCTCGAAACCGGCGTGGGCGTTCCAGTTGACATCACTGTCCCTGGCGACCGCGACACGCTGCGCATCGCAACCGTCGATGCGGCGGAGAACATTCAGGGCGCCTCGATTTCGCCTTCGGGCAAGCGAGTCGCGGTCGTCGCGCGCGGCGACATTTGGTCGGCGCCGGCGGAGAATGGAACGCCGCGCAACCTCACGCGCACCGACAGTGCGTTCGAGCGTTCGGCGGCGTGGAGTCCTGATGGCAAGACCATCGCGTACTTCAGCGATGCAACTGGCGAGTACGAGCTCTACACCATGCCCGCCGATGGAAAGACCATCGATGCCAAGGGCGAGCCGATCCAGTCGGCCAAGCAAATCACCAAGGACGGTCATGCTTTCCGCACCGCGATCACTTGGTCGCCTGATTCGAAGTCGGTCGCGCTGCAAGACAAGGCCGGCAACATCGACCTGCTGAAGCTCGAGGATGGTTCGAGCATCCACATCGACCAGAACCCAGAGGCGCCGAGTCCGGTTGGCATTTCCTTCTCGCACGACTCGCGCTACCTCACCTGGTCGCGCTCGTGCGACACCACCGAGCTTGAGGCGATCTTCATCTACGACACCAAGGAAGCCGACGCCGCCAAGGCGAAGACGCAGGTCACGAGCGGTTTCTATGGCGACGGCGACCCGACCTTCGACCGCAAGGGCGAGTGGTTGGTGTTCATCAGCGCACGCAATTTCGCGCCGACCTACGGCGAGTTCGACACCACTTGGATCTACAACAACTCGCAAGTGCTGATGGCGGTGCCGCTGAAGAAGGACTTCAAACTTCCGTGGCTTGCCACCAGTGACGAGGAAGGCCAGAAGGATGAGAATCGCCCGAGCGGTGGTGGCGGCGGCGGTCCTGGCGCTGGTCCCGGCGCGGGCGCCACTCCTCCAGCCGGCGCACCTCCAGGCGGCGGTCGCCGTCGTCGCGGCGGCGAGATGAACGATGTCGCGATGCTCACCGACCAGCCGATGGCCGACGTGCGTTCGACTCAAGATGAGAAGAAGGACGAGAAGAGCGCGCAACAAGCTGACGCCGCTCTCACTCCGGCCGGCAACTGGAAGTGCACCGCCACGGGCGGGCCGGAGCCGCTGGAGTTCACTTTCGATGTCAGCATGACCGAAGGCAACGCCGTCAAGGCGAACTTCGCGTCCAAGAACGCCTCGGGTGAGTTGACTGGAACTTGGGAGCCTGACACCAAGTCCCTCAAGATGAGCGGCATGACTGGCGAGTCCAACATCGAGCTCGAGGCGACGATCGACGGCGACTCGATCCTCGGTACCGCCGTGGTTCACGCGAAGGAAGGCGACGGCGGCGAGCAGAAGTTCGAAATCAACGGCACCCGCGCGAGCGCGAAGCAGGACGGCGAAGGCGACGCGAAGGCCGCGGCGGCGAAGGATGGTTCGAAGGACGGTTCGAAGGATGGGGCGAAGGCGCCGGCGAAGAAGGAGTTCGTGATCGACCTTGACGGTTTCGAGGCGCGCGCGGTGCAACTGCCTGCCGCGGCGGGTTCGTTTGGCTCGATCGGATTCAGCGACAACAACCAGTTGCTCTATGGCCGCGATGGCTCGGTGCGCATCATGGACCTGTCGTCGAAGACTCCATCCGAAGCGGCGGGTGCGCCCGGTACGCGCTTCAGCGTTTCGGCCGACGGAAAGAAGCTTCTGCTCGGCGGCGGCGGCGCGCGTGGCGGCGGTGCGTCGATCGCACCGGCCAGCGCGGGCGCGACTCCTAAGCCAATCGTCACCAGCCCGATGCTCGTCGAGGTCCATCCGCGCCATGAGCGCCAGCAGATTCTCGTCGATGCGTGGCGAGTGATGCGCGACTACTTCTACGACCCGGGAATGCACGGCGTCGATTGGAATGCCATCCGCGTGAAGTACGAGGCGATGCTGCCGGCGGCGGTCACGCGCGAGGATCTTAATTTCCTCATCAGCGAGATGATCTCGGAGCTCAATGTTGGACACGCGTATCTGCAGGGCCAAGGCGACATCGAGAGTGCGCCCACCCGCACGGTTGGCATGCTTGGCGTTGATTTCGCCATGGCGATGAATGAAGACGGCACACCGGCGAAGGCGTGGAAGCTGGCC
This sequence comes from Planctomycetota bacterium, assembly GCA_003671075.1. Taxonomy (GTDB): domain Bacteria; phylum Planctomycetota; class Phycisphaerae; order Phycisphaerales; family SM1A02; genus QWPT01. The sequence goes on from QWPT01000005.1 coordinate 79,492, forward strand.
AAGTTTGCGACGGGCGCGTCGTTCGACAACGAGGCGCGCAGCCCGCTCGCCGCGCAGGGACTCGGCGTGAGCGAAGGCGATTACCTGCTTGCGGTCAACGGCGTTGCCGTCGATCCATCGACCGATCCTTGGGCGCCGTTCGTCGGCCTCGCGGGCAAGTCGACGGTGCTCACGGTGTCGAAGAAGCCGGTGCTGGACAAGGACGCGAAGGATGTTGTCGTAACGCCGATCGCGAGCGAGGACAACCTGCACTACCGCGCGTGGGTCGAGGCTAAGCGCAAGCGCGTCGAGGAACTCTCGGGCGGCAAGGTTGGCTACATCTATGTGCCGAACACGGGCGTTGATGGGCAGACGGAACTTGTGCGTCAGTTCTACGGCCAGCGCCTGAAGCAGGCCCTTCTGATTGATGACCGCTGGAATGGTGGCGGGCAGATCCCGACGCGGTTCATCGAGCTGCTCAATCGACCGGTGACGAACTTCTGGGCTCGCCGCGATGCGCGCGACCAGACATGGCCGCCTGACGGCCACCGCGGACCGATGGCGATGCTGATCAACGGCCTCGCTGGCTCGGGCGGCGATATGTTCCCTTGGCTCTTCGAGCACAACAAACTCGGCGATGTGATCGGCACCCGCACCTGGGGCGGTCTCGTCGGCATCTCGGGAAATCCGGGGTTGATGGACGGCGGCTCGATCAGCGTGCCGACCTTCGGCTTCTACGAAGTGGATGGGACCTGGGGCGTTGAGGGCCACGGCATCGATCCAACCATCGAGGTGATCGACGATCCGTCGAAGATGAAGGACGGCGGCGACCCGCAGTTGGAGAAGGGCGTCGAGGTGCTGCTCAAGCAAATTGAGAGCAACGGCTACCACCCGACGCCGAAGCCAAAGTATCCCAATCGCAGCGGCATGGGACTGCCTGACGCGGACAAATGATTGCGGCGTAGGGTGTTGCGATCGTGGGATTGGCGCGTGATTGGCGCGTGTTGACGAAGCTGAGGCGCGACCGTGAGGTCGCGCCTCTTTCAATTGCGCGCCAATTACTCCGAATCGGGGACAGGCATGTATCGCAAGGGGACATGCATGCGTCCTCTGCGGAGACGGACGAACGGACGAGCACACCCACGCGCGCAGAACTTGACTTCGAAGGCGATTTCCCCTGCTTTTGAGTTCGCGTTACTCCGCGCACCTGCGCTGACACCCGTCGCGATCCGTCCTGGGAGCTGATTGGCAATTGGGGACAGGCATGCATCGCATGCCTGTTTCTCCGAAGCCACACAGTCTTGCGCATCCACGCGCATTTTCGACGAGTCACCGAGTTCAGGAGATCAACATGCTCAGTTCGATCCGCTTCGACGATTGCGCGTTCGCCCGGTTCTTCGCCGTCATGCTCGTGTCATGCCTGTCCCCGATTGCGATCTGCGCGAAGGCGACGGCGCAAAACGCCTGCACCGCCGCCGGCATCGACGCCAACTGCTGCGCGCAAGTCTGCGCCATCAATCCGCTCTGCTGTAGCACCGCATGGGATGCCAACTGCGGGGCCACCCTGGTCTCGATCGGCTGCATCTGCAACGGCGCGATCCCCATCAACAGCCACACCGTCGCGATCGACACCACCACCGCCACCCGCGACCTCAACCTCGCCGGACTCTGCGACCCCGGTCCGTTCGGCGACGACACACTCCACAACTACACCGTCTTCAGCTGGACCCCGCCCGACTCCGGCCGCTACACCCTCTCGACCTGCGGCCTGGCGAACTTCGACACCCGCATCGCCCTGCTCGCCGGTTGCGCCAGCCCCACCGTCCTCGGTTGCAACGACGACGGCGACGGCTGCTCCGCGTTCACCAGCATCCTCTCGGTCGATGTGATCGGCGGCCACCAGCACTACATCATCGTCGGCGGATACAGCGAGGCCGACATTGGCGTCGGCACCCTCTCGATTGAGTCGCTCCAGGTGCAACTCGCACTCGAAGGCGCGCACAAGTGGGAGGTCGCGGCTGGCGGCAACGGCCATTGGTACGTAAAGTACGCGGTCGGATCTGGCGCGAACTGGAGCGACATCGCAGCGAAGGCGCAGAATCTCGGCGCAACACTCGCTTGCGCCAACACCGCGTCGGAAAATCGCCTGATCGGTTCACTCTCGGTGGCAACCGGCGCAGGCACAACCGTCGCGCTGGGCCTCTACCAAGACCTCGCCAGCGCTCGCTACCTCGAGCCCGCGGGCGGTTGGAAATGGACCGACGGTACCGCCGTCAGCTTCAACTCTTGGAGCGCGGGCGAACCGAACAACGGTGGTGCTAGCGCCAACGAGCACTTCGGCCAAATCTCCGCCAACAGCACCGGCGCGTTCTGGAGCGACAACGCCGACAACGCCGCCTGGACCCATGCCATCTTCGAGTTCGGACCGAAGGGACTTCCGCAACCCGCCACCCCGCCATCCAACGACGAATCATCGGCGCCGATCGCGCTTGAGATCGGCCAGTTCAATGTCGTTTCCCTCGTGGGCGCGACCAGCTCCGCCGACGCTCTGGGCTGCGGTGCGCCGCTCTTCTACGACCGCTGGTACTCCTTCACGCCACCCAACAACGCGAGCTATGACATCGCCGCCTGCGGCAACGGATTCGATGCGTCGGTCGTTGTCTACAACCAAGCAACCCGCAGCGTTGTCGGCTGCTCGGCCGGGCAATGCACGACCTCGGTCAGCGTCGTCGCGGGCACGAGCTATCTGATTCGCATCGGCTCGCCGGACGGGACCCGCATCGGGCTCCCCACGCTTTTCGTCTACCAGACCCCGGTTGTCGCCAGCCGCGACGCCATCAGCGTGAACTTCGTCGGCGGGGCCTCCGACAACGGGTCCGACGGCGATTTCTGCGTCGACACCGCGATCTTCCCTGCTGGCGCGGACGGCTTGGGCACGCTGCACTGGACCAACATCGTCGGTCCGAACTCCACCGCCGCGGCCGCATACGCCACCGCCGGCAAGGGCGACGCGCCCACCGCGCTCCTCGACGGCCACGGCCTCGCCACCACCACCGCCATCAACTTCGCCGTCAACAATCCTTGGCGCATCGTCTCCTACCCCACCGACGACACCGGCCGCATGCGCCGCGGCTACCTCGACAGCAACGGCCTGACCAGCATCACTGTGTCCGCCAGCGCCATCCCCTATCAACGCTACTCCGCCGTGGTCTACTTCGTTGGCGAAACCGCCGACCGCCTCGGCAGCGTGAGCGTCAACGCCAGCGCGCCCATCTACTTCAAAACCGACTCGATCCCCGGCGGCGTGTTCAACCCGTTGGTGCGGGCGACGGCGACCAGTGCGCCCACGGCCACCCGCGCCAGTTTCGCAGTCTTCACCGGATTGACGGGCTCCACCTGCGCGATGCGGCTGTTTGAGAACGGACCGAACCTCGGATTCCAAGGTTTCCAGATCGTCCAAGAGACGACTCCGTGTCTCGCTGATCTCAACGCCGACGCCAGGGTGAATGCGCAAGACCTCGCCACGCTTCTCGGTGGATGGGGAACGACGGCTGGCGATTTGAACGGCGATGCCACCACCAATGCGCTCGACCTCGCGTTCATGCTCAGTAGCTGGGGCGCCTGTCCGTGACCGCGCGGACGCACTGAATTTCTCCGCGTCTTTTTTCGCACGCGATCCACTCGCGTCGATACTGCGCGCATGGCTTCCAAAGGTACTAGCGGCGGCGGCGGGGTCGGCAAGGCAACGCTCATCCCTATCGCCCTCCTCAGCGCGCTGCTGCTCCTCCAGGCGCTCGGCATGCTTCCCACGACGGTCACTGACGAAATCACCCGATGGGCCGCCACCGGCCTGTTCGTCTTCGGCGCAGTCGCGCTGGGCTCGGCGGGCAGCGCGGTCTGGTGCGGGCTGTGCGCGGCGATGGCGGTGGTCCTCAACCCGCTCTATCCGCTCCCGCTCGGCGACCTCCTGCAAGGCGCCAAGATCCTCGGCGGCGTGATCGCGGGCGCCGCGGTCGTCCGCAATTGGTAGCCGATCGCGCAGAGTTTGCGGACTTGGAGGCCTCGCAAGTCCCTCGATGGCACGACTGCACGGCACAAGTCGGGAACCGACTTGCCCGACTCAAAGGATCTGCTATGTTTCCCAACCCCGCGGACAAACGCGGACCGGCAAATGCGGGCGTAGCTCAGTGGTAGAGTGTCACCTTGCCAAGGTGAATGTCGAGGGTTCGAATCCCTTCGCCCGCTTTGAAAAGTCACAACGGAAGGCCTTAAGGCCTTCCGTTGCGCTTTTTCGACGATCTGCTTTTTCGATGATTTGTTTCCGCTGCGACGGCCGTCGGAGAAGTCCGCGCGCGAAATGGAGCGCGAAATGGTGCGGGAAGCTGGCGCGGGCTCCGTTAGCATTACGTTTCGAGATCCTCGTGCAGACCCCCACCCCACTCCAACGCGCGCTGCAGGACGCCCAGTCGGGTCGGATCGATGCGGCGATCGCATCAGTGCGGACGCTGCTGCGGATTCAGCCCAAGAACGCCGACGCGCTGCAAATGCTCGGGCTCTTCCTGACCCAGGTCGGCCAGCCGCAGCAAGCGATCGCGCAGCTCGAACGGGCGGTGGCCATCGCTCCCAACATCGCCGGCTACCGCAACAACCTCGGCAACGCGTTGATCGGCTCCGGCCGCAACAAGGACGCCGTCGACCAGTTCCGCGCCGCCGTGCGCCTCGACGCGACCTATGCGCGCGCCTACCTTGGTCTTGCGCTCGCACTCTTGTCGCTCAAAGACTCCGACGCCGCGGTCGACGCGTGCCGTCGCGGACTTGAACTGCGCCAAGACTGGCCCGAGATGAGCGCATGCGCCGCCGCCGCGCTCGAGGCCGGCGACCGGATGCCCGAGTCGGTCGATTGGCTGCGCAACGCCATCGCGCGCAGCGGCGCGAGCGAGCAACTCCTCTCCAAGTTCGCCTTCGCGCTCAACTATCTGAGCGTCGATCCTGAGGAGCTGGCCGACGCGCACCGCGCCTACCGCGATCAACCGCGTCGCCCGGTTGCGAATCCCGCGGCGACCGACCCGAACCCCGATCGACCGCTGCGCATCGGCATCATGTCGGGCGACCTGCGCGAGCACTCGGTGGGCTACTTCGCCCACCCGATCTTTCGCGGCAAGCGCAATGGCGATGCGATCGTGGTGTTTGCGACCACTCCGCCTGACCTGAACAGTGCGATGGGCAAGCGATTTCGCGCGATGGCCGACGCGTGGATCGAGTGCTCCATGCTCAGCGACGACGCGCTCGATCGCACGATCCGCGAGCAGCGCATCGATGTCCTCGTTGAACTTTCGGGACACACCAAGGGTGGGCGACTTCCCGCGCTCGATCGCAAACCCGCGCCCGTCATCGTGAGCGCGATCGGCTATCCGAACACGACGGGGCATCCGCAGGTCGATTGGCGCGTGGTCGATGCGATCACCGATCCGCCCGGCACCGACGATCGTTGCACCGAGCGGCTGCTGCGCCTCGATCCTTGCTTCCTCTGCTACGAGCCGAACCTCGATGCCTGCGAACCGGTCATGCCTGCGGAAAACGCACCGGTGACCTTCGGTTCGTTCAACCTCACCTCGAAGGTCGGCGACGAAACCATCCGCCTGTGGAGCGCGGTGATGGCAGCGGTTCCTGACTCGCGGCTGCTGCTCAAGTCGAAATCGATCGCCGATCCGTCGACGCGGCGGCGCGTGCTCGAGCGCATCGCCGCGGGCGGCATCGATCCCGCGCGCATCGAGGCGCTCGGCTATACCGAGACGCCCGCCGATCACCTCGCGCTTTATGGCCGCGTCCATGTCGCGCTCGACTCGACGCCGTACAACGGAACCACCACCACCTGCGAGGCGCTGTGGATGGGCGTGCCCGTGGTGGTGCTCGAGGGCGACCGTCACGGCGCGCGCGTTGGCACGAGCCTGCTGCGCGCGGCGGGACGAGCCGAGTGGATCGCGCGTAATTCCAGCGAATTCGTGGCGATCGCCGCGGGTCTTGCCCAGGATCGCGCGCGGCTTTGCGATTGGCGCACCAACGCGCGCGCAGTGCTGCGCGACTCGACGCTGCTCGACGCGAGCGGCTACGGTGCGCGCTTCCACGCCGCATTGCGCTACGCATGGACCGACTACTGCTCGACGCGAGCCAACGCCGCGCGCACAGACAGCTGAAGGAAACTCGTCCCCCATGGCACGCGAAATCCCGCCCGTCACCAACATCGATATCACCGGCGCCATCCTGCAAAGGCTGATCGGCGCCGACGCGACGACCATTCTCGAGATCGGCGCGCACCACGGCGATCACACCGTGGCCCTGATGAGGACCTTCCCGCGCGCGACCGTGCACTCTTTCGAGCCCGATCCGCGAGCGTTCGCCGTGCACCGCAAGATGGTCAACAGCCCGCGCTCGAAGCTCTACCAGATGGCGATCGGCGCGACCAACGGCCGCGCGAATTTCCACACGAGCGGCGGACTTCCGCCCGGCGAGCAAGCGGCGTTGAAGGCGAACTACCCGGAAGGCTGGGACCAGTCGGGTTCGCTGCGCACGCCGAAGGGTCACATCGAGAAGTACCCGTGGTGCAAGTTCAAGCGCACGATCTCGGTCGAGGTCCGCACGCTCGACACCTGGGCTTCAAAGCACGCGCCCGGCAAGATCGACTTCATCTGGGCCGACATGCAAGGCGCCGAGGGCGACCTCGCGACCGACGGCGCGCAGACGCTTTCCCGCACGCGGTTTCTCTACTGCGAATACAGCAACGAGGAGCTCTACGAGGGCGAACCGTCGCTCGCGAAACTGCTCGAGCTCATGCCAACATTCGATGTCGTGTACCGCCTCCCCGGCGATGTGCTCCTGCGTAACACCGCATTGGTTGAAACGGCGTGATCGCAGGATGCTGGGTTTGCGCTGGGTTTGCGCTGCATTCGAAACGGCCGGAGGAGGCGCAGCGATATTGCGCAACGGCTTCGATCCGGCCTAGTCAGCGTGTACGCGCGGCGCCTAAGACGCTGCGCTGAGGCGCGTTGCATCGGGCTTGAATTCCGCGTCTGCGGCAGCGTGCCTTGATCGCGCCATGATCGCGCATGGATCGCGCATGGATCGCGAATCGTCCGCACATGGATCGCGCATCGTCCGCGCGCATTGCCCGCGCGAATGCGTTACCGCGAATTGCTGCGCGCCGCCCCCCCGCATCAGGCATGCAAAGGTAATCTCCGCAAATCTTCGATGAATCCCGTTGATTCACCGCATGAAACATCGCATTTCAGGAGAACGAAACATGATCGATCGACGATCCATTGCAACCGCGCTCGCACTTGCCATGACGAGTCTCTTCGGTGTGACCGCCACGGCCAGAGCACAGCTCGATCCGCCGGTCTTCACCTCGGGAACCGAAACCGGCACCCGCTACAACCTCAATAGTTCCGCGACCTATGGCCCCGACTCGGTGGCCTACGAAGACTGCTATGTGTTCGCGTCGGGCGGATCGCACCTGCGGCTCAACCAACTGAGCGTCGGCATTCGCCGCGTCGGCACCGCCGCTGCACCCGCTCCCGCCGTTGGCGTCGAGGTGACGGTCGTTGAGATGACGTTCGACGGACTTGCTTACGGACGCGGCGCCACCGTCGCGACTTTCAATCAGGAGCTCGCGGCGTCGACGACTGCATTCACGCAGCCGGTCAGTTTCTCGTGGGGCGATGCCGATCCGGCGCTGCGTCCCATCGTCAACTTGCAAACGCAGACGCAAGGGCCCAACGGCTATGGCGGCTTCTGGGTTGGAGTGCGTTTCACGGGACCAAACTATGCCAACGCTGCCAATGGCTGGCGTGTGGTGAACGAGCCGACCGTTGGTCGCGCGGTGAACAACTTCGGAATCTATAACGCGCTGACTGGCGTGTTCGGTTCCACCTTCTGGTTTGGTCAAACGGCCGACGCCACCACGGGCGCGCTGCGTGACAATCCCGCACGCTTCGTGGTGAACGCGAACGGATTGGTGACCGATTCGGTCGTCTCGTCCGAACTGCGCTACGGCGATTCATTTGAGCACACCACTTATTGGAAGCCGACCGACAACCTCGACGGTATCGGCTCAAAATGGTTCTACACCAACTGCCTCGTCCCGGCGGTTGCCGGCGATGTGCTGACCCCGAGCGAAGTCATCATGGGAATTTATCGTGCAGGAAGCGAAGTGACTCCGGCTCCGGCCGTTGGCGTCGAGCTCGCGCTGGTGACGATGATTTGGGACGGCGTCGCGTACACGCCTGGCAAGGTGATCGCTTCGCAGAGCTTCAACCTCGCGCCATCGAGCATCGCTTTCACCGAGCGGGTGGCCTGGCAGTGGCTGAATCCGGCGACGCGTCCTGAGGTTCCGCTGAACACCGACAATGTCGTCAACGCTGGCCTTGGCGGGTACTTCGTCGCTGCGCGCATGCTCGGTGATACCGCCACCCTCGCGGGCAACAGCGGCCCGCGCATCGTGTACGCACCGGGCGTCGGCACTTCATCGCTCGGCTTCGGCATGTTCAGCGACACGGGCGTGTTCACCAACTACACCTTTGGCAACTACGCCAACGGGACCGCGGCGGGACCGACGAAACCGTCGCGCTTCTTGTCCGACACCAAGGGCCGCGTTGGGCCGTCCGCGCCACCGCCGCCAGCCTGCCCTGCAGATCTCGATCAGAACGGCAGCGTGAGCGCGCCTGATCTCGCCACGCTCCTCGGTGGTTGGGGAACGCCATCGGGCGATGTGAATGGCGATGGCACCACCAATGCGACCGATCTTTCGGCGATGCTCAGCTCGTGGGGCCTTTGTCCGTAACACGCGGACGATGGTTCAACCCGCAATCGAACACGCCCTCGGCTTGATGCTGGGGGCGTGTTCCTTTTTGCTGGTTGGGTTTGATCATGCCTGTCCCCGATTCGGCCGGCTCGACTTGGCCCATGTCATGCCTGTCCCCGAATCGGATCTCGACTCGAATCATGCCTGTCCCCGATTCGCCCAGGCTCGAGCTTGGCCCATGTCATGCCTGTCCCCGATTCGGATCTCGACTCACGGGACACGCGCCCCACCCGCCCAGGAGCACCGCCAGGTCAAGCGCGTCGGTCGTCCCATCGCCATTCGCGTCGCCGCTCGATGTCCCCCATCCGCCCAGAAGCACCGCGAGATCGAGTGCGTCCCGCGTTGCGTCTTGATTGAAGTCCGCAGCGCACGGCACCGAGGGCGCCACCGCGGCGACCGAGAAGTCGTCGAAGTACCCGAAAGCGTTCAGCGTGCCCGGAGTCGCATCGGTCGTGGAGAAGAGGTTCGACGCGTATATGCCGCCGAACAGCGTTGTCGTGTGCGTTGCCACGGACACGCCGTTGACCTTCAGTTCGCCCAGGCCCGTCGCAACGGTCCAGCGGTAGACGAAGTCGTTCCACGCATCCAACGCAACGCTCGCGCCCGTCGCCACGCGGTTCGTCGGGGCGTAACCGCTATTGAGCAGCGAGATCGCGCCCGTCTGCGCGCTGACCAGAAATCCTCCCGATGTCTCAAACGAACTCCGCGAGATCATCACGCCGAATGTCGACGCCAATGCCTGCCCGCTGGGGATGTACAGCTTGACTCGCGTCTCGAGAACGCCGTTGCCGCCCGCACTCGCCGCCGGCCACTTTCCACTGTTCGCAAGATCAAGCCACGCCTTGGTGCGTCCGTTGAGAAAGCGTTCAGTGCAAATGCGAACCATGCGACCGTTGCCACCGACTGGACTGACTCCCGGATCCACGCCCGCGCCGATCACATTGGCCGCGATCTGCGGAGCGTTCATCGCGCCGCTCACCGCCCATGTCCCCGCAACGCCAGTCCACGCCAGCTGACCAGAGAGCGTGCCTGTCCCGTACTTGTCGAACGATGCGCTGTAGATGTCCGTCGCCACCGCGCGCGACGCAAGCGCAAACATGGCGAAAGCAAGGGCAATGGCGACGGTTACAGCGATGCGAAGCGACCTCATGGCGGAAAATCTAACGCAGAAGTTTCTACAGAGATAGCCCTCGAAATCGACATCGAAAAAAAAGGTGTCTCGATCGCGACCGTGTTTGCGCCGATGGTCCGAGAGTGCGTCGACTTTTAATGAACCTGCTGAACGGGCTGAACGGGCTGAACGGGCTGAGCGGTGCAACGCGGCTCCACGATCACCGGCTCGGCGCATGTCGACACACAACCCAGCTAGGCAGACAACAACGACCTTGTGCGAACTCGGATGTATCTCCCCGCCACCTCAACGCTCCCTCGCTCTTAAGCCATGCATTGGCACAGAGATAAAGTAGTTTCTCGACGAGAAGAAACTACTTCAATCCAAGCTCGATGGTGAGTTCGCGCGCATCGCCGAGACCCGACGAAAGATTCGCCCGAAATTCTGCTCAGTAAGCCGTGTGGATCAGGCTCATGACAGACTTTTCTATCCGTAGTCGCGCGGGGCAGAGAAGATTCGCTCGAATCTGCTTGCCTCCAACGAATCTCGGTCAATCATGTTCGCGAACATGAATTGCGTCTGAACCACATTGCAGGTTGGCAGGTCGTCCCCGCTCAGATGCGATGTTCAACATACTGGACTGTCCCCCATGATTTTGTCGCATGGTGCTCACCTGTCTTCAGGTTTCGCCCCTGTTGTTTTACCTGTTGATCGAATGCTCGCGCCCTCAACTCCTGAGGTGACGCATGAGTAATCGCATCTTTGGCAGCGCCTTCAGCCGTCGCCGCTTCCTCAAGGGAAGCGCGCTGACGAGCGGTGCGTTCTTCATCAACACCAAGTTCAACCACCTGCGACTCGCGGATGTCCACTCGAGCCCGTACACGACCCCGTGGTCGCAGCCGCTCGCGTTTGCCGAGTATGCGACGCCACTGCCTTCGTTCGCGCAGCTCGACCCGCTGCCGCAACTCAGCGATTTCCAGCGCTACGACGAGTTCCCTGCGGCGTATCAGTACAACATCAAGGTCTGCGAGGCGCTTCACTGCGCGCACCCACAGTTGGCAGCCTGTCCGCACTCGACCTACAACGGCAGTGTGCCTGGGCCGACTTTCATGATGCGCTATGGGCGCCCCGTGATCACGCGGTTTGAGAACTGCATGCCCGCAGTGATGCCTTCCTACGGCAGCTGCGATGTCATCACCCATATCCACAATGGCAACCACGCTCCGGAATCGGACGGCGGTCCATGGGACTACTTCCACCCTGGCCACTATCACGACCATCACTGGCCGAATGTCTGCTCCACCGACCCCACGACCGGTCTTCCCGACCCGCTTGAAGCCAAGGGCACGCTCTTCTACCACGACCACTGCCACGACTTCACTGGCGCGAATGTGTATCGCGGCCTCGCGGGCTTCTTCCTGCTGTTCGACAACCTCGACAGCGGCAACGAGAACGATCCGAATCCAGAGGCCTTCCGCCTCCCGAGCGGCGTTCCCGACGGCAAGCGCGTCAAGAACCGCTACGACATTCCGCTCGTCCTCTGCGATCGCAACTATGACCAGAACGGCATGATGGTCTACGACTCCTTGGAAATGGATGGTCTGCTCGGCGATAAGAATCTGGTGAACGGCCGCGTGCAACCTTACTTCGAGGTCGAGCGCCGCAAGTACCGCTTCCGCATCCTCAATAGCGGCATCTCCCGCTTCCACGATGTTTGGTTCTCCAACGGCATGACATTCCAGTACATCGCCAACGACGGGAACATGATCCCGACGCCGATGGAGCTGCAGAATGTGAAGCTCGGAGTCGCCGAACGCGCCGACATCGTCATCGACTTCAGCCAGCTCCCCGCTTCGACGACGGAAATCTACCTCGTCAACCGCGCGGAGCAGGTCAACGGTCGCGGTCCCACCGGCAATAGGTTGCCGATGTCTCAGGCACCGAAGCTGCTCAAGTTGATCATCCGTCCGGCAACGGGCGTCGTCGACAACAGCCGCGTCCCCACGACGCTGCGCCAGTTGCCGGAGATGAACCTGCCGGTGGCGCGCACGCGCAACTGGCACTTCGACCGAACCAACGGCATGTGGACCGTCAACGGACAACTCTTCGATGAGAACCGCTGCGACGCGCTCTGTAAGCACGGAACCGCGGAGATCTGGAAATTCAGCACGGCGGGTGGGTGGGCTCACCCTGTGCACAATCATGTGGAAGAACCTCGCACCTTGACCCTCAACGGCAAGTCCGTCGAGGGCACCACGCTTCAGGGTCGCAAGGACGCGCACCCGCTGTATCCAGGAGACGAAATCTCCGTGTACATCAAGTTCCGCGACTGGATCGGTCGGTACCCGATGCACTGCCACAACTTGACTCACGAGGATCACGCCATGATGTTCCGCTGGGACATGGAAGCGTGATCTGAGAGATCGTCCGACCGTCCAGCTACATCCAAACACCACTCCTTGCTTTCCAGCCGCGCAGCGCCGTTTCGGCACGTGCGGTTGGGAAGAAGGTCGATCGATGGCATCCGCGCCCCTGCGTGGAAGGAACAACCCGATGGCAACTCTGCAACAGACCGAACACAACAAGACCGTTGATGCGAAAAATTTCTCACGCCGTGCCGCCCTCGGCGGCCTCCTCTTCCCGGCCGTAGGTCTCTTCCTGGGAGGCTGCACCCGCGGGCTCACCACTGCCGCCGCACCCAAGGTCGCGATTCCAGAAGGCCGAGGCGCGTTCGCCCTTCGCGCCGATGGAACACGCGCGTTCCGTAATCACGAACTCGTCGACCAGAACGGCGTCAAAGTGCGTTTCCAGGATGATCTCGTCGAAGGCAAGGTCTTCGGCGCGACATTCCAGTACGCCAAATGCGAGGGCATCTGCAGCGACATGACCCAGCAAATGAAGAAGTCCTACCAGCTGATGAAGCCCATCATGGGCAAGCCGGTCAACTTCTACATGTTCTCGCTGGCTGGCGACTCGCCCGCTGAAATGAAGGCCTTCATGCAGGCCCATGGCATCGACAACCTCCCGAGCTGGCGATTCTTCACTGGATCGAGCGAGGCGATCGCAGACATTCGCTGGGCCTTCGGCTTCGGCGATCCCAACGAAGAAACTGATAAGAATCTTGCGGGACACACTGGCATGGTGCGCTTCTGCAATCACAAACTCGACAAGTGGGCCGCATGCCCAGCGCAAGGAAGCCCGGAATCTACCGCGCGTCTCGTCGTTCGACTCTTTCCATCGAACGAGCGACCGCAACTGGCGGGCATTGCATCCAAGATCGCAACGCCTTCTTACCCGATGAAGAACTGGTCACCGGCGAAGCCGTTGACCGCGAACCTCGCGTCGCAACTCTAAACAAGTACTGATAAGCCACGCCGTGGATGACCAAGTCCAGTCCGTTGAACGGACACGGAGGTCATCCACGGCGTTGGCATTTCAAAAAACAACGCGCAGCGCACACCGATGCAAGTGGTCCGAAAATACAGTAACTAAAGCGGGTTTCAGCAAGTTGCGTGATAGACTTAGAGGTTGATCCAAACGCGATCACAGTCATACGACCGAGCCACACGCTGCGCGACGGAAACTCGTCTCCCCGATTGCGCGCAGTCAAATCATCCCGTGTATCTCATGACCGTGTGCCTCATGACCGTGTGTCTCATTATTCTGTGTCGATCAACGCGAGGCTGAAACGATGTCATTGTCTAACGACGCTGGAAATCACGCCAACAACTCCAACGGCGATCCCGAAATCACCGCGAGCCGAGCGATGGATCGCCGCCGCGCGATCGCCTCGCTGCTGCTTCCTGGAGCGGCGCTGCTGGGAGGTTGCGCGTCCGCGGTCACTGCGAAGCCGAGTGCCATCGCCGTGGATCGCGTCGATCCCCGCTTCGAAGACAGACCTGGCGCCTGCATCATGCAGCCCGACGGAACGCGCGCGTTTCGCAACCACATCCTGCGGGATCAAGACGGAAATGTCGTGCGCTACCAAGACGACCTCATCGAAGGTCAGATCTTCGCCGCCACCTTTATGTATGTGAATTGCAAGGGAATCTGCGCGGACATGACCAGCAAGATGGCGCAAGCCTACGACATCCTGACCCCGGTCATGGCTAAGCCAGTGCGCTTCTACTCCTTCTCACTCGCCGAGGATTCGCCGGCGCAAATGAAGGAATACATGGAAGCGCGCGGGCTGTACGGGCGGCCGGGCTGGACCTTCCTGACTGCATCCGAGAGCGTGATGAAGGACATCCGCTGGGGCTTCGGCTTCATGGATGTGAATGAAGAGATCGACAACAACCGCGTCGGCCACACTGGCATGGTGCGCTTCGGCAACCACAAGCTCGACAGGTGGAGCTCGTGCCCCGCGCTCTCGAATCCCGTGGTCACGGCGCGCAGCGTGATCTCGCTCTACCCGCCAGGACAGCGACCGCACATCGCCGCACTCGAACGAGTCGAGCCCCATCCTGCGCGCGCGATTCCCGGCTATCAGCCAGTGGGGCCATCTTCGCAAGCCCCATCGCAAGCCTCATCGCAAGCCTCCCCGCTCTGAACAACTCGCGCCTTATCGACAATCCGCGCGGAATCTGTGCTGATTGTCGGGGTTGTATCAACAAAGCAGACAGTGCTTGCTTGACTCGCGCCCATCACAGGCCAAGTTAATCGTGGCCGCTGCAGTACTTGCAGCAGCAGCTCCGCGGGGAGTCGTCCCTTTCTGCAGAGCGATCGTCGCCATATTGACGCCAGAGGTTCCTTATGTCTCGTCCCATTCGTGCTGTGGCTAGCGCTTGTCTCACGACCGCGTTGAGCGTTTTCACTTGTGCCGATTGCAGCGCACAGGCTGATGAGTTGAGCGTCTTTGAGCCATCGCTCAAGACGATCCCCGTCCCCAGTCCCACCACAATCGACGACTACATCGCCGACCGCGCTGCTGCTGCTCGGCTCGGCAAGGCGCTCTTCTGGGATGTCCGTCTCGGAAGCGACGGCAAGACCGCGTGCGCTACCTGCCATCACCAAGCTGGCGCCGATCCGCGCGTGGTCAACACCATGCATCCTGGCTTCAATGCTGCGTTTTCGAGCACCGTGACCCCGGGCGCAAAGGTGCCCGCGTCGATCTTTCCCACCATGCGCTTCGCCAATCCCGCCAACCGATTCAGCTCGGTTCTGCGCAACATCGATGATGTCGCTGGTTCGGAAGGCGTCATGCGCGAGACATTCCTCGGCCTGAACGGCGACTTGACCGAGGGTTGCGAACAGCAGTATGAACCGACCTTCACCGCCAACGGCCAGGCGTTTCGTCAGGTGACCAACCGAAACACGCCATCGATCATCAATGCGATCTTCTATGTGCGCCAGTTCTGGGATGGCCGCGCCAACGCGTGGTTCAACGGAGCGAACTCGTCCGGTCCCGTCGACACTGGTGCGCGGGTCTGGAAGTTGAACCCGAAGACAGGTGTGCCGAGCCAAGTGCAGATCAACATTGATCATGCATCGCTCGCGTCGCAGGCGGTCGGACCAGTGAACAGCGCTGTCGAGATGGCCGCGCACGGACGCGGCTGGGTTGATGTGGCGCGCAAGCTGCTCTCAACCAAGGCGCTCTCAACCCAGAAGGTCAGTCCGAGCGACAGCATCCTCGGCACATATGCCGCGCCCGACGTTGGGCTCACACTGCGCTACGACGAGATGATCAACGCCGCGTTTCTGCCCCATTGGCGCTCGAATGTCCAGGTTTCTCCAGGCGTATCGATGACTGAGGCAAACATGTCGCTCTTCTTCGGCATGGCGATTCAGGAGTACGAGGCGACCCTCGTGTCCGACGACTCGCGCTACGACCAGTGGATCGAGCGCGACGGACCCAGCGGCGGTGCCCCAGGTTTCCTGTCGGATCATGAACTCCGCGGAATGCGGCTCTTCTTTAATCTCGATCCAACGCTGCCCCCGACCAACTGTCGCGAGTGCCACATCAGCACGCTCTTCTCAGTAGCCACCTATGCGGGCAAGAACGGCGGCGGCGGCGGACAGAACGGCGCGGGCGCATTTCCCGGCGCGGTCGATTCCGACGGCGACGGTTTCCCCGACATCATCGACGACTTTCCCACCGACCCGACTGAATGGATCGACAGCGATCACGACGACATCGGCAACAACGCTGATCCTGACGATGACAACGACGGAATTCCCGACGCAGTCGACCAGTTCCCGCTCAATCCGCTGAATCTGCCCGAAGGAGAGCCGGTGAATCCGAACGCGGAGTTCGCGCCGATGCCGATCGCGTTCATGCCTGATCTCGCAGGAATGCTCAAGCGCACGATGACGTTCCAAGAACCGCCGCTCGGCTTCGAGCCTTCGGTGCGTCTGCTGAACTTCACCCTGACTGGCGAGGGAATCCGCGTCTACGACCCATATGGCAAACTCGCGATCAGCGCACCCCTGCCGGCGCGCTCCGCCTTCCCCTGCAACTTCACCTTCGCCCCCGAGGTGCCAGCCCCCGCAATTGGCCCGACCGCTGCGCTGCTGATCGACGCACGCACCGTCAACTGCAAACTGTCGCTCTCGATCTCGCTGCTCAACTTCCCGCTCGGAAACTACCGCGTCACCATCGACGGCGTCGATCGTGGCACGCTCAGTTCCACACCAATGGTTATTTACGACGAAGGTTTCTACAACATTGGCGTGCGACCAACCACCGAAGACATCGGTCTTGGCGGGACACATCCCGATGGCACGCCGCTCGCCGTCTCGCACCGGCTCTACACAAGCAGTTTCCTGCCTGAATACGGGCAACTATGGAACGGCGGCTCGCTGACGCCCCGTGTCAACGGCTCCTTCAAGACACCGACGCTTCGAAATGTCGAGTTGACTGCGCCGTACTTCCACAACGGTGGCGCGGCAACGCTCGAGGATGTCATCCGCCTTTACAACCGCGGCGGCGACTTCCACTCGCAGAACAAGATCGACCTTGCGCCCTCGATGCTGGCCATGGATCTCAACGAAGGACACATCAGTGACCTCGCGGCGTTCCTGCGCACGCTGACCGACGAGCGAGTGCGCGACGAACGCGCGCCGTTCGACCATCCCGCGCTGACATTGCCCGAAGGCGGACAGGTTCCCGCAATCGGCACGGAAGGTCGCGCTGCTGGATGTGCACCTGCCGTGCGCACCTTCGCGCAGAATCTACTGATCGTCGACCCGTGGGTGGGCGACTGCGATCGCAACGGACTGACCGACACCTGCGAACTCGAGCGCGACAGCGCGAATGTCGACCGCAATCACAACGGTCTGATCGATGCGTGCGAGCCGCGCGCCTGTCCCGCCGACATCACGCATGACGCGTTGGTGGGCGGCGACGACCTGACGCTCGTGCTCGCGGCGTGGGGATCTCCTGCGGCAAGCGCCAACGGCGCGGACATCGACGGCTCGGGCTTTGTCGACGGCGGCGATCTTGCGCTGATGCTCGGCAGCTGGGGCGCGTGCCCGTGATCGAAGGCTGAGTGACGAAACTTACACTGATAGCGCAGCCCCGAGAACCGAAGGGTTCTCGGGGCTGTTTCTTTTGACCGTCTGAGAGACCCGCACGAAGTACGGGACAGGCATGACACGCGACTCAGCGAAGTACAGGACAGGCATGACACGCGAGCCAGCGAAGTACAGGACAGGCATGACACACGAGCCAGCGAAGTACAGGACAGGCATGACACGGCCCAACCCACAACAACCCCCACGCTGAACTTCCGACGCACCACCAACGCACTCGCGCGCCAGCACCGCCTTTCGCCCCAACAACGCCCGTAGACTGCATCCATGCTCCGTTTCGTCATCGCCCTACCGCTCGCGCTCGTCATCACAACGATCGCCATCGCACTCGCGCAAGCGTCGGGTCAACGACTGTTCCCCGTCGGCGCCGAAATGGAAGCCGCCGTCGCGTCGTTCATCAGGCAAGACGGCGCTGGCGGGCAGGCGATCATCGATGCGCAACCAACCGTGCCGCTCGGCGCCTACCTCAGCGTGATCGCCACGTGGTGCATCGGCGCCATCGTCGGCGCATGGACCGCCGCGCGCATCGCAGGAAGATCCGCGCTCGTGTTCGGCGTCACGATTGGGTTGCTAGTCACGCTCGCGGCTACCGCGCAAATGGCGACCATCCCCCATCCCGCATGGATGTGGCCTCTCGGAATCGTGTTTCCGTTGTTCTGCGGCGCGCTCACCGGAGCATTCACCGGCCGCGCACCGCGTCGAAGCGCGTAAACAGCGGCAAAGCGCGCAGCTCAACTTGGCGCAACGACATCGAACTTAATCATCATCGCGTGATCCTCGTGGACCCCGTTATGACAATGCATGACATAGGTTCCGATCCAATCGCGATAGCGCAGCGCGACCGTCATCTCATCGCCTCCGTAGAGCGAGAAGACATCCTTGCGCCCACCGAGAATGCTGTTGGGCTGAACATTCACGCCGTTGTAGCGCAGCAACCGGCCTTCCTCGACATGGAAGTGAATGGGATGCGCCCATCCACCTGGCGTGCTAAATGTCCAGATTTGCGTCTGGCCCTGCACGACGGTGGCGTCGGAGCGATGCTCGTCAAAGAGCCGACCGTTCACCGACCACATGCCGTTGGTGCGAGTCCACTTCCATTCCTTGCGGACGGCGTTCGCCAACGGAATGTCTTCCACCACTCGCAGGTCCTGCGGCACTCGGCTCGGATCAGGAACCGCGCCAGGAAGAATGTTGATCTTCAGCATGCGCGGCGACTGGTTCATCGGCAGCGTTCCCTCCTTCGGGCCGCGGCCAGTCGCGTGTTCCATGCGGTTGACCAAGTAGATCTCCGTCGTCGACTCAGGCAACAACGAGAAGTCGACCACGATGTCATGTCGCTCGCCGATACCAGCGGTCAGGTGGTTCACCGTGATCGGGTGGGCGAGCAGGTTTCCGTCGCTGGCGATGTACTGAAACTCCATCCGGTTGGAGAACCAGAAATCGTAGAAGCGGGACGGACCACCGTCGAGCAGGCGGAAGCGGTACTTGCGGCGAGTGACATTAAAATACGGCTGCACGAGGCCGTTCACCAGGTACTTGTCGCCCAGGTATCCATCGAGATCCATGGGGTCAAAGGTCAGCACGCCGTTCTGGTTGAATCTTCGATCGGAGAACGAGAGCGGAATGTCATACACGCCTAGGCCGCTCGGCAGACGCAGCGCAGCAGGATTCGGATCCGTCTCGTTGCCGCTGTCGACCTCGTCAAAGAGGATGTAGAACCCGGCGAGGCCGCGATAGGTGTTCTGCGCGGTGAAATCGAGGCAGTGGTCGTGATACCAGAGGGTCCCCTTGCACTCGTTGATATTGCCATTCGAGGGCCAGTTCGGGTAGTGATGATCTTTGAAATAGCCCGGCCCATAGAGCTCCCACGGCACGCCGTCCGACTCTGGAGCGCTGTTGCCATTGTGAAGATGGGTGATGATCTCGGGCGAGCCAAAGCCTTGTATCTCGTGCGGCAGCTCGTTCTTGATCCGCACCATGATCGGGTCATAACACTTCTGAACGAACAGCGGTCCAGGCGACAACCCGTCGTAGGTCGACATGCGGCTGAGACCAAGCTGCGGATGTGGGCGCTTGAGCACCTCGCGAGCGGTGAGTTCGTAGTACTTGGTGGGAACGAATTCCTCGTAGCGCTGATGCGCCTCAGGAATCGGCAGCGGATCGAGCATCATGCCTGCGGGCAGCGGCTGCTTGACCGGCGGGAAAGTGAGGGCCTGGATGAACGGCGTCGTCGCGGGACTCGCAGGTGCATCCCCCAGCAGAAGCTTGGTGTACTTCGTGTTGATGAAGAACGCGCCGGTCGAGAGCGCAGATAGTTGAACGAAAGAGCGACGAGACACATCGAGCTTGCTAGAGGAGGACATAACGAACCTTAAGTCCACTCTCGATCACGAGAATGAATGGGGCAACCTGACCAACTTGGGGACGAAGCCGAATCTCACCTACGAAACTGCGCATGGGGACGAGCAGGGACGATCCATGCATCATTGACACGAAATCAAACGCTGACGTGACAAACCTTGATAAACGCACCATATTGCGGCCCTAACACGAATTTTACTAGTGCGCATCAAGGTTTTTAGCGAATGCAGCAAGAACATCAAGACGATCCTGAAAGAACGCCCGTGATGGCAAGCGCTCGCCATGACCGTCCAGCATCCCGCTAGCGTGGTCCCCATCTCGAGGTCGGCGCAACCAGCCAAAAAACCACTAACGCAACCGTGCACGACCTTTATGCGCACTCGGTTCATCGTCCCGCACTCTGCGGTAGGTGCCGTCTCGTCGACGGAGTCTTCTCCAACCTACCCGCGCCGATGTAGGATCAACGACCCGACATGAAGATCTCGATCCTCATCCTCACGCTCAACGAAGAAACGAATATCGGCGCCTGCCTCGACTCGGTCAGCGGTTTCGACGACATCGTCGTGCTCGACAGCCTCAGCAAGGACGCCACCAAGCAGATCGCCGTCGCCAAGGGCGCCCGCGTTGTCGAGCGTCCCTTCGACAACTGGGCCGCACACCAGAATTGGGCGATGGCAAACATCGACTTCCGTAACCCGTGGGTCTTCTACCTCGACGCCGACGAGCGCATGACGCCAGAGCTGCGCGCGGAGATCCAGGCGATCGCCGCCGACTCCAAGCGCGCCGAGGTCGCGTTCTACTGCGGCCGCAAGAACTTCTTCATGGGCAAGTGGATTCGCCACGCCATGCCGCCCGGCATGATCATGCGATTCTTCAAACCAACGAAGATCAAGTTCGAACGCCTCGTCAACCCCGTGCCCGTCATCGACGGCCCGCATGGATACCTCAGCAACTACTTCGAGCACTACAACTTTTCCAAGGGCCTGACCGAGTGGTTTGACAAGCACAACAAGTACAGCTTGCTTGAGGCGATGGAAGGCATGAAGTTGCGCGCGAAGCCCGTGGGGTTCAGCGCGATTTTCTCCGGCGACCGCTTCGACCGCCGACGCGCGCTCAAGGAACTCAGTTTCAAACTGCCGATGCGAACGGCGATCAAGTTCTGCTACCTGTACTTTCTGCAGCGCGGATTTCTCGACGGCCGCGCCGGATTCACCTACTGCAAGCTGCAGTCGATCTACGAATACATGATCGTGGTGAAGATGCGCGAACTTGCGCGACGCGAGCGCGGGCTGCCG
>QWPT01000050.1 GCA_003671075.1 Planctomycetota bacterium
TGGCGTGGTTCAGCTCCGGCGGCCCGAGCGGCGGCAGTTACGCCTCGAGCACCTTCAACCTGATCAGCACCACCGCGGGCGGCTTCCCGCCCACCGTCATTCGCGCGCAGCAGGGCTACGGCTCGTCAGGCGGCGCGTTCGTGGGCAACTGGATCGCCGACGGCGTAACCGGCGTCTCGTTCCGCTTCCGCCATGACCTGAGCGAAGCCGTCAATGTCACGGGGCGCTTCGCCTCGGCAAACAACTTCCCGGGCGCCGCCGTGGTCGCGTTTACGCCAGTGCAGGCGAATGTGTGGACCACGATCTTCATCGACCTCACCGCGACCAGCCCGAACTTCGTGTCCTTCGAGGGAAGCAGCTACGCGGCCGTCTTCTCCAACATCGGCAACATGCAGTTCGGATTCACCGTGCCCGCCGCGCTGGTGGGGCAGAACATCAACGGCCACTTCGACATCGCCGATTTCAACATCGTTCCCGCTCCGGGAGCGCTCGCGCTGATCGGCCTCGTTGGACTCGCCCGCCGCCGCGCGCGCTGAACGGCGCGCAAGTTGGCGCGCAAGTTGGCGCGCAAGTCTGCCCGCAAGTCGGCGCGCAAGTTGGCGCGCAAGTTGGCGCGCAAGTTGGCGCGCAAGTCGGCCTTGTTCGTTAGAGTTCGCCGATGGCTGCGAGCGAAACACCAATTGCAAAGATCGAACGCCTGCTGAGGGCTCGCGATCCCGCTGGCGCACTTCAAGTGGCCAACGACTTTCTCGAGAAGTCGCCCAGCAGTTTCTTGGCGATGATCGGTCGTTGCCGCGCGAATCTGCATCTGCGCAATTATGTCGACGCCGAGATCGACATCGAGCGCGCGCTGCAACTGTCGCCCAAGGACGATCACGCCAATCTCCTGCGCGCCAACATGGATAACCGACTTGGCCGCATCGATCCCGCGATCAATCGCCTGCGTCCGATCGCCCAAGGGCGCGGGCCGCACGCGATCGAGGCCGCGATCAACCTCGCCGAAATGTACTTCTACACCGGCCGTCGCAGCGACATGATTGAAATGGTGAAGGCCGGCGGCTTGTGGACCAGCGACCCGCGCGCGCTCATCGTGCGCGCGCGCGTGCGCGTGCTTGACGACTTTGACGGCGGCATCGCCGACATGATCGCGATCATGCGCAGTTCGCAGCCGATTCCACTGCGCCGCGTGTCCGGGTTTGAGGCCGTTGGACTGCTCGACAAGAAGGGCCGCTACCGCGAGGCATTCGACCTCGCGCGCGAGGCGCACGCCACCACGGGCGGCCCATGTGAACTTGACGAATGGCTCGTCCCGCTGCGCGAACAACTTTCCCTGCTCGCCTCGAAGGGGCGCGGATGGATCACGCCGCGCGTCGAGCCCGTGCAAGGCGTGGCGATGGTGGTGGCGATGCCGCGCTCGGGCACCACGCTGCTCGAGCAAATGCTCGACCGCCATCCGTCCATCGGCGGCATCGGCGAGTTCGATGGACTCGACACGCTGACTTCCCGCCTTCAAAGCGCTCCCAGTTGGCCTCGGTTGCCCGCAGCGCTTCCAACCAAGTTGTACGCCGATGCGCAGCGCCACTACCTCGATGGCGCCACGCAAATTCGCAAGGCGGGCGCAACCTGGATCTTTGACAAGTCGCTGCTGAGTTGGCGCGCGCTGCCCGAAATCGCCGCCACGCTGCCCGGAACCGTCTGCATCCACATCGACCGCGATCCGCGCGACATGGCCACCAGCCAGTTCCTGTCCTACTTCAATCCAGTGTCCTACTCATGGACCCAGCGCTTCGATCTCATCCGCCAAATGATCGAGATGGAACGCAAGATCGTGCCCATCGCGCTGGAAACCCTTGGATTCTCGTACGAATCGTTCATCTACGAAGATCTGATCGAGAACCCGCAACTGTTCGCCGGCCGATGTCTCGCCCGCATGGGTCTTGAGATGGATGAGCGCGTGCTCACGCCTGAGCAGAACAAGCGTGGCGCGTTCACGCTCTCGCACGCACAAGTGCGCCAGCCGATCAATCGCAGCTCGATCGGTCGCTGGAAGAACTACGAGTGGGCGTTCGATTCGTCGTGGGACAAGCTGGTCGAACAGCACCACGCGCGGCGAACGATCACGCCGGCGAACGATTGAGTTCGCCAAGCCGCGCGGTCATGGGTTGGCCATCATCGCGCGCAGCGTTGCATCCACCAGCATCGACGCACGATCAGGCGCGCGATCGAGAAACAGCGAAGGCTCGACGATCTCGAGTTCCATGAGGAGCGCGCGACCATCTGCCCCGCGCGCGATGTCGACGCGCGCGTAGGCCAGTGCGCCGAAACCCTTGGCATCGACATGATCGAGCACTCGCCGCGCAATGGCGAGTTCGTCGGCAGCGGGCGCAACCAGCCCGCGCGACTGTTCGGCATCACCGTTCCATCGCGCGCCCTTGTGGATCGCGTGCGAGAACGCGCCCCCGAAATGCACGAGATTGGTTTCGCCGTGCGCAAGAACCGACTCCAACAACGGCTGCACCAGCAAGTCGCGCTCGGCATGCGCGCCACGATGCGCCCGCGCCGCGTCGACATCACCGCGCGCCACCCGAATAGTCGCGAACGATCCCGCCGACACCGCCGGCTTCACCACCAGTTCGCCAAACCGATCGAACAGCGCGTTCCAATCGGGATCAACGCCGTGCAGCACAACCTCAGTTGCCACCACCGCGATCCCATCGCCGGCCAGCTCAGCGAGATACCGCTTGTGTAGGTTCCACAGGATCGCCTCCCGCGGATTCAGCAGCCGAGTCTCGGCGGCAACCCGATCGATCCACGCGCGAAACCCACGAAAGCGCGCGACATAGTTCCAGGGCGAGCGCACGAGCGCCGCGTCGAAGCCGCGCCAATCAATCGACGCGTCCTCCCAAGCCACGACCTCGGTATCAACACCTCGCGCGGCGAACGCTGCACCAAGGATGGGCAGATCGCCATCCGGCCGCGGCATTTCAGTACAAGTCACGAGGGCAATACGCATGATGGGCTATACGCATGATGGGCTATACGCATGACGGGCACGGTACATCGGCGCGATACGCCGCCACACACCCCTCGAGCTCCGCGCGCTCGGCGGCGGGCAGGCGCGCGAGAACGCCGAGTTGCTCGAGCGTTTCCAGTCGCGACTGCGCATCGATGCCCGAGTAGGCCGTCGTGGCGTCGATGATGCTTCGGCCCAGAATCTCCTCGAGCTGCTGCTTGGTGTAAGTCGGCTTCACCTTCGCGGTTGATCGAGTGCCGTATTGCCGCAGATTCGACGCAAAGATGCCCGCCGCGCTCACGGGAAGAAAGTCTTCGTAGCGCAGCCCCTCGTAGTCGGCGAGTCCCGCCTTCACCAGCGCAGCGAGGTCGGCCGTATGCACGGCGCCGGCCTGACCGGCGGCGATCCCCTTTGCCGTCGCAACAAAGCGCGCATAAACGAGCTTCTGCGCGAGTAGCTCGACGAGCGTCTTGGGGAACGGCGCGAACGGCTTCGCGTACAGCGCTTCATAGGCGGCGATGTCGCGCTTGGGCAAGCTCGGGTCCTGCTCGCGCGCGGCGTCGGCCTTGGCCAGGCAGGCGTCGAACATCGCGCGACCCGCGGGCGTGCACGCGTAAAATCGTTCTTCGATCTCGCCGAAACGCGCCGTGTGCGTGCTGTTCACCACCGTGCCATCAGACTCAGTGAACTCCACAGGCTCGGTGAGCGCCTTGTACGCGTCCTGGCGCAGAAGCACAGGCGTGTCCTCACTGGGACCTTCGGTGAAGTCCTTGTATCCAGAGTGCGGGAGCTTCGAGAGCGCGAACTCAGGCTTCGCCAACACCGCGGTGATATCCGCGGCAAACCTCGCAACATCGGCCGGCGCAACCGAGCCCTGCTTGTATTGGGCGATCTGCTCGAGCGGCACATGCTTGAAGTGCAGCTTCATGAAATCACGGCCAGGATCATCAGCCGCCCGCGCCACCAATCGCGACAGCACGGTGTTCGCACGCGCCTCGAACCACTTCGCGTCGAACTCCGCTAGGCAATGCTTCATTGCCGCGGTGTAGAGATCCATGCAGAAGGTGTTGGGCGTGAGATGATTCAGGTCATGCGACTCAAAGCAGGCAATGTCAGCCGCAATATTAAATCCGCCCGCCGAGAGTTCCTTGTAGAGCGCATGGTCGCGCGCCGTTCCCGTCCACTTGAAGATGCGCTCGGTGCATTCCTTGATCAACTCAGTTGCGTCGCTCCAGTCGAGGCCGCCATTCTTCTCGCTCTTCTCCACCAACTGCTTGGCGCGATCAGAGAAGACCGTGCGCTTGCTGAGCAGATTTTCGATGCGCTCTTTGGTGGCGGGATCGAAGTAGTTGGTCATCAGCACTGAACTAAACACGCGATGCTCAGGCCGAAGCCTCGAGCGAAACGCCGTTGCGATGATGGGCTGGCTCTTGGCTCCAACATCGGTCATGTTGTAGAAATTGTGCGGCTCCATATCGAAGCAGCCGAACAGCCGACCCACCCAGCGAAACTCGTCGGGGCGACCGATGCGGATTGCGCCGTGACGCTCGCCGCTGCTGCGCTCAAGCTCGGCATCGGATATCGAGAAGCCGATGTGCAGTTGCGAAAGCAGCGCGCAGACCGTTTGATTGCAGGCCTTGTTCACCAACAACGCCTTGTCGTAGAGCGGCACCTCGCTGCCAAACATGGCGGAAAGCGCCGCAAAGAGGCGGTTCTGCATGTCGGTCTTGTTGGCGAGCGTGACGGCGGCGGCGAAAGTGGTCATGAGGCATCCCTGCGAACACGGTCGGCTACACGCCGAGGCCCGAGTATCGGCAAAGATAGCCCTGAACCTCGCGGCGAACTCATCCCGCAGCGCAATCTCCACCGTTCATGCTTGCGAGAGAAGGCGCATCAGCCCGCGCAAAGCCACCAGCTGCGGCGTGATCGGAAGTCTGCGAAGAATGAGTCCGTAGGCCTCAGGCGCCAGCAGCAGCATTGTTCCTGATGCGACCGCAACCCAACCGAGCACTGTCACCAACACCCGCACATCGGCAACCCAGACATTGTGCAGGATCACCACCGCTCGCCCGAAGAGCAGCGCGTAGAGACCGGACAGGATGGGCGCCAACGGATGAATCGCCGCCGACGCGCTTGCGATGATCCACGCCCGCGGACGCAGCAGCAGGCTGGTGCTGACGACGGCGTGTCGAGCGCAAGCGCCGTTCGCGGACCAGATCAAGGATTCCACCTCGGTCAAAGCGACGCGGCCGCGTCGATTGCTCGACGCGGCCGCGCGTTGTTCTGAGTCTGAACGAAATCAAACCTGCGATCGATCCTGAGATTGATCGCGCGTTCGTCTCTTGATTAGCCCCACGCGTTCAGCATCGCTCCCAGGTCGGGCGCGCTGACGGTTCCGTCTTGGTTGATGTCGCCGACGCCGGTTCCGCCCCAGTTACCGAGCAGGATCGCGAGATCCTGCGCCGTCACGAAGCCGTCTCCGTTGAGGTCGGCCGGGTTGCCCGTGGGCTGGTCCGGTCCGCCAATCGTCAAGGTTCCAGTCAGGCTGGTCGTCGCGCCGAAGGAGCCCGCGACGATGTAGTAGTCCGTGCCAGCAACAAGATCCTGCGTCAGCGGGAAGCCGGCGAAGGTGCCCGTTGCACCACCATTGGTGGCATCGATGAAACTGGCAAGGAAGCTCGTCGCGCTACCCGCGACAAGGCAAACGTCGTCGTTGTAGGCAATCGACTGGAACGTGCCGCCGACACCCGGGCAAACGGTGCCGATGGCAAGCATGCTGTCGCCATTCACGCCGCAGAGGCTGATGTTGTACGCACCAGTGGTACCTGGGGTGAACTTGAACCACATCGCCTTGTTGATCGTGGCGGAGGTGGTTCCAGCGAGGTTGGTGACGACCGACTGGGGAGTCACCGTGGCGAAATTGTCGAACACATTGGCTCCGAATGCCGCAGGGGCCGCGTTCACGCAATCCGGGATCGGAGGCGGAATGACGGCAACCGAGATGGGCGACGGAAGATCGACCTTCGTGCCGCTACCGACGACGAGATACACGGGAACCGCTGCGTTCAGGCTGATCGTGACCGACGACGAAAAGCCGCAGGTGTCGTCATTGCACGCGAGAATCGCCGAACCCGCCGCGCAGCCATCAAGAATGGCGATGCGGGTGTCAACGCCGCTTGCGCAGGTGTTGAAGGTGTAGGAGCCGTCGACGGGCGCAGTGAACTTGAAGTAGTTCGCCTTGCGGACGAGGAACGAGCAGCTCGACGCGGTGAGGTCGAGGTTCACGGCGGTGGTCTGGTTCAGCGGAAGGTTGTTCGAGCCAACGCTCACAGAGGGATTCGTTGCCGCGCACGGGTTGTAGTCCGGCGGCGGACCACCCTCGCTGCCAATCGCGATCGGCGTAGCAGGGATGCTCTCGTATCCGATGTCAACCAAGGTACGAACGCCCATGGTTGCGCCAATCTGGATGCGGCCCCAACCGTAGTGAGTCAGGCCGTCCGCGCCACGAAACCGGAAACCGAAGGCGTTGACCGCATTCAGTACCCAGCCGCCAGCGGTCACGCTCGATGCGGTGTTGCCGAAAGTTTGCACGCTGCTGACAGCAGAAGCGAGCGGGAGATTTGCGACTGCAACGGTCGTGCCGCCGCCGAGGCCCGTGACGCAGCCGCTCGGAGCAGCCGCAGCGAACCAACTCATCGCGGTGGTCGAAGTGCCGTAGGGATTGAGGTCCCATCCAGCGACGAGGCCCGCAGCGGAGGCGAAGAGATTGGTCTCAACATTCAGGTAGATGCCGTCAATGTTGTTCGGAATCACCGCGTTGTAAACGTGATAGATCACATCAGCCGACGCACTTTCGGCGGCAAGAACGGGAACGGCAAGGCTCGCGAACGCGGCAAAGTGCCGAGTGATTCGCATCGCCATCTGGGTCGAGCGGGCAGCGGATGACATCGTTCAATCTCCTGAGAAAATTTGGAAGGCCTCGCCCTGACCATCGATGAGTCAGGGCAAATTGTCGCCTCCGAACAGCGCTACTGATCGGAACATCCGAGCCAGTGCGCGCTGAAGGTTGATTGAACGATACAACGTCATGCGACTGCGGCAAAGCCAAATTCACTATTACTGAACCATCATCGGCGTGCCCTCGACGGCCCGATGGGCCCAATGCACTCAAGTCCAGTTGTTAAGCAGGATTGCGAGATCGGGGCCGTTGACGAGACCGTCGCGATTAATATCGCCGATCGTGGTTCCTTGCCAATTTCCCAGCAGGATGGCCAGGTCCGCACCACTGATGACGCCATCCTGATTGAGGTCGGCGGGGTTGGTCGGGGGCGCTGGCTGCTCGATAACGACATGCAATGGGCCGGTCACCGACTCATCAAAGCCGCCCGCAGCGATGTAATAGGTCCGCCCCGCGATGGCGGTAAAGACCAGGTGCGCGGTGTAGGGCGCGGCGCCGGCGGTGCAGCCGTCGTCATCGCACACGAGCACCGACGCGGGATCGCCGCAGTCGGTGAGCACGGCCAGACGCGCATCGACGCGACCGTTGCCCGCAGGATCGGTGTCGGCGCAATTGCCGACGGAGTGCACGCCGTCCACCGCAGCCGTGAAGCGAATGAGCCGGGCGCAAGCGATCGCATCGTTGCCCGAAGGCCCGAGGTCGCAGTGGCCCGCAAGGTTGAGCGCGCGATAGGCGATGCTCATGCGCACGGTGTTTGAACCAACCACGCCGTTGATGACATTTTTCGCCGCGCATGGATCCGCAGGCGGCGCAACGAAGGCGACGGTCAAGTTGGTCGCAGGCGCAAGCACCGCTAGCTCGGACCACGCGCCGATGCCGATGATCATGGTCGCACCAGCCTCGCTGAAGAACTGCAGCTCCGACGGACCGCCGATCACTCCGCAACCATCGTCGTCGATCGCCGTCACGGCGGCCCCGCTGTTGCACTGGGTTGCCAGAAGCAGCCAGCTATCGAAGTCGGCGTTGGCGCAATTGGACACGGTGTACACACCCGCCTGCGGTGCCGTGAACGATGTGTAGTTCACCTTGTAGATGGTGATGGGCGGATTGGTCCCCACCACCAGGCTCGGCAACGCCGATTCAAGCGCGATCACATTGGATCCAACGCCGATGCTCACGATCGATGTGCATGGGTCGAGCGGTGGCGCGACCTCTTCAATCGCGATCGAAAGCACCGCCGGCACGATCGAGTTGGGGCTGTACAGACCAACGGCAATGAACAGCTCTTGCCCCGAAATTGCGCTGAAACGCACGCTCGAACCACCACCGCAAGTGTCATCGTTGCAAATGAGCGAAGTCGTGCCGTCGCCGCACGCGGTGAGAACCGCCATAACGGTGTCGATGTTCTGCGCGCAGCTATTGGCGATGAATTCGCCGGTGTAGGGCGCGGTAAAGCGCAGGTAGTTGGTCTTGCTGATGTCGTAGCTCACGCCGCCGCACTCCACCGTCAGCGCGGGCGCGGTAGTGTTCATCGCCATCGAGTTGGCACCGATCACACCGACCGTGGCGGCCGCGCATGCGTCCAGCGGCGGCGGAACGAAGTCGATGCTCAGCGAGCCAGCGACCGGCTGCGTTGAAGCGCCGTAGCCACCGACGGCGATGAGATAGGTGTGGCCAGCGACGAGCTGCGCATCAAGCGAGCGCCCCGCGTTTCCAGGATAGAGCTTGCTCGCCCAGAGGCCGCTGCCGCCAGCGAACGCGCACGCGTCGTCGTTGAACCCAAGAACATCCCACAGACTGTCGGGCGCGAGCGGACAAGCCGCAGCGAGAGCGAGCTTGCTGTCGTCGTTGGCTCCGCACACGCCGATGATGTACTGCGCCGTCACATCAGGCGTGAAGGCAAACCAACCGGTCTTGTAAATCATGGACTCGCCGAAGCCGGAGGTCGACTGTGAAAGCTGCTCGGTAAAGGTCGAGAGGTTGGCGAACGGCGTGTCGCCAAGGCCCACTGGAAATGGCTTGGCGCAATTGGCGCTCTGCGCGAACGCGGCGCTCGGCGCCAAGAGTGCGATGGCGCATGCGAGAACAGATACGACGGATGCGGGAAAAATGGAACAGCGCATGATGGCAACCTCTGCGCGCACGCGGGCAACGCGGGCGCGAAGCAGATGCGAATCCCGATGAAGGGACCCGCTTCCGACGCATGAATGAACGGACGACTGTCGAGACGCTCGACACCTTCAATATGCGCCGCGTTGAGGGTCAAGGTCGTCTTCGCAGATGGAGCGGAATCCAAAGTGATGGAATCCCGTGGTTCTGCGGACTTTCACCGACTCCGAGCGCGCGTCCAAGGTCCGAGATTGCGCGATTAGTCGGGCAGGCCCGTGGTCTGCGTGTTCTTCGGCTTCGAAGCCACCACCGTCCACCCGATGGACTTCGTCGCCGGCTTGCCCGCTTCTCCGCGCGCCGCAACCGCAACGATCCACTTCAGGATTCCCTGCGGCTTCTCGTCGGCGATGTATTGCGCATCGGTTGCCAACGGCTGCGATGCGTCCTTCATCTCGATCTTGATCAGTTGATTGCGCGACACGGGCATGCGGTCAACGAGCTCGATGGTGACGGGAATCGGGCTGGTGCTTGCGATGTCGATGCGATAGTTCCACTTGGTCTCGTCGGACTTGTCGAACACGCCCTTCTCGTCGGTGTCCTTGGTCACGATCACGCGCTTGGCTTCGATGCGCCGATCGGTGCCGAGCCAGAAGGTCATCTCCGCGCCGGGCGCGAGGTCGGGCAAGTTCGCCGAGCCGACGGAATCGCCGCCGAGGAAGACGGTCGCTGGGCCGGCGAGGAATTGGTAGGCCGATGCGTTGGCGGCGACGGCCTTGAGATAGACCGCGCTCTCGACCAACGGCCGAGCGACATGGACGAAGGACGGTTTCGCCTCGACGGTGGCGATGCGCTGCTTGCGCGAGCGCTGGGCGTTGCTGGCGATGCTGATTGCGCGCGGCAGCGGATACGCCGCGACCGTTCCCGACTGCACCGCGTACGCGTCGTCAAAGCGCTCAGCAAGCATCATGTTCTCCGGCTCCGCGCTGCCATAGGCGCCCCCGTTTCCTCCGGGAGACCCAGGAACCGCGTCCATCTTGCGCATGGCTCGGCGACCACGCTCCATCGGGGCGCGGTCCATAGCCCTCTCGGGATCCACGCCCGCGCTTCCGATCAAACCGCCCGTGACCATCGGCGGCGCGGGCACGAACACATCGACAAAGAACGGCGACACCTCGTCGGGCGCGGCTTTCTGCGTGGGCTGAGCCGTCGACAGCGTGAGCTTCACATCGGTCCAATCTTCACCACTGGCCTGATTGATATCCGCGTCGTACTCGATGACGAGTTTGCCCGCATCGACATCGGCACGCACGGCGTAGCGCGGCTTCCATCCGGCGTTGCCCACGAGGTAGCGCAGCGTAATGCTGGCCGATTGAGCGATCGATTGGCCAACAGTCACCACCGCGGTGCGCTCGATCTTGGACTGTCCGCCCAGAGCGTCGACTTTGGCCTGCAGCGCGTTGAATGCATCAGTGGTGGCGCGAACCTGCGTGTCGAGCGCCACACGATCGCCGATCAACTGCGCCTGCGCGGAGTCAATAAACCCGATCTGCTTGGCGAGCGCTTCGGGGTCGAGCGACTTCGAGCCAAAGTCCTTCGCGCTTTCCGTGGCGGTCTTGGTGCGAATCGCATTGAGCAGCGCGTAGCGATCATTGATCGCGGCCATCTTCATCGCATTGAGTTCGCCGACACGCTTGGCCGCCTCGAGCGCAGCAATCGCCTCGCGCAGCTCGGGATTGTTGCTGGTGTCGGACTGCGTGACCTTCTCCTCGTAACGAACATCGAGAAGCTTCGCGCCGCCGCGATCGCTGGTCACGGTCGCCTGCAGCGTCGACGGATCGATGGTTGCCGGCAATTTTTCAAAGCGCATCTCGAAGAGACCCTCGCGCGCGGGCGAGGCCTCGGTGCGCGCGATCATCGCACGCCCTTGGTAAAGCGTGACCTCGCTGATCGGCGCAGTCGCGCGCAGTGATTCTGCAACAAGCGCGTCTTGGAAAGGCACGCGCGGACTCATGCTCGGCGATGCGTGCAGCAGCGACGGCGTTAGAAGGACCGTGATGGCATGGACCGTGATGCCATGGACAAGGAAGCCGAGTGCGATGGGGTGACGCGTGCGCATGGCGGCGATCGTATGGTGATCGCTCGCGGCCGTCGCGATAAGGCCTGCTTAAAGCCGCAGATATTCGATCGGCGCGTGAGTGCTCGCGGCGGCGGCGGCAGCATATGGGTCATTCTCGTCGCCACTACCGCCGGCGTATTTCAGCGCGATCGCGACCAACAGTCCACCCGCGAGGAAGGCCACGCCGGCCAGTCGCCACAAACGCCCGCGCAACGGGGTTTGAGCTTTGCGCGTGAAGCGAAACAACAGCACGCCACCGACCGGAAGCAGCGGCGCGCAGACCCACATCCACGGCGAGACTCCGGTCGAGTCGTACGCCCGACCGCAACTGGCGACCACGCTGCTCAGCGCGCCCAACACCAGCGCAAGCGCGCCGCCGATCGGTACCCGTTCAACGCCCGACTTTAACCGCGGCGCAATGGCAAACACCGCCGCGCTCGCGAACGCCGCCGCGCTGGTTGCGCCGCACATCAAGGCCATCGATGCGAAGCCACTCCGCTCCGCAAGCACGGCCAGCACCGCAAAGCAAATCCACGCACTCCAAAGCGCAACATCGCGAGCGGCCAGCGCGTAGGCGGCCGTCGAAGCCACCACCAGCGCGCCCTGCGCAACCCGCCACCAGATTGGTGAATTGGGAAACTCAACGAACACGCCAACAAGAATCGCGACCAACACGCATGCTCCCGCCGACACTGTGAAAGCAAATCGCTTGGGCAAACGGTCGCGCAGCAACGCCAACAGCGGCGCGCCCAACGCCAAAATCAACGCAGTGAGTCCAAGGCGATGCCAGCGTTCAGTGGGCATGTCATCGCCCTCGATCGTCATCACTTGCCGCAAAATAGTATTGATTTCGCGCTCCGACAAAAAGCTCAGCGTGAACGCAAGCATCATCGCCAGTCCAAGCATTCCCTCGATCTCAGCCGAGCGCCGCTTGAACGGCCACACAACCCCGCGATGCAGCGCGCACACCGCCGCAACAAGCGCCGCGACCAGCGCAGGCCCGACTACTCCTTCGACGACATATTGAACGAACGGGTCCATGATGGGGGATCCATGATGAGGGGTCCATGATGCACGTCCATGATGGGGGTGCACGATGCGGGTGATTTAGGGCGTGGTCTTCGGTGCGTCAGTCTTGGCAACATCGCCTTCAAGCGCGATAGTGATCTTGACTTCGCTGCCCACCACGCCCTTCGGAACATCGATGCCCCACTTCATGCCGTAGTCGGCGCGATTGATGGCAAACAGACATTCAAACCCGACCCTCGGCCCAAGCGGCGATTTTCCTACGCCCGTCACGGTGCAATCGACATCGATCGACTTGGTCACGCCGCGCAGCATGAGGTCGCCCGTCACGGTGTAGTGACGGTCGCCGAGCTTCTTCGCGCTCTTGGACTTGAAGGTCATCGTGGGAAATTCGGCCTGGTTGAAGAAGTTCGGACCTTGCAGATTTCCGTCGAGCTTCTCGCTGCCCGTGTCAACCTTGTTGATCTGCGCCGTCACATCGAACACTGGCGCAGCGCCATCGTCGAGCGGCCACAGCACGCTTCCCGTGAGCTCATTGAAACGCCCGAAGAGAAAGCCCGCGCCGAGATGTTGCACGCGAAAGATCGCCATCGTGTGCACGGGGTCGAGCGTAATCTTCGCGGCGGCCGCGGCGGGCGCGGATTCCTGTGCGCCAACGCCGTTGAGCGTGGCGCTGGCGGCGAAGACGAGGGCGAGTGCGGCGGCAGCGGCAGCGAACGGGGCGGCGATACGGTTCTTCATAGTCGAGTCCTTCGAGATCATGGGGCGACGCATCCTACAGGCACGCGCACGCGTTTCAACACGATCGACTTGTAGCCTGCAGTTTCATAGAGGACTCCAACTTCGCCTGCGCCGAGCGCAACTGGAACGCTGTAGGCAAAGCCTTCTGACTCGAGCAACACTTTCTCTGGCCAAGTGCGGCCAGCATCGCGCGAGATCCACAGCGTGCCGTTGGCGCGGCGAGTTTCGCTGTCGCAGCCGGTGAACACGACCGTCGCGTCATCAAGCGCAAGTACGCCGCCCATGCAAGTAGGATCAAGCAATTCAGGCACATCGGCGAGCGCGCTCCAAGTTACGCCGCCGTCGGTCGAGGTCGCGGTCTTGCGCCGCTTGGCGCCGAGATGCTGGCGCGCGTTGAGCACAACGCTGCCGTCGACGCGCTCAAACATCTGCACTTCGTTGCCCACGCCGCGCTCGCCGTTGGGCGCGGGATCGCCGAACTTCCACGAGTCACCGCCGTCATCGCTGTACGCGGCGTACACGCGCCAATGATCGGGCGGACCCTCGTTGAACGGCATGATGACTCGACCCGCATGCGCACCGCGAGCAAGCTGGATTCCAATGCCGGGGCCGATCGCGGTGCTGGTCGCACCCTTCGCGCGCTTCACCTCACGCGTGACTTCGCGCGGCGCACTCCATGAGGCGCCCGCATCATCGCTGTGCATCACGAGCGTGCGACAAATGGTGTCTTCTCCGATTGCGGGCGCGTCGTAGCCTTCGGTCACGCAGCCTTCGCCGCAACCATCGCGATACGACTGAAACATCAGCAGCACGCGACCCGCATGCGCACCGGTACGCAACTCGACCACGCAGGGATTGTTGAGCGAACGCGCAGGAAGATCGCACAGCACGCGCACCGGCGACCATGTTGCGCCCGCGTCGCCACTCGCGCGCATCACGATGTCATTGGTTCCGTTGTCGCCGAGATGGCCGCGTCCTTCCGCGAACGCGAGCAGTGTTCCGTGATGCGTCGCACCTTCGATGCGCGTGATCGACGGAATGCGATACACGGGATAGCCACCCTCGCCGCCGACGAAGACAGCCACTGTTGACGGCGGGGACAGCAACGCGGCCACACATGTCGAGAAACAAATGGATACGGCGCAGATAAGCATGGTCGCAGTATGGCAGGCACGGCAACGCGATGATGCGGTGTGAACTAGACTTGGACCAATCGCTCAGTGGCGCGCGACGAATTGTTCACGCCGGTGCGGAAATCACTTGAAATGCAGCCGCGCATCGACATAATGCAGGAATGCCGCTGATCCAATCACTCGCCGTCGGTCTTCTTGCTTGCGCCGTCCATTGCCTTGCCCCCGCCGCGTTGGCCGACAGTTCGCAGCCCGGGCCATTCGCCGTTTCGCAGCGCACCGTCACCATCACCCGCGCGAGTGGCACGACATTCACCGCGCAGATTCGCTACCCCGCGTCGAGCGCCGCCGCCAACGCGCCGTTCGCAACTGCGGCCGCGCCCGCGCCGGCGATCACCTTCGGCCACGGATTCTTGAGTGCGGTCGACCTCTACGACTCAACGATGGATCATCTCGCCAGTCACGGCTACATCGTGATCGCCACCACCAGCGAAGGCTCACTGCTCCCGAATCACGCGAACTTCGCGCTCGATATTCGCCAGTGCCTCACTTGGCTCGAGCAGCAGAATGCGCTCGCGACCAGCTGGCTTGTGGGCGATGTGAATACCGCCGCTTTCGGCGTGTCGGGCCACTCGATGGGCGGCGGCGCAAGCGCTCTTGCCGCCGCAGCCGACCCGCGCATCAAGTGCCTCGCCACCCTCGCCGCTGCGGAAACCAATCCGTCCGCAGCCGCCGCAGCGACTTCTATCCAGCGTCCTTCGTGCTTCATCACGGCCGCGCAAGACGCCATCGTGGCACCGAGCTCGACGCTCACCGAATACAACAACTGCGATGCGCCGCGGCAATTCGTTTCGATTGCCGGCGGTTCGCACTGCGGCTTTGTCGACAGCGCGATCATCGCCTGCGATAGCGGCACGCTCCCGCGCCCAGATCAATTGGCCAAAACGCGATCGCTGCTGCTCGACTGGTTTGATGCGCACCTGCGCTTTCAACCCAGGGCGTTTACCGCGGCATGGGGCGCGGGTACCCCGATTGCGGGAACCACCACCACACGCGACGCGCGCACCACGCTCACGCTCGGCGCCAGCGCGCTCTCGGGAGCCGCGGGCGCCAAGCCGCTCGAAACCACGATCACCATCACCAACATCGGCCCTGATTCCACTGCGTTTGTCTTGCGCGCGAGCTCGTCGCCGTTCGATGTGAGTTTTGTGCCCGCGAACATTGCTGAACTGGCCGCAGGTCAAAGCGCAACCGCCACGGTGCGCGTTGGGTCGTCGGCCGCGGGCAACGCTTCGATCGTGATCGATGTTGTGCGCGGGCGCGACGCAGCGGGCGCTTCGGCCGCGCTTGCCGTCAACTTCACTGCGCCACCAGCGGGCCCCGCCGACCTCGATCACAACGGCGTGGTCGACGCGGCCGACCTCGCGACTCTTCAGAATTCATGGGGCAAATGCGCTGGATGCGCCGCCGACTTCGATCACAACGGCGTGGTCGACGCGGCCGACCTTGCGGTACTGCTGAGTGGCTGGAGCTGAACGCGGGAGTTGGGACGCGCGAGTTGGACGCGCGAATAGGCAATTCGGGACAGGCACATTTCTAATTCAAGGCTTGAACCGCAAGGCGAAAAGTCGTGAGGTCGTCGCGGGCACGCGTTTGCGCGATTGCCTTGTATGTTGCCCACGCCGGCGCTCGATTGACCTCACGCGTATGCCACGAAAACATTTGCATCACGCGTCAGTAGTTGCATGAGCTTGGGATGCGTGAAGAGCTTTTCGCGGCCCACGGCTCGCTCCTTGAGCACGCCGATTTTCACGAGCGCCTTGAGATGGACCGAGGCGGTCTGCCGTCCTACAAGTCCGCGTTCGGTCACATTGCGAACTCGGCAGTACGGCAGCTCGAAAATCAGCGAAAGCAGCTCATGGCTGTAGACCTTGGGCGCCGCTTCGCGCACGTGATCGATGGTGTGTGCTTGTAACTTTCGAATCGCGGCGATCTTCGACACGGTCCACTGTGAGGTCTCTTCAACGCCTTTGAGCATGAACAAAATCCACGCTTCCCACGCGCCATTTTCCGTGACTTCACGCAGCAGCCTGTAGTAGTCCGTTTTGTGCTGCATGATGTAGCGGCTCAGATACAGAATCGGCAGTGTGAGCAGCCCTTCGCTGATAAAAAACAAACTGTTCAGCACGCGTCCCGTGCGCCCATTGCCGTCGGTGAACGGGTGAATCGCTTCGAATTGATAGTGCGCCGCAGCCATGCGCACCAGCGGGTCGATCGTGGTGCCTTCATGCAGAAAACGCTCCCAGTTGGCGAGCAGCGAACGCAGCAAGTCTTCGCCGACTGGCGGCGTGTACACAGTCTCGCCGGATCGTTGCGTCAGCACTGTGCCGGGGATTTTTCGCACCTTCATCTGCTGCCCCTGAATGAGAGTGCAAACTTCCTCCGCGGTTCGCGTGGCAAGCGGCCGCTTGCGCAGTGATTGAAATCCTTCGAGCAGAGCGTTGCTGTAGCGCAACGCTTCCTTCGTCGGCCCATCCGCGGCGCCGTCAGTCTCTCGAAACTGAAACAGGCGATCGGTGGTGGTCACAATATTTTCGATCTCCGAACTCGCCTGCGCTTCTAACAATGGCAGCGTGTTGATCAGCACGGCTTGATTGGGAATGAGCTCCGCCGCCTGTTTCAATTCAGCCAAAGCCGCGCGTGCAGTGATGCAGCGCTTGAGTATCGCCTTGGATTCTAAATCCGCTTGGGGAGGCAGCAACGGCAACGCGTTGAACGGTTCGCTCGCGCGCCATGCGGATCGGCGCTTAGAGGACTTTTTGGTAGAAGCCATGCGCGAAACGTATGTCGAACCATTCGACAGGTCAAACAAACGTGTCGAAAATTTCTGTCTTCTTCGACATGATAAAGAACCCTGCCGACTCGTTCAACACATCACAAGCCTGCCGTTGGGGGTGTCCGTGATTCGAGTGGAAGTCCAGTCCGTGATTCGAGTGGAAGTCCAGTTCCCAAGATTCCTCCATCCTCCTCCTCGAGCTTGCGATGGGAGCTTGGTCTTCTTCAACATGAATCCAACGAACAAGCGAGCAAAAGGAGCGAAAAAGCATTCGAGCGCTTACGGAAGGCCGTGCGCGAGGCTGACTTCGCGGTCCTCAAGCACCGTTGTTCGTACAACCCCGTGACGTCGATCATTGAGACGAACTGTGTCCAAAACATTATCTCACTCAACTTCGACCTTGCCATCGAGCACCTGTTGCTGAAGACTGGAGAGCAACTCCCAAGCGATGAACTCAACTCCGGCAAGACCAAGAATGGGCCTGGCAAAGCAAAACTCGAGCGCTCTAAAGCGAAACCCGTGCGCCATCTCGAAAGCCTTAGAAAAATAGGTTCGCGCGTCGTTTGGCACCCGCATGGTGATCGACTTAACTCCGCACAGCCTTGTCTAGGAATCAGGCAGTATGCGCTTCGTACTGATGCCATAGAAAGCGCGAGATGTGACTTCAAAGGTGCAGATCAACTGAATAATTCTGCCAGCAACAAACCGCGAAACTGGGTTGAACTGATGATGTCGACGCACGTGATTTTTTTTGGCACTTCACTCGACTTCAGCGAATGGGATGTTTGGTTTGCACTCGTGAATCGATGGCGAAACTACGCCAAACTTAAGAGCAAGAAGTCCGAACCACACGCGTTTGTATTGACGACGGGCGACAAGCATGCGGGTTTACCAAGTCAGATCACTCAGTTGAGTGCGCCTAGTTACGATCAAGGGTGGAAATGGCTTGATGCTGTCATGAACTGCCCGACTAGTGCGTCGATCGACGGCGCCAACTGAACAATCCTCCACGCAAATTCTCTCCCTATCACGCGAGTTTTCGGCGTTGCTATCGCTGGTGCGACGCGAGCATCCTGCGAGGTTGGTGAGCGCCGGCAAACGATGCCTCGAGGCGGCGGCTCGAGAAATGGCATAATCGACTACCATGAAAAATAGTGGTTTCAACCATCATTTTTCATGGTATAGTTCGGGCATGCTTGATCGCGCCAATACGGATGCTCTTGTTGCGACAGCGTTGCGTCGGTCGCAGGTAGTGTTGTTGCTTGGGCCGCGGCAGTGTGGGAAGACGACGCTTGCGCGGACTGTTGTGGCTCCGTCGCATCCGAACTATTTTGATCTGGAGTCGCCGGCGGATCTCGCGCGGTTGGCACAGCCGATGACGGCGTTGGCGGGGTTGCGTGGGACGGTGGTCATTGATGAGGTGCAACGACTTCCTGAGTTGTTTCCGACGCTTCGTGTGCTTGTGGATCGAAAACCGCTGCCCGCGCGGTTTCTGGTGCTTGGCAGTGCTTCGCCGGAGATGTTGCGGCAGTCTTCAGAGTCGCTCGCAGGGCGTGTTGAGATTGTCGAGCTCGCGCCATTTACAATCGCGGAGTGCGGGAGCGACTGTCTCGACAAACGCTGGCTTCGTGGCGGGTTCCCGCGGTCGTTTCTTGCGCGGACTGCGGCGGACAGCATTGCTTGGCGACGGAATTTTCTTTCCACGCTGATCGAGCGCGATCTTCCGTTTTATGACGCGCGACTTCCAGCACCGACTGCGCACAAGATGTGGACGATGTTCGCGCACTATCACGGGCAGACGATGAATCATGCGTCGATCGCGTCAAGCCTTGGTGTGCAGAACGCAACTGTTCGCCGTCACCTCGATCTGTTGACTGGACTTCTGATTGTGCGCCAGTTGCAACCTTGGTTTGAGAATGTTGCCAAGCGGCAGGTGAAATCTCCGCGCATCTACATTCGCGACACTGGCCTGCTGCACACGTTGCTTGATATCGAATCGCCAAAGTCACTCTTGTCCAATCCTCGCTGTGGTGCATCGTGGGAAGGGTTGGTGATCGAAGAGATTCTTGCGCGCACCCCGCACAGCGAGGCGTACTGGTGGTCGACGCATCAAGGTGCGGAGATTGATCTTGTGCTCTTTCACAAAGGAAAACGCTTTGGCGTGGAAATCAAGCGGACAGATGCGCCGACCGTGACGCCATCAATTCGCATCGCGCAAGAAACGCTCGGCCTTTCCCGTGTTTCCGTCATCACCCCGAGCGACAAGAGTTACGACTTGAGCAAAGATGTGCGCGTGGTCGCGCTCGCGGATCTGTTGGCGCAACCACAACTGATCGTGGGACGGTGAATTCTCGCACCATGAAAAATGATGCCTTCAACCACTATTTTTCATGGTCGGATCAAACATGCCGCACCGCTCAAGTTCACTGCGCGCGCTCGATTCAATCTCATCCATGCTTGGTTCTATTCAGTAAACCCATGTGGTATCGCCCTGCGCAATAAGGCGTAATACTGCACACATGCGATCCATTGCAATTCCCGTGACTACTTCGCTCCTCATGAGCATCACGCTCGCGTGCTTCCACTGCGCTTCGCAATGTCTTGCCACCCCGCCGCTCGCGAAATCTCCTGATCCTGCGTCGGTCGTTTTTTCTAGCGGCGTTGATGGCTACGCGGTCTATCGCATTCCGTCGATCGTGCGCGTCAATGCTCGCAATGGACCCGCGCGCTTGCTGGCGTTTGCCGAAGGACGCAACTCACTCAACGACAACGGCGAGAACGATCTCGTGATCAAGAGTTCGATCGATAGCGGCGTGCATTGGAGCGCGCTCAAACTTGTGTGCGACATGCCCACGCGCTCGCTCAACAATCCGTGCGCGGTAGTGCTGCGCGATGGACCGCATGACGGTCGCGTGCTGCTCATGTTTCAGTCGTATCCGATTGGCTGCTCAGAAAACTGTGTGGAGATTGGATTCGATGGAGAGAAAGTTTGTCGCACATTCACTACGCATTCAGATGATTGCGGCGAGTCGTGGAGCACACCGAAAGAAGTGACACGGCAAGTGAAGCGCGCGGAGCGTGCAACGAGTGTGGCAACTGGTCCCGGCATCGGCATTCAATTGCGCAGAGGCGCGCATCGTGGACGCATCATCATGCCTTTCAACGAAGGCCCCGCTGGAAAGTGGCGCGTGTACGCAGCGTTCAGCGATGACGACGGAGAGACATGGAACATCGGCGAACCCGCGCCTGATGGAGATGGCACCGGTTCGGGCAAAGGCGTTGCGAACGAAGTGCAAATGTTTCAACGCTTAGACGGCGCAATCGTGCTCAACGCAAGGCAGTTCTATGGTGCTGCGCGACGCAAGACCGCGCTCTCCACTGATGGAGGCGCAACATTCAGCACGCTCACCGACATCGCTGATCTTCCAGATCCTTCATGCATGGGCGGAATGGTTGCCCTCACAGATCCGAACGACGCAGAAGCGTCAACCGCACCAAACATGAGCGTCGTGTTCAGTGGTTGCGACAGCGAAACGCGACGAGCCAACGGCGCACTGTGGATCTCGGCTGACGGCGGAAAAACCTGGCCGCAGAAAATCTCGCTCGAGCTCGCAGGATTTGCATACAGCGTCCCCGTCGCACTCTCACCAACCGAAGTCGGCGTGCTCTACGAAACGGCGGGATACAAACAGATCGTGTTCACGAAGGTATCCGTGCCGGAAACTGAAAGTAGGAAAGGACAGGCAAGTCGTACGGAGTGATAGATCGCAGCAAAGGCGAAGGTCGCCAGTGTCGCCAAGTATGGCCGCATGGCATGAACAAGGAGTGGAGTGGAATTGATGGATACGACCAACGCAATGCGAGTTACAACACTTCAGCAGTCTTGCAAATCACTTCGACTGCAAGTTGCGCGGCGTAGTATGAAAGCATGAAAACGGCATTGAAGATCGGTTTCGCCGGCCTAACGGCATGCCTCGCTCACGGGTGCACCGGCAAGTCAACAGCAGGTCTCGCTTTGCCCGACCTCGCGGCACAACAGTGGAAGCACCGCGTGTTGATCATCGATACGCCGTCCCTGCAGTCCGCCCCCTACTTGCAACAAATCAGCGCCTTCGATGCAGCAGCAGCGGGTCTG
>QWPT01000051.1 GCA_003671075.1 Planctomycetota bacterium
AACGCGCTTTGGCAGACCGAGGGACACAAGAAAGATCCGCTCGTGGGCGCGGCGTGCAGAACCACACCCAAAATCAGCGGGAATCCAAGGACATTCCACCGATGCGCGCCTGCGCGAGGCTTCGGTTCAACGGCAAGTACTCCCACGAATCGCCGCCCTGCCGGTCCCGAAATCTGCACCCGCCTCATCGGGCCAGCAACCCTTCGAGCGCGCGAAGTTCCGCTGCGATCTCGACTTCGGGCGTGCCCTCCTGGAGCAGCAGTTCGCGCAGCGTGCGACGGATGCGGATCGACACCATGCGCGTGACCGTTCGCCCTTCGTCGACGGTGTACCCGAGCGGCGGGCAGCAGTCGGCGTAGGCGCGGCCGTCGATGATGTGTTGCGCGAAGACATCCCAGGCGTTCACGCGGTCCTCGGAAACGAGCTCCGACTGAACCGCCGTCGCCGCGTCTGCGAGTAGAGACCGCGCCCAGGAAGCCTCGAAGGCGTCTTGGGCGCGCGGTTCGCAGCTCGCGCGGGCGGCGATCGACTCGATCGAACCAGTCTCGCGGTTCCTCGCAGCGTCGCGCCGCAAGCCACGCGCGTGCAGCACGAGTCCGTTCATCATCCAACGACGGAGGCGCGTTCCGCTCTCGGCCCAGCGCACGAGCGAATCGTGATGGGCGAGGAAGTGCGCGAAGAACCCGTGCACCAGCTCGTCGGGCTCGCCGAGCGCTCGCAGCGTCGAGCCGCGCACATAGACGAGCAGCGGTTCGCGGTAGCGCTCCATGACGTGCTCGCGCAGCGCGGCGGCACCGCCGTCACCCTCGGCGAGTCGGTCAAAGATCCAGGTCTGCTGCGTGGTGGGAAAGTGATCGACCTTTGACACGGTGCTGATATAGCCGCGCAACCGCCGCGCGTGCAAGCAGACGGACGGTGCCTGGCACCAACCTGGCACCAACCTGGTAACTACCTGGCACCAACCAGGCACCGACCACGCGAAGCGGACGATGAACGCCACCTCGGGTTCGAGCGCGTTGTAGGTCTATAAAGGTGCCTCCAGAACCGACGACGCGGGGCACGGTTGGTGCCAGGTTGGTGCGCGGTTGGTGCGCGGTTGGTGCCAGGTTGGTGCCAGGTTGGTGCCAGGCACCGCGCGGGTCACTGCGGGGTCAGGAGCCGGCGGTGAGGCCGATCGTGATCTCCACCAAATTGTGCACCGGCCCAGCACCCATCCCGGGGCACGGCGTGCGCTTCTTAGTTTCGGCCCAGGCCTCAGGACTTTCAACCACCTCGGGCCACCACGGCCAGGTGCGGCACTGGCTTGGCCGCGCCTTGTAGAGCGAACAGACGGCCTTGCCGGGACGCGAGTCGCGGTCGAGGAACACGCAGTCATGCTTGCCGTTGCGGACGAGCTCCTTGAGCGACCGTCGCGCGCCCAAGCGCCGGGTGTAGCGATCAAGAAAGACCTCGACGCTCACGCCGACAACGCGCGCCATCTCCTGCGCTTCCGCCGGCGTAAACCACACCGCGCCTGGTTCGCCCGAGCAGCAGTTCCCGCATTGGGTGCATTCAAATCGAAGCCCGTCGGCGTACCAGGGCTTTGGCGCAGCGTCTGCGCGACCAGGATCGTCAGTTGTTGCCAACTTGGCCCCCTGGCGCCTCCGGCGGAGCGTCGTCGGAATCCAACTCTGGAGCCGCACCCTTGCTCGGGCCAGGAGCGGTAGCGGAGCCCCACGGCTCGACCGTAATCTCATGCATCGCCGCGCGGCGCCTCGTCGGCGGCAGATGGGCGAGGCTGTTG
Organism: Planctomycetota bacterium; assembly: GCA_003671075.1. GTDB lineage: Bacteria > Planctomycetota > Phycisphaerae > Phycisphaerales > SM1A02 > QWPT01. Next base: position 1,784 of record QWPT01000051.1, read on the forward strand.
GGCCGATCGTCGAAGGCGACACGATCCATGGTGTAAATCGACTCGAACACCAGTTCAGGGTGGTCGAGCAGCGCGTCCTCGATCAGCTCCTCGGCCTGCGCGAGGCTGCCAGCGGTCATCCAAAGAATGATGTTGGCGCCGCGGTTTTCTTCACCATCCGAGTTAGTGGCAAACACAACCGCGTGCCAAAGAGTCATGCCCAGGTGGCGTCCGGCTTCGTCGACATTGGTCTCTCGGTCGATGTTGAGCTCAAGGATCCAGCGCTCACGCAGCTCGAGCAGAAGCTCCTCGAGATCGGGCCGGTTCTCTTCGGTATCAAGCACGCCGTCGGAGATCAATTCCTCGTCATCGATGGAATCTTCCTTTTCGTCCCAGGTCAACTCGACCTCGGTCAGACCGAGTTCTTCCAGCATCGCCTGCACTTCGTCGCGCATGTCGACGGGGATGGAAATGACCACGCCCTTCCAAGTGTCGATGAAGACATCGACCCACGGATCCTCGGCGTTGGCGCCGACGCCGATGGTCACATCTTCAAGAAGGACCTCTTCAAAGTCGTACCAGGTGCGCAGGAACTCGACGAGCGGCATGGGCTCCTCGCCGAGATAGACATCCACCATGCGATAGGCATCGCGCGAGCCGATTTCAACGACGGCGGTGACCTCCTTGGGCAGGAGGTTGAACGCGGCGTCGATCAGAGGTCGCAGTCGATCGTGGCTGACCACCGTATGGAAGAGGTAGGTGTCCGGATCGTCGCCCTTGCCCTCTTGGAAGCGCACGGTGAAACCTTGCGTCGGAGGATCAAGTTTGGTTTCGCGCACACCCAGCGGCAACTGGTAGTCGCCGAGAACGAGACGCTTCAGGTCTTGGCGAATTCGAAACTCATCAGACATCTTCGCATCCTAGCCGACAGGAGCGGACTCCGCGCGTAGCGAACAGTGTGCAAGCGCGTCAGCCATCGCCGAGGTAGGCCTCGCGCACGCGCGGGTCGACGAGGAGCTTCGATGCGTCGTCGGTGAGCGTCACTCGCCCCGTTTCAAGCACATATCCGCGGCGCGCAAGCTTGAGCGCCGCGCGAGCATTCTGCTCGACCAACAGGATGGTGAGACCTCCGCGATTCAGCTCGCGGACCGCTGCAAAAATCTTGCTCACCAGGATCGGCGCGATGCCCATCGACGGCTCATCCATCATCAGGAGGCGCGGCTTGGAGAGAATTGCGCGGCCGATGGCGAGCATCTGCTGCTCGCCGCCCGACAGTGTTCCACCGAGTTGAGACGAGCGCGCCTTGAGGATGTCAAACAGCGCATAGACCTTCTCCAGATCGGCGGCGATCCCGGCCTTGTCGTCGCGGCCGTACGCACCCATCATGAGGTTCTCCAGCACGGTCATGCGCGGAAAGATGCGGCGACCTTCCGGAACCTGCACCAGACCTCGGCCCACGAGTTTGTCGGCGCGAATGCCCTCGCCAACGCCCGAAATGCGCTCGCCGGCGAAACGAATCTCGCCGCCGCGCAACGGCACGATGCCCGAAATGCACATGAGCGAAGTCGATTTGCCCGCGCCGTTGCCGCCGATGAGCGTGACGATCTCGCCTTCATGCACTTCGAGCGAAACCTGGTGCAACACCTCGATGGATCCGTAACCCGCAACGATGTTCTGAACCTCGAGAAGCGCGCTCATCCGAGTTCTTCCTTGCCGAGGTACGCCTCGATGCATCGCGGGTCGTGCTTGATCTCGAGCGGCGTTCCTTCGGCGATCTTCTCGCCGTACTGCAGCACCGCGATGCGATCGGAAATGCCCATGACCACGCGCATATGGTGCTCGATGAGCACCACCGTCGTGCCGGCATCGCGGATCGATTTGATGAGGCGCATGAGATCGACCGTCTCAGTGGGATTCATGCCCGCCGCAGGTTCATCGAGCAGAATGACATCGGGGCGCGACGCCAATGCGCGCGCGATCTCGAGTTGACGCTGGTAGCCATAAGGAAGATTTCCTGCGGCTTCCTCAGACTTGTTCGCCAAGCCGACGAATTGCAGAAGCTTCATCGCGTCGGTCCGGGCGGCAGAGCGCTCGTGCAGCGCCGAGGGCAGCGCGAAGAGCGCGGCGATGAATCCAGAATTCAGCCGCCGATCCATTCCGACGGTGACATTCTCTACCAACGAGAGTTCGGGGAACAAGCGGATGTTCTGGAAAGTGCGAGCGACACCAGCGCTGGCCACCACATCGGGAGTCCGACGCGTGCGCGACCAGATGACCATGCGACCTGAGATTCCGAGCACCACACCAAGCACCAGCGGAAGCCAGGTGCCGACGATCCCGCCGCCGAACAAACTCGCGACGAACACCCCGATCGACTTCATCCATGGAAACGGCTGCTGAAAGACATACAGGTCGATGATCGATGCCCGCCAAATCACCTCGACGCGCACGAGGAGGCAAAGGAACAGACCCGTTGCGAGACCAGTCGATACCGCGCCCGCGATCACCGCGTTGGTCAACGGCCGTTGCGGGTCGCGACCAGACACGAGCACGCTGCCTTCGGTTGGTTCGTAGACGCCAGTGATGGCGTTGAAGAGCGTGGTCTTGCCCGCACCGTTGGGGCCGATCACCGCAGTAATCGATCCCTTCGCCACTTCAATGGAGACATCCTTGACCGCGGTCAGGCCACCGAAGCGCACGGTGACATTCTGCACGGAAAGCAACGACGAGTTCGCGCTCACTTCCGCACCGCCTTCCCCGAATGGATGATGCCATCGGGGCGGTAGCGCATCATGAGAACGAGCGCGAGTCCGAAGAGCAGGAACTTGTAGTTGTCAGGTGAAGTCAGCACATTTTGCGTCGAACCGATGCCCGCATTTTGCAGCGACTGGGTGGCGATGGGAAGCACGACATTGTTCAGGCCGACCATGACGATCGCGCCAACCATCACGCCAGTGATCGAGCCGATGCCGCCGACGATCACAATGCAAAGCGCAAGGATCGACATCTGGAAGTCGTAGTTGGCTGGCTCGCCGGTCGACGAAAGCTGACTGGCGATAAGCGCTCCACCGACGGCGGCGAGTGCGGCGCCAATGGCAAACGCCTTCAACTTCGCTTTGTCAGGCTGAATGCCCATGCAGCGCGCGGCGAGTTCGTCCTCGCGCACGGCAAACCACTGACGGCCGAGACGGCTGAACTCGAGGTTGCGGCAGAGGAACACCACCACGGCGAGAATGGCCAGATACGCGTAGAACCAGCGCACCGGCGTTTCACTGGAGAACTCGATGCCGGGCAGCGAAGGCGCGGGAAGTGGGTTGATCCCCTGCGTTCCCTTGGTGATCGCCTCGAGGTTCTTCAGGCCGTCCTGCACAATTTCGCCGAAGCCGAGGGTGACGATTGCGAGATAGTCGCCGCGCAGGCGCAGCGTGGGCGCGCCGAGCAACCAACCTGCGAAAGCGCCGACCGCGCCCGCCAACAGCACGCCCCACCAGAAGCCCACCTGGAACGGATAGATCTCGCAAGTGAGAATGCCAAACGCGTAAGCGCCCAACGCGGCGAACGCGGCAATGCCAAGATTCAGCAGCCCAGTCCAACCAACAACGATGTTGAGTCCGAGCGCGATGATCGCCGAGGTCACCACCGTGCGCATCGGCGCGCTCAACCGCAGCGTCGGCATTGCAACATCGATCAACGGCGTCGAGGCTAACAGCCCCAACACCACCAATTGCCCCTTGGAAAACAGGCTGAAGCGCGAAGTCGCGGCGGCCATCAGACCTTCTCCCTCTGCTTGAGTCCGAGCAGTCCGCTCGGACGGAAGATCAAGATGAGAATGAGTACGCCGAAGACGACGACATTTGTCCAGCGGGTTTCGATGTACTGATCGCTCATTGCGCGAATGAGGCCGATCAACACGCCACCGACCATCGCACCGGGAAGGCTGCCGATGCCGCCGAGCACCGCTGCGGTAAATGCATCCATGCCAGCGCGGAAGCCCATCTGAAACGAAATCGTGTTGTTGTAGACCGACCACATCACGCTGGCCGCGCCGCCAAGAAACCCGCCGATCAGGAAGGTCGCCGCGATCACGCGATCGGTATCGATGCCCATGAGCTTCGCAGCGATTGGATTCTGCGCCGTTGCCCGCATTCCCCGACCCAGCCGCGTCTTCTTAACGAAGAGCGTGAGGCCGATCATCAGTGGAATCGTTACGGCGAAGATGGCGATGTCCTCGAGCCGCAGCACCACATTCGAGGAGTCGCCGAGCAGGTTCGAACCCTCGAGAATCTCAGGGAAGTCCTTGCTCGCCGCCGCCGCGTTTCCGCCGCCGAAGACCTTCATCGGCGCGCCGCCCCAGAAGAGCGCGATGTTGACGAGGATGAAGCTCACGCCGATCGCCGCCACCAACTGTGTGAGCTTGGGCGCGCTGCGCAGCGGCTTGTAGACGATGCGATTGATGGCGAGATTCAGACCGCCGCAGAACACGCCCGCAGCAATCACCAATCCCAACAACAACAGCCAATGCGAACTCTCGCCCAACGCGCCCGGCTCGATGATCGCCGCCGCGCCCAGCACACCGACGATCGTCAGTGTGAGGAAGCCGCCCAGAGTAAACACATCGCCGTGCGCAAAGTTAATGAGTTCGACGATCCCGTAGACCATCGTGTAGCCCAGCGCAACGAGCGCGATGATCATGCCGTTGGAGAGGCCATAGATGAGCTGCTGAAGAAAGACCTCGGTGTTCGTCATACGATTACGCTCGCCCACCTATTGGACTTAAAGTGAGTATTCGCCGTGCCCAGCGTGGAGCGCTGGTCAGTTCACAACCTTGACCATAACGAACTCGCCATTGCGCACCGTGTTGACACTCATGGTCCGGTTGGTGGTGTCGCCATTGGCGTCGAAGCTCCAGGTGCCGAGCGCGCCGGTGTAGTCCTTGGTCTTGCCAACTTCCGCGAGCACGCTGGCGCGGGTGATCGTGCCGCCTGCCGCGTGAATGCGCTGCATCGCTGAGATGACGACCTTGGCCGCCTCGTAGCCATACACCGCGTAGCCCTCAGGCTCGGATGTGTAGGTCTTCAAATAGGCCAGATAGAAATCACGGCCCTTTCCAGTGAGACTCTTCGCCGCAACGCCGCCAAAGGTGATGAAACAGCGATCCTCGAGCGCCTCCGCGCCCGCAGCCTCGATGAAGGCCTTCTCGTAGCAGCCATCGGGAACGATGAGCTTGGCCTTGAGACCGCCAGCAACCATGTCTTTGGCAATCTGACCCGCATTGGTCTGGGTTGTTCCGCCGAAGTAGACGAGGTCGGCACCGGTCTGCTTGATCTTCGTGATCAAGCTCTTGTAGTTCGAAGCCTTGGTGTCGATGCCGTCGGTGCCGACGATCTCAAGACCGATTTCCTTGGCGTGCTTCTGGAACACGCCGGAAACGCCCTTGCCGTAGACCTCGCGGTCATCGAGGACAAACACCTTGGTGGCGCCGAGTTCCTTGGCGTAGTCGGCGGCGACCGCTCCCTGCACGTCGTCGGTGGGAACAACGCGGAAGTAGTTGATCTTTCCGCTCGGACGGTACACCGCCGGCTCATTGGGCTCGCCAAAGCCCGCCTTGGTCAGGTTGGGCGCGGTGTTCGCGGGACTCACCATCACCATGCCTGCAGCGTTGAGCTTCGGCATCGAGATCTTGGCAGCACCCGAGTTGTAGGTGCCCACATAGGCCATGACCGCCTCATCGGCGATCGCCTTGTCGGCGTTCTGCGCCTCGACGGTCGGATCCCAGTTGCCCTTCTGCGCGCTGGCGTCGTCCCAATCCTCGTAGGAAATGGTGGTGTCACCGATCTTGCCATTGGTTTCGGCGATGGCCATCTTGATGCCATTGACCATGCTGGTCGTCTGAGCATTCGCGCTGCCAGTGCGGGGCAGGCTGGAGACGATCTTGATCGAGTCGGCGGCGGTCGCAGCAGGCGCAGTTGGCTTGTCGCTTCCGCAACCCGCAAGAGGGAGCAAGGCGAACGAAGTGAGGAATGCGAAAGCGGAGATGGCTGAGCGGAAATTTGCGGTCTTCATGGAGTTCATCATCATGGTGTTGGTCTGAGAGCGGTGAGTCTACAGGAAATTTTGGCGATGCCGTGACCGCGCGCGAAAGTTGCGCGCGAAGACGCGCGAAGACGCGCGAAGAATTGACGAGGCGTTTGGACGCGAAGGGTCTGTGCGCATTCCCAAAACCTCCGGCGCACTTCGCCCGTGCGATGCTCAACTCGCCGCCGTCGGCGGAGCAACCGAGCCGCTCCGTTGATCGCGAAGCATGTTGGCCAGCAGCAGGTTCACCAGTCCACCGCTGCCCGCCCCGCCTCCATCGCCGCCCGAGCCGTTGACCACGACATCTGGCGTGATCTTGAGCCCCGCCGCCGCGATCGCCTTGGTGACTTCGACCAGCGTCACGCCCTGCGCCGTCAACGCGAGCACCTGCTTGCGATAGGCCTCGGCCTGCGCCTCACCCTTGGACTGGATGACGGCCGCCTCGGCATCACCGACATTCTTGGCGCGCGCGGCGTCGGCCTCCGACTGCAGCCGGATCTGCGCCGCGGTTCCGCGCGCACGCTCCTCGGCCTGCGAAGCCTCGTGTTTGGCGATCGTGATGCCGACTTCGGCCTTGATCAGCGCGTCCTGCTGATCGGCCTGCGACTTGGTCTTCTGAAACTCGATGCGTCGCTTCTCCGACTGCTCCTGCGCATCGAACATCGACTTGCGCTGCTCGGCGAGGTTCTTCTCCTGCGTGGTCTTCATCAGTGCTTCGGGCAGGTGAATGTTGGTGATCATGACCGAAACCACCTCGACCTTGTACGCAGAAAGATCGTCGCGAACGGCGCGCTCGGCGGCGGTCTGCTCCTCGGCGCGATTCTGCTGATACGAGATCGCCGGCGACTTCGAGACTTGCGCTCGGAAGATGCCGTCGATCTGCGGATGAATCACATTGGCCTCGAGGTCCGCGATTGAACCGAGCTTCTGCACGACATAGGGCGCGTTCTCGGGCAGAATGCGGTACTGGCAACGCACCTCGACCTTCATCTCAAATCCATCGTGCGAGACGACCTGGAAGGGATCGAAATTTGCATCGGTCTTGCCGCCGCCCCACTCGACCGAGCGCGTGGTGGTGGGAATGGGAATCACGGTGAACGCACGCGGATTGATGTTGTATTTGCCGGGGCCGAGCACATTGCGCTGGATGCCGCGGAAGCCATCGGGGACGACATGGCGCGTGCGCACACCGCGGTCAACGCGGGCGTCGTCAGGATCCTGGGCAGACGCGTCCTTCTGGCTTTCAACGGGCGCGCTCGGCGAACTCTCGGCATCGAGCGTAGACGGATCCTTGCCGATGTTCGAAATCAGCACCCCCACCTCGCCCTGGCGAATGACCGAAAGCGGCGCAGCGAAAACGGCGAAGAGGTAGGGATTGATGTAGTAGGTACCCGGCCTCAGCACCGACTCCTGCGGGCCGCGGAAACCGCCGTTCTCGAGAAACGCTTGTGCATCCTGAAAACTGTTGTGCAACCCGACATCCGGCGTCGGCGCAACGACATCCTCGCGCGACATCGGACGTCCATCGCGCGCCTCGACCATGCCGATCTGATCGTCGCCGATGGTGATGGCGCGCTGCAATTCGACCTGAAACATGTCGGCAAAAATGTTGTAGGTGCCTGGACGAAGGAACTCGATTTGCGGCCCCTTCTGCCCGCCGCGGGTGAGGAACACCTCCGCCTTCTGGAACGCATCGTGACCATCGACGCGTCGGCCGAGCAACTGCCCCTGGCCAAGAGTCACACCGTCGGCCGCGGTCACAACACCAATGGCACCCTGCGGAATCACGGTCTTCTTGATCTTCTCGATCTTGAAGAGCAGCGGATGGATCTTGAAGGTGCCGTTGGTGAGGAAGCGCAACTGCTTGCCTCGAATGCCGCCATCGTTGAGAAACGCAGCAGGATCCTGGAAATTGTCGTGTTTCTCGCCGGCTTTGTCTTCGGCGTAGATGCGTCCCGATGGCATCGACTCGCCGTCGGCCGCGGTGACCACGCCCAGTTCGTCGGAGGCGATGGTGACGAAATTATGCTTGCTCACCACGCGCACATACGGCCACGGCACGATGTGCAGTCCAGGCGCGAGATACGCCGCCTGAATGCCGACCTCGCCGTTGGCCGCGAATACGCGCCCGGCGGGAAGCCGACGACCGGAGAAGCGGCGCTCGGTTATGGCGATCTCGCTTGAGCCGATGTTCACCACCCAGCGCGAGACGATGAAGTAGAGAACGATGATCGCGGCCACCGCGCCAACAACGATCCACAGCAAGAACGCGGTGCCAGCAACCGGCAACCCGATTTGCGCGACCGGCGGCGATTGCAAGGCGAGGTTTTCAGCGCGCACCACCGAATCAAGCGCGATAGCACCAACTATGCCGGCCATTCGATAAACCATGTTCAATCGCATTCGATGCTCCTCTGCCATTGTTGAGCTGTAGCCCGACGATCGCCGCGCGATCGCCGCAAACATCCGTACATTCATCCCTGCATTCATCCACGACATTCATCCACGACCAGATCGAGCGCAGCGTTGTCAATCGACTCGCCGCGCGCCGCACGCGCGACCACTGCAGCGGAAATCCGCGCAGGATCGCGGCCAGCAAACGCAGCCGTCACCGCCTTCAGTTCATCACGAGTGCGCTGCATGCGAACGCGATTGGTGAGCAGCTCGAGCGCTGCGCCCGCAATGGGGCCCGCATTGCCCGCGTAAGGCACGAATTCAGGAACAATGCGCCGCCCCGCCACAATGTTGGGAAGCAGCCGATACGGCGCACGCAGGACCAACTTGGCGCCGAGCACCTCAAGCAAACTGGTTCGATAGATGCCGACCACCGGCTTAGCCTGGCGCGCGCAGTCGAGACTCACGGTTCCCGACACCGCAATCGCAATGTCGCACCACGAAACTCCCGCATCGATGCAACCGACCTCCATCTGCACGCCCATAGGCAGCGGGCGGCCGATCACCGAGCCGCCGATGACCTTGCGAAACAACTGCGCATTGGCCTCGTTGGAAGCGACCACAATCGCGCTGGCCAAGGGAAGGTTGCGCTTGATGATGGAGAACGCATCGAGCAGCAGCTGCGCGTTGTTGCGAACCTCGCTCGAACGCGACCCCGCCAACAACAACACCCGCGGCGCACCTTTGGGAAAGTCCGCGGACTGCCTATCCAACGCGTTGAAATCGAGGGTCCCCGAGAGCACGGGATGACCGACGAATTTCGCCGTTACTCCGCGGCTGCGAAACCATTGCTCCTCAAACGGAAGCAAGCAGAGCAGCGCGTCGCTGATGCGGCGGACCTTTCTGATCCGCCACGGCGCCCAGGCCCAGAGTTGCGGCGCAACGAGGTTCACGATCTTCACGCCCATCGGCCTCAATCGCGCCGACAACGGAAAGTTTGCGCTCGGGCTATCGACGGGCATGTGGACGGCGATCGGATTCGCGCGCACCCACTCGACCACTCGGTTGTGCAGCGCGCGAACCTCGAGGACCTTGGTCGCGCCCGCCAGCCCCATCACTCCGTCGTCGGCAGTGCGCCCGAGCATGGTCGCGCCCGCAGCTTCCATCCGCGGTCCGCCGAAAGCTACTGGCTCGATGTCGGGATACTCGGCACGCAATCGAGCGATCACCGGCGCGGCGTGGGCATCGCCCGACGGCTCCTGCGCGGTGAACAGCACGACTTTTCGCTTTGCGTCCCGGGATCCAGATTCCATGGGGGAAGACTACCGAATCCAGTCGATAGCCGCGCTCGCAACTGTGTTTGCCCCCATTCAAACTCTGTACCATTCCCACCTCCTTATGCTCAAGCGCTCACACATGTGCGGCTCGCTCCGCGCGAACCTCGTCGGGCAGACCATCACCGTCTGCGGTTGGATCAACACCTATCGCGATCAGGGCAAGGGTCTCATCTTTGCCGATGTTCGCGACCGGGAGGGACTCTGCCAGGTCGTATTTGACCTCGAGCAGTCCCCTGCCGATCTCGTCGGGCTTGCCAAGACGCTCCGCCGCGAGTTCGTCATCGCCGTCACCGGCAAGGTTCGCATCCGCGCAGGCGCTGCGAATCCAAAGCTCGCCACTGGCGAGATCGAGATTGTCGCCGAGAAACTCGAGCTGCTCAACGCCGCCGAGCCGCCGCCGATTCTTCCCGACGACCACGATGCGGAGAAGATCGGCGAAGAGATCCGTCTCAAGTACCGCTACATCGATCTGCGCCGTCCGCGCATGCAAAGCATTTTGCGCACCCGTTCACGCGTGACCAAGTTTGCCCGTGACTATTTCGGTTCCAACGGCTTCCTCGAAATCGAAACGCCGCTGCTCATCAAGACCACGCCTGAGGGCGCGCGCGACTTCATCGTTCCTGCGCGACTGCATCCGGGCAAGTGGTACGCGTTGCCGCAAAGTCCGCAGCTTTTCAAGCAGATTCTCATGGTTGCTGGTTGCGATCGCTACCTGCAAATCTGCAAGTGCATGCGCGACGAAGACCCGCGCGCCGACCGTCAGGCTGAGTTCACCCAGATCGATCTGGAGATGAGCTTCGTCGAGCGCGAGGATGTCATGGAGATGATGACGGGCTTCGTCCGCGGGCTGTGGACCGAGCTCTTTAGCTACGACATCGGCACCGTCGAGCGCATCACCTACTGGGATGCGATGGAACGCTACGGCATCGATCGCCCCGACAATCGTTACGGTCTTGAGTTGCACGACATTTCCGCCATCGCCGCCAAGACCGATTTCGTGGTCTTCAAGGAGGCGTTGGAGAAGTCGCGCATGGGCCGCGGCGGCGTGGTCAAGGCGATTCGGGTGCCGACTCCCAACGAGAAGATCACCCGCAAGTTGCTCGATGGTTACAGCGATTTCGCCAAGATCTTCAAGGCGGGCGGCATTCCGTACACCAAGCTCGGCGCCAACGGCTTCGAAACCGGCATCGCCAAGTTCTGCGAGCCGATCAAGGCTGAGCTCATCGAGAAGCTCGGGCTCAAGCAAGGCGACATCGTCGTCTTCGCCGCCGACCACTACGACATCGCCACCAAGACGCTCGGCGAACTTCGACAGAAGATCGCGCGCGATCTCGACATCATCCCCCAAGGCAAGTGGAACTTCCTCTGGGTCATCGATTTCCCGATGTTTGAATGGGACGATGACGGCAAGCGTTGGGTTGCGTTGCACCATCCGTTCACTAGCCCGAATCCCGATCAATTCGGCATTCTCGACAAGAATCCCGGCGCGTGTCTTTCCGCTGGCTACGACCTGGTGCTCAACGGCAGCGAGATCGCCGGCGGCTCGATTCGCATCCACAACACCAAGGTCCAGGAGGCGGTGTTCGGCCTGATCGGCCTGACCGAGGCCGATGCGAAGATGAAGTTCGGCTTCCTCCTCGACGCGCTCAAGCACGGCGCTCCTCCGCACGGCGGAATCGCGTTCGGACTCGATCGACTGATCATGCACATCGTGGGCACCGACAATATTCGCGATGTGATCGCATTCCCCAAGACGCAGTCGGGCATGGATCTCATGAGCGACGCGCCTGGTCCGGTCGATCCCGAGCAGTTGGTCGAGACGCATGTGCGCAGCACGGCGCCTGAGCAGCCCGCGAAGGTCTGATCAAGAACCTCTGATCGAAAACATCGCGTTACCGCCGACATCCTTCAATCCCCCCATGCCCCGGTCCGTTAGGATCGGGGCATGTCGCTTCAATCCAATCGCTGGCAAACTGGGCTCCTCTTCGTCGCATTGATTCTGGGCGTGGCGGTTGGCCAAATGTTTCACCAGAGCGCGAATCCTGAGAATCTCAGCGCCTGGTGGAGCGTGGGCGGAGAAATGCTGCTGCTTCGGCCGCTGCAAATGATTGTGGTTCCTCTGGTCGTTCTCTCGGTTGCCAGCGGAATCGCTTCCATCGGCGACCCTTCCAAACTGGGAATCATCGGCAGCGCGACCATGGCGTTTTATGTCGCGAGCATGCTGCTGGCCGCCGCTCTGGGCGCAACGGCCGTTGAGATCTTTCAACCCGGCGCAGGGATCTCCGCGCAGGACCTCGAGGCACTCACACGCCAAGGAGGCGAGGTCTTCGCCGCCGATGCCACCCGCGCCCAGCGCATGGTTTCCGGTGAGGCGATGGGCTTGACGGGCGCGTGGCAATCGATCTTGTCGCAACTTCTTCCCAAGAGCCCCTTGGCGGAAGCTGCGAGCGGAAACACCGTCGGCGTCATCTCATTTTCAATCCTGCTCGGACTTGGGCTTGCGGCCGCTGGCGAGTCGGCGCGGGTGGCGCGCGATGTTGTCAATGGGCTACTGGCCGCGATTCTGCGGGTGATCCGCTGGATTCTGTGGCTCATGCCGATCGGACTGTTTCTCTTTGTCACCAGCGTGGTTGCAAAGATCGGCATCGGATCGGCTTCAGGCCCCGTGGGCAAGTACTTCGTGCTCGTTCTGATCGCCCTAATTCTGCATGGAATGATCGTGCTTCCGTTGATGGGACTTCTGTTGGGCGGCGGCAATTGTTGGAAGCTCATGTGGCGAGTTCGCCGCGCGCTGTACACCGCGTTCTCCACCAGCTCATCCAACGCCACGCTCCCAGTAACGCTCGAGGTTGCCGCGAGCCAAGGTCAGTGCTCGAAGCGCGCGTGCAGCTTTGTCATACCCATCGGTGCGACCATCAACATGGATGGAACTGCGCTGTATGAGGCGGTTGCAGCGCTGTTTCTCTTCCAACTCTTCGGAGCGGAACTGACCTTTGGCGACAACGTCATCGTTGTGATGACCGCGACGCTGGCGGCAATCGGAGCTGCGGGCATTCCGTCGGCGGGCCTGGTGACACTGGTGATCGTGATCACCGCCGTCAACACGAGCCTTGCTGGACGCGGGCTTGCGCCAGTTCCCGTTGCAGCCGTCGGCATCATCATTGGTGTCGACCGATTGGTCGACATGGTGCGAACCACCGTGAATGTCTGGGGCGACATCGTGGCGGCGAAGGTGATCACCAAGATTGCGCCGGATCCGGCGTAAGCAGCGCGCGCGCGTTTAGTGCACGCCTTGCGCGGCCAGCCAGCGTTCGGCGTCCATGGCGGACTGGCAGCCCATTCCGCTTGCGGTGACCGCTTGGCGATAGTTGGCGTCGGCAACATCGCCCGCCGCAAACACGCCCTCGATGTTCGTCTCGCTCGAGCGATTGCGCAGATGCACATAGCCCTTGTCGTCGAACTCGATGCCGGTGCCCTGCAGAAACTTGGTCGCCGGCGCATGGCCGATGGCAATGAAAAGACCCTTCACCGCAAGCGTGCTGCGCTGCTTGGTGACGAGGTTTTCCAGCACAACGCCTTCAATGAAACTCTCGCCGAGCACATCGACCACGACTGAATTCCAAACCGGCTCAGCCTTGGGATTGTCGAGGATGCGCGCCTGCATCGCCTTGGACGCGCGGAAACTATCGCGACGATGAATCACATAGACCTTGGAGGCGAACTTGGTGAGGTAACTCGCCTCTTCCATCGCAGTGTCGCCGCCGCCGACCACCGCCAGCGGCTGGTTGCGATAGCACGGCAGCGCGCCGTCGCAAACAGCGCACGCACTCACGCCGCCGCCGTTCATGGCAAGACGCAACTCGTTGGGAAGTCCGATCCAGTTGGCAGTTGCGCCAGTTGCGATGATCACCGCACGCGCACGCACCGTTTCGCCTTCACTGGTTTCGAGCACAAACGGGCGCTGCGTGAAGTCGCACTTGACGACATCGGCGTTGGCGATGCGGGTTCCGAAGCGCTCAGCCTGCTGCTGAAAGAGCGCCATCATGTCGGGGCCGGACACACCGTGGGGAAACCCAGGGTAATTCTCGACTTCAGTGGTGAGCATGAGCTGACCACCTGGTAGCACGGGCGCTGGATTTGCCGCAGGAACTCCGATGATCGCCAATGGGTCAAGATTGGCGCGCGCGGCGTAGATGCACGCCGTCCATCCCGCCGGGCCCGAACCAATCACGACCAACTTCTCGATGTTCGATGCTGCGTTCATGTCTGCTCCATTCAATTCAACCGACTGACTCCTGCTCACTTCGCCTGACCGCGCGAGATCGCCCGCAGCGCCGGCCACAGCACAAAGTCATCGTTGGTTCCGCCAGCAGAGTGACGCGACGCGCCATTGGCCTCATGATCATCGTTGCGCGCGTAGAGCACGCAGCCCGTGACCACCACCCGACCGAGATCGCCGTCGATGCCGCGCTCCTTGCTACCAAGGAATTCGTAGGTGAATTGGCCATACCCCTTCTCGTACGGATCGAAGTTGAACTTCTTCGGAAAGTACTGGGTGTAGGTCATCTTGATGTCGTTGGGCCATTGACCGAGATCGCGGCGATAGCTGGCCAGACCAGCCGAGACCACGGTGCCATCGAACTCTGCGATCAAACGACGACGCATGCCGAAGAGCCGATCGATGTCCTTGACTCCAAGCACCACGGCCGCATACTTCACCGGATTCGTCTTCGAAAGCACGGTCGGCATCGAAATCATCGGGCCGTAGGCGGGCAGGCGCCAACGACGCCACCAGTCGTCGTACACGGCGTTGAGTTTCAGCAAGGTCGCCTCGAGGCTGCCGTGCACGCTGGCGATCTTCGCCCAACGCTTGGTGGCGCCGAAGGTCGTGAGCGGCTGATCGACCGATTGCAGGCCAGAGAATGTCTTGGCGAACTTCTCGTCCGAGACGGTCCCGCCCGAATTGAACACCGACTTGATGAGCTCATCGGCAACCAGGAGATCGCCCTCAGGCATCTCGAGCCGCTTCATGCGCTCGTTCTCCGATGGCATAAGGAAAGGATATTCCTTGGTGGAGAGGCTCTTCAGTAGTTCGGGGGCCATCTTCGCGCTGTAGACATAGAGGATGTCGCGGTGCACCGAGAACGCGTCGGCAAGCAGCGTCATCGACGCCAGCTTCTCCTCAAACATCTGCGCGTCGCAGGCCTGACGCAGCAAGCGCAGATGGGCGATGCCGAGCTTGAACGCATCCTCAAACGCGCCCGCCTCGCACTGGCGATACATGTCAGCAACAACATAAGCACCGATGGTGTCGAGGCTCTTGAGGTAGCCGAAGCGGATCTTGGTGAGGTCGCCGCCAACGCCGATTTCCGCGGTCAGTCCGCGCTCGACGAACTTCGGATCAACCCCTTCGGTTCCGTACGGCACGCCGAGGATCTGGCAATTCTGTAGTTCCAGCAGAGCCTTACCCATGACCGAGTTCGCCTCAGCCCACTTGGCCACCTCGGCAAAGTCCGTCATTCCCGGCCAAATCGAAGTCTCGTTGAACTCAGGGCCGACTTCCTGCGGCGACTTGGTCATGTCGATGTAGGCGGTAAAGAGGCGAGTGGCGCTCTTCAAATTCTCCGCGACCCGACCCGCAGGGGCGTTGAGCTTCTTGAAGAGCTCAGGGCTCTGCGCATCCGCTTGGCCAGGAACCAGAGCAATCGCGGCAGTGAACGCCAGCGCAAGGATGCTCGGAAGCGAACGGAGGACGGAAAGGCGGTTCGATTGCATGAGAGCGTGTCCAAAATCTCGGCTGAAGCCGGGTCGCGCAATCTAACACGACTCCCCGTTACAGTGTCCGCCCCCCATGGCCAAACTTCGCTGCCCAGATACTGTCAATGTTCTCCTCCTCGGTACCGGCGGCCGCGAGCACGCGCTCGCCTGGAAGCTCAAGCAGAGCAAACGCCTCGGAACTCTTTGGATTGAACCTGGCGCAAACGCGGGAATTCAAGAGCTCGGGCGCGTTTGCCCCGAGCCGATCGACGACATGTTCCGCATCACCCGTTGGTGCGATCGAGAAAATGTGAGCCTGGTCGTGATCGGGCCCGAAGGCCCGCTTGCCGCCGATTACGCCACCAAGATCGCCGACTACCCCCGTCGCGTGGCGTTCGGACCGACCAAGGCGGGCGCGCAACTTGAATGGGACAAGGCGTTCGCCAAACAGGTCATGCGCGCCGCAAGCGTGCCTACTGGCGAGGGGCGCGTGTTCACCGATCCCGAGCAGGCGCTGACCTACGCCGATACCCGCGTCGATGGCTGCGTCGTCAAGGCAACTGGACTTTGCGCCGGCAAAGGCGTCGTGATCTGCAAGACGATCCCCGAAGCGCGCCATGCGATCGAGGACTGTCTGGTTCGCAGGATATTCGGCGACGCTGGCACCACCATTCTTGTCGAGGATCTGCTCGAAGGCCCCGAGGTCAGCGTGCTCGCACTCTGCGACGGACAGGACTTCTGGATCCTCGATCCCGCGCAGGATCACAAGCGGGTTGGCGAAGGCGATACCGGCCCCAATACCGGCGGGATGGGCGCGTTCAGCCCGACTCCCAAGGCAACGCAGGAACTCCTGCGCGTGGTGCAGCGCGATGTACTCGTACCCATCATCGACGCGCTCAAGCGCATGGAAATCCCCTTCCGCGGCGTGCTCTATGCGGGAATGATGCTGACGGCGGCGGGCCCGAAAGTCCTTGAATTCAACACGCGCTTCGGAGATCCAGAAACTCAGCCGATCATGGCTCGCCTCAAGGGCGACCTCGTCGAACTCTGCTGGGCAACGGCAACCGGAAATCTCTCTGAAGTCGACCTGAGCTTCGACGCACGGGCGGCATGCTGCGTGATGGTTTGTGCGAAGGGTTACCCAGGAAACTACGCCAAAGGCCTAGAAATCACGGGTCTTGAAGATGCCAAGGCGGTTCAGCGCAATCCGGGCGAGGATGTGCTGCTCTTTCATTCGGGCACGACGCGAAGGAACGGGAACCTCGTGACCAACGGAGGCCGTGTCCTTGGAGTCACCGCACTGGCCGCAACCAATGCGCGCGCGGCCGAACTCGCTCGTCAGGCAGCGGCTTGCATCCGGTTTGAAGGCGCGTTCTTCCGCCGCGACATTGGCTCGGGTACTGGCGCCTGAAACTGATGATCGAAGCAGCCGACCAAGTGCGCGACCGCAACGATGCCCCGCAAGTCCAAACCGCAGCGGCCAACTGCTTGGCTATGTCCGAAAAACGCACGCCAATATCCTCCCCCCCTTCGGGCGTTTGGTATATTTCAGAACTCGCGCGCTGTTCATTCATCGCGCGTCCGCAGTCGCGTTTGCGTTCCATTTGAATGCCGCGCGAGAGTATGAAGTGCCATCGCATCGGTTGACTTCGGGAGTCACCGACGCGAAGTTGTCAGAGTGAACGGCTGATAGAAACTGACCGCGAATCGTTTCCGTTGTGAAACAATCGCCTCAGTGTTGCGTAGATGGCCGTAGTTGGTCATAGATGGTCCTGTGCGTGGCAGCCTGAAAAGATAAACCGTGACCACCAGTCCCGCAGTGCAAGTCACGATCAGCAATCGATCTTGCAGAAGCCCGTCATCAGTCAGTCAGTCAGTCAGTCCGTCAGTCATGAGATCGCCCCTTCGGGCGCGTCCACCAGAGAAACCGAACATGCGCATGCGTCCATTTAGCAACAACGCCTTCTCCTCCGCCGCCCTCCGATTTGTGCGCGGCGCAGCGATCATGACCTCGCTCGTGACGAGCACGACGCTTTTTGTTGATGCCGCAGCGCAAGCCGCGCCGACCGCCGAAGCGCCGAACGCGCCAGGCGCTGTGCGCACCTTCACGCCGCGAGTCGCCTACGCCAAGCTCGATCCGGTTGAGGCCCTGCTTCCCAATCGATTCCGCGGCGGAGGACTCGCACCGAGCCCACTCACGCTGCCAGGAACCTTCGTCGTGAAGTTCAACGACAGCGTCAAGGCGCGCGCCTCGCTGACCGCGTCTTCTTCGCTGGTGAGCATCGGCGGCGCCGACCTCGGCCAAGCCAACGCGCTTCTCAACTACTTCGGAGCCTCGGCTCGGCAGTGGATCCGCAAGACCGAGTCTGAGCTGTCCGAGATTGAGTTCCGCGCTCGCACGCACAGCGGGCACGAGCAGCCCGACCTTGCGGGCATGATCATGTTCTCTGGCGTTCCCACCGATCAGCTCTTTGAGGCCGGACGCATGTTCTCCGATCTCGAGCAGGTCGAGTTTGTTGCGTTCGACCGTCACATGGCCAACCTGCAGCAAGGCTGCGACCCGACCAATGCCACCGACTGCAGCCGACCAAGCGGGAGCTGCACCAATCCCGCGCCTGGAACCGACGACATCAATCGCACCGAGTGCAATCCTGGTCAACCCGACCCGATTTGGGGTTGCAACGATGCCGCCTGCTGCGAGCAGGTCGGCGTCATCGATCCAGGTTGCATCGACGAAGACGACCTTGGCGGTTGGACTGTCTACTGCGCGGGTCTCGCCAACATGCTGTGCGCGGGAACTGTCTACGGCGGTGGCGAGTACGACCCCTGCTTCTTCGACGTGTTCGAACCGACCTTCATCCTCCCTGAGTTCCAGCCTACCTACGGTCAACTTCAGAACGGCAGTTGCGTGTTACCGCACTCGACCCGTGGCTGCAATCAGCCCGGCTGCTGCTCAGCGGTCTGCGTGCTCGACCCGAGCTGCTGCGAAGAAGGTTGGGACTCCACTTGCGCCAACTTGGTTCTGTCCGGCCAATTCGCCTCCTGCACCATTCCCGAAATCTCCACTGACGTCTCGCCAGACCTGACTCCCCAAGAAACCATCAATGGTCTTCAGGGCTACCAGTATTACCTTCAGTCGGGCCCGCGTCCTGAGGACATGGTTGACCTTTACAACCTCGGCGCTGTTTGGGTCGGTAGCCGGCCCGATGGTCAGGGCACCGACAGCCTCGGCTTCACTGGCCACGGCTTTGCCCTCAAGGAAATGGAAGACTTCCAGAATCTGATTTGGCAGTACTACCAGGGCGGCGATCCCGAAAACAACCCCTATCTCAAGGGCGAGGGAATCAACATCGGAGTGTTTGAGTCGTCTGGCTACGCAGGGCACGAGGACTTCATTCTCGCCGGCCCAGCCAAGAATCAGAGCCGCCCTTGGGACGGACCGCTGCTGGCGATTCCACGCATCATCTCCGAGGAGGGCCAGTCGCCGATCTATGTCGAGCAAGGGCCGATCAGCGCCAACCACGGCACCAATGTGATGGGCGTTGTCCTCGCCGCCGACAACGGTTTCGGCGTGACCGGAATCGCGAGCGAATCTCAGGGCTACTTCTTCCCGACGATCTCCTCGGAAAACGGCTTCCGCGCTCCAGAAGCGATCGCCTCGGCTCTTCTTCAGTTCGTCCCGGGCGATGTGCTGAACTTCTC
>QWPT01000052.1:0-10055 GCA_003671075.1 Planctomycetota bacterium
ATGCTCGAAGCTGTGCTGGCCTAACTCTCCAGCACGCGCTTGGCCGCGTTGGACAGCGCGTGCTCGTGCAGCTGCGCCGCGGCAACCCAGCGTCGGCCGTTGTTGGCGAGCGCCGCGCCCTTTCCCCGCACCGTCGCCGTGAACACCACAAAGCGCACGGCGCGATGGGTGGTCAGGAACGGAACGATCTTTTCGAGGCGCACCAGCGTTGCTTGCAGATTGAGCAACTTCGCCGCCGCGGCCGAACCGAGTTCCTCGCCGTCGGCGCTCTCGACGGTTGGTGGTTGCCAGAGTCCGGCCCAAAGTTGACCCAACAGTCCTTCCCGCGCCCCCTCCGCCGCCTTGTCGCGCGGACGCTGCTCGAGTAGCACCGCGCCGTCGGTGCGCGTGACCCGCGCCGTCACCAGGACGAGCTCCTTGCGGGCCGCCTTCTGCTTGGGTGCGGGGATCTCGCCGACCAAGCCCTGCTCCCGCGCCGCGCACTGGCGAGAAATGGGACAGGCATGACATCGTGGATTTGCCGGCGTGCAGACAGTCGCGCCCAGCTCCATGAGCGCCTCATTGGCCTTTCCAGGGTCAGCCGCCGCCGCCGCAAACCCCTCCGCCTCTTTCCAGGCCCAAGCGGTGACCTTCGGGTCGCTCGCGCTGCCCTTGTGGGCGGCCAGGCGTTGGAAGACCCGGATGACATTTCCGTCGACGATCGGCGCTCGTGCCGCAAAGACGATGGAAGCGATGGCCCCCGCGGTGTAGCGGCCCACGCCGGGAAGGGCCAGAAGCGCGTCGACGTCGGACGGAACCGTCCCCGCGTGGCGCTCGACGACCGCCTTGGCCGCGGCGTGGAGGAAGCGCGCGCGCCGGTAGTAGCCGAGCCCCTGCCAGGCGGTCAGGACCTCGTCTTCGCTTGCCGCCGCGAGTGTCTGCGGGTTGGGAAACCGATCGATGAACGGGGTGAACTTCTCCAGAACCCGCGAAACCTGGGTCTGTTGCAGCATCAACTCGCTGACCAGCGCGTGGTAGCCGCTTCGCTGGCGGCCCTTGGTTTGACGCCAGGGCAGGTCGCGGGCGGCGACGGCGAACCACGCCGCCAACGGATCGGCGGCGGCGGCCAGCGGTCGAACTTGCGTTCGAACTTGCGTTCGCCCTTGCCTTCGAGTTGGAGATTGTCCTGAGGTCGATTTGGCCATCGTCGCGCGCCCGCCTCTGCCGCACCCATTTCCGCTCTGCTCCGCTCCGATCATCGCTGATCGGCTCTTGAATCGTCGGCGTCCTTCAACCTTGCGGCATCCGCCTCGGTTGGGTAGCGTACGGAACTTCGCGCGGGCGTCCGCCTGCCGATTTGGAGTACCCCTATGGCCAGCAAGTCGTTCTACACCCTCGATGAGGCCGCCAAGCGCCTCGGCAAGACCGCATCCGAGATCAACAAGTTGGCTGATCGCGGTGTTCTGCAGCGCGTTCACCACGAGGACCAGATCAAGTTCCGCGTCGAGCAGGTTGAAGTGCTCGACAGCGACGAAGATGCCGTCGACCTGAACGACGACATGGGACCGATCGGCCTGGCCGACTCGGGCTCCGCAGCTCCGATCAAGTCTGCTCCGACTCCGTCGAAGAAGGCTGCGCCGATGGATGACTCCGCGCTCGGCCTCGCTGGCACGGGTAGCGCGGCGGGAATGAACGGCGGCGACTCTGGCGAGCGCACTGGCATCAGCGCCCTCGGCGGCCGCAAGGGTGGCAAGCGCGGCGACAATGTCGAAATCGGCTTGGAAACCGTTGGTTCCGGCTCCGGTCTTCTCGACCTCACCCGCGACAGCGACGAGACCGCTCTCGGCGCGGAGCTCATGGATCAGGTCTATTCCAACGATGGCGGTGGTTCGCAGGCTGGTTCAAGCGGCATCTTCGCCGCTGCCGCCATGGAAACCCCCGAGGCACAGGCTCCCAACTCGACGGGCATGATGGTTGCCGAGGCTTACGACGGCGCTTGGTCGGGTGCGGGTTTGGGAATGATGATCGCGGCGGTTGCCGCGCTTGTCGTCGCCGCGCTCATCATCGTTTCGGCGGGCATGGGCTCGGGCTCGATCGTCGCCACCAACTTCTCCAGCAACCTCGTCGCCTGGGCGGGAAGCCTCGGCGGAATCGTTGCGGTGTTTGGGCTGCTCGGCTTCTTCATTGGCCGCGCGACCGAATGATCGCTTGATGCTGCTTACCCGTTACGGAATCCGTGAATGGATGATCATCACCCTCGCCGCTGCGATTCCCGCAGCGGCGGGTGTGTTCTTTGGCTGGTGGTGGTTGGTGGGCGTTGCGGTGGTGGTTTGGATGGCGCTCGCGTCGTTCTTCCGCGATCCATTGGGTCGACGGCCTGCGTCAAGCGACCCGCGCGACCTGGTCAGCCCCGCCGACGGCCTGGTGAGCGCGGTCCTTGAGGTCTCCGACCACATCGCCACCGCTGGGCCGGCGACCATCGTGCGCGTCTACCTTTCGGTGCTCGATGTGCACATCAACCGCATGCCCTGCGACGCCGAGGTGCTCGCCACCGTTCACACGCCGGGCAAGTACCTCGATGTTCGCATCGAGGAGAGCGCGAAAGTCAACGAGTCGATGGTGGTCAAGCTGCGATCGCCGGGCGGGATCCTGCTTGGCGTCAAGCAGATCTCAGGCAAGATTGCGCGTCACATCGTCTGCCCGATCGTGGCGGGTCAGAAGTTTGCCCGCGGCGAGCGCTTCGGCATGATCAAGTTTGGCTCGACAACGGAACTGGTCATTCCCACGACCTCGGTCGAGCAAATCATGGTGGTCAAGGGCGACCGCGTGACCGGCGGAGTCACGGTGCTGGCTCGACTCAAGAAGATTTAGCGGCGCCCTGCTTCTCGGCAAACAACTCGTCGATCGACAGCATGGCGTGGCGCGCGTGTGGAATAACGATCGAGCCGCCGACAACGAGCGCAACATTCATCGCGTCAACCAGCTGTTCCTTGGTGTATCCGAGCGCGACGCATTGCTCGAGGTGGTAGTCGATGCAGTCGTTGCAGCGCAGCACCGCGCTAGCGACGAGCCCGAGCAACTCCTTGGTGCGACCGTCGAGCGCGCCGTCTTCATAGGTCGCACTGTCGAGGCGTAGAAAACGCTTGATGCCGAGATGGTCGGCCTCCATGAGGGCGGCCTGGCCGGTGGCGCGCTCGGCGCGAAATTCCTGAATGGTGCGTCGTCGGTTCATGCGCGCAATGTAGTGCGCGTTGCGGCGGCGGCGCGCGCAATGGCCTCAAGCGGCGCGGCGCCAACCATCACCCTCATCCAAGCCGTCATCCTCCTCGTTCGCGTCGGCGCGCGACTCGGGCCATGAGTACTTGGATCGGTGATGCACGCGCACCAACTTTGCCATCTGCGCGGCGAAGACCGGACGCAGCGCGTCGATCAAACCCGCGAGCTCGTCCTTGAACGGCTCGTTGCGATTTCGAAAGAGAAAGAACACGCCCATGCACTCGTCGCCATCGAAGGCGGGCCAGGCAACCAGTTCGCAGTCGTCGAGCACCGAGGCTTCGATGCCGATCGACTCGACAAACTCAGCGGTGTCGGCGAAGCGAACGATGTCCTCGCCCTCGGCCAAGCGCGGACAGATTTCGTCGGCCAGGCGCGAAAGCAGCGGTTCGGCGGTGGTGCGCGGGCAGTCGTAGTTGACATACGCGCCCAAGCCAAACTGCGAAGGCTTCGAGCCGGGAAGGAAGACGGCGGCGTTGGTCGCGCCGGTCTTGGTGAGCATGTACTGCATCGAAGTGCGCAGGAGATCTTCCACATCGAGTTCCTGCGAGATGAGCCCGCGGAACTCGCCCACGATGCCCGCCTCGTCGACGCGATCGCGGAAATCGCTCAGCCCTTCGGAGAGCGAGTCGATCTGCTTGGAGAATTCGCTGCGGGTGATCGAAAGCTTGCGGCAGATGCCCTTGAGGCGCGAGATGCGCGCATCGCGTCGGCGATCCTCGCGACCGAGCTCGAGCGCGGCGTGAAGACGATTCTGCAAGTCGGCGTCCTCGCGCGAGAGGTCGAGCCAATCGATCGCTCCGGCGCGCACGGCTTCAAGAAGTCGCGGCCCGCGCGGCGCAGCGCCGGCGACCAGGACCTTGATCGAGGAATTGATGCGGCGAGCCTGCGCAGCGATGGGCGCGAAGGTGGCGGGGGTCACGCGATCGGTGACGATGATCAGGTCAGTGGCGCCACTGACGAGGTGGGCGATGGCGGCATCGATCGAGCTGGCCTGTTCGCAGGAAATGCCACCGCTGTTGAGCAGGTTGGCGACTCGGGCGATGGCGACGGCATCGAAGCCGACGCAAAGCGCTGCGGCGTGACCCGCATCGTGTTCCTCGTCGTGACTGGCGTCATGACTGGCTTCGAGCCCATCCGCGCCGACTTCGGCTCGGTCGTCAGATGGAAACTCGTTGGATGGATAGTCGTTGAAGGAACCCTGCATGCTGACAACCCCTCCTTCTCCTCTACAGTCCGAACGCATCGGCGGATCGGCCCGCCGAGAGCGCACCTCCTCGGTGCGTGAAGTGGATCGGATCAATTGGGGCAACCATGAAGCAGCAGCGACCCGTTCCGCGTCGACGAGGCGGTCGATGGTTCATCTGTAACGAACGCGGCGATTCGCGCGAGACGCTCCGGCGGCGAGCGGCGGCGGAATGCGCAGTTTTTGCGGGAAAGACCCCATACAAAATTTGCGCGCGATGTACGCCCAATACACGCCCAATACAAGCCCAATACACGCAAGGTGCCCCCATCAAGGCTTGGGGGGATGGCGCTCACGCCACTTCGTAACTGCTTCTGGTTCCCGTGGATAGATGGGCGCGAGCGCGAAGGGATCGGTGGTGGCGTTGCGCGAAAGCGCGAGTTGCGCCAACGCCGCCAAGGCACAGGGATCGACGGCGATGGCGCGCGTGTGGGCATCGGCCTGGCGGACCACGGTTGCGATGGCGGGGTCGAGGTGTTCGTCCGAGAGCACGACGCCACCCGCTGCGGCGACCGCGCTGACCTTAGGAAGGAACCCGATTGCGTCGAGAACCTCGCCCATTTCCTCAATGAACGAGCCGTCGTCGCCGCGGGTCACCCGTGCGCACCATGCGCTGCCCGACTTCGACGCCAGCGTCACCAGCCAAGGGCCGCGGCCACTGCGCGCCGCATCGGAGGCGGCGAACACCGCGGCCGATCCGAGCGCAATCGCGGGAACTTCGCGGGCCAACGCGAACGCCTTGGCGAAGGCGATCGAAACCCGCAGCCCGGTAAAGCCGCCCGGCCCGGCCACCACCGCGACCGCCTCGAACTCCCACGGCTCGATGAAGGCTTCGGCGCAGAGCTCGCGCAGTTCGTCCCAGAAGGGCTCGCGCTCGGCCTGGTTTGCCGGCTCGAACGAGCGCTCGTAGACGATGGGGCCACGCGACAACACGATGGTTGAGATCCGCTGCGAGCAATCGATGGCGAGGATGGTGCGCGTCACGCCAGCGCCTGCCCACTCGCGGTGTGGTCATCACGCAGGAACGCCGCCAACGCAACCGCGCCAACGGCAAGCGCCGCGGCGGACGGCGTGCGCGCGGCGAGGTCGAGGTCGATCACCCGTCCCTCGGCGTGGCCCGAGTTGAGCACGACCATGTTGGGCGCGCGAAATCCAACGCCATCGGGCGCGGGCGCGTGACCGACGATGAACACGCTCACACCCCAGTCGCGGGCGAGGGAGATCAGTTGCACGGGATCGTGCGAACGGCCCCAGGTCAGAAGATACGCCGCGCCGTAGGGCGGATCGAAATCCTCGTCGCACAGCGCGCGCTCAAGAACGCGCGTATCGAAACGCCGCATAGCGCTGGCGTTGGGAAGCGAGTGCGTGACCGTAACGCCGTTCTCGCACACCACCGCCAACGGCATGGCGGTAATGAAGCGCCGCACCGCGTCGGCGGCGATCTGCGCGTCGTCGCCGAAAGCGTGTTCGATTCCCTCGTCAAACGCCTCGACACAATTCACTCCGCTCTTGACGATCGGATGGCCGCGGCATTGCGCGAGCTCGTGATTGGCGAGGATCGGATGCACCTGCCCCGGATGAGCGAGCACCAACTCCGCGATGCGCGCGAGCAGCCGGTGGCTCATGTCGAGGCCATCAGTGCGGCTGTCGCCGTGAATGACCTCCTGCAGCACGACATGATGGTCGCGCGAGCGGCCGAGGCGGGCGGCGGTGATGGCGGCCTCGAAGTGGATCGTGTTGCCGTGCAGATCGCCGGTGATCAGCAATCGCCCGCGAGCAGGAAGCCGCACGCAGGAATGGGCGCGCACCGGCGAACTCGCCAACGACGCAGCGGCGGCGGCAAGGAGTTCAGCAAACGCCGATGCGTTGGATCGCCAGTCGTTCATGGAGAGTGAGCCAGGATTCATCGGATGACCGTCGGTTCACCAAGTTGTAGCGAACATCACAAACGGCACGCGGCCCTTGCCGGCGGCGGTTTCGATCTCGATCTCGCCCTCAAACGCGCCCGCGCGCGTTGGGGTGCACTCGATCGTGAGCATCGCGGCGTCGGTCCCTACATCGCGCTTAGAGACGAACTTCACCTCAAGCCCGGGAATCAGCGAGCGCACACCGATGACCGTGCTCCAATCGGCGCGCTCGATCGCGCCCTTCTTGGGCGGGTTGTAGTGTTCGAGCTCGACCTCGATGGTGACGGGCTTGCCGTTCATCGCGCGACCCGCGTCGACAAACTGCTCCTTCACAATCCAGAAGCGCGCGAATCGCTCCATGTCATTCTTCGAACCTGTGCACTCGTCGCGAACACGCAGCGGGATCACTGGGCAATCGATGCGGTCGGTCCAGACGAACCACCAGATCGGCATCTGCTCGCAAGCGCGGCCGGCCAGGCTCCACTTGATCTGGTACTCGGCGCGCGGCGCGTCCTTCGCGGGATCAAAGCCGACGAAGACCGGATCGGCCAAGCCGGAACGAATGATGCGAAACGGTTGCCCGTCGGCGGAGCGCAGCTTGAGGGTGCCAGCGACGACTTCCTTCAGCGCGTCGACATACGGCGGATCGGCGATGACCTTCAGCCGCACATCACCCTTGATCTTGGCCTGCGCTGGCGGCGCGCCGTCAAAGGTGAGAAACACGACGGCTTCCTTGACGCCAGGTGCGCGCGGCGCGGCCAGGGACGCCGAGAGTTCAAGCGTGCCGCCCGGCGCGATCTTCTTGCCCGCAATCGGGCTGATCGCCGTGCACTTGCAGTTGGGCATGGCGGCGAGCACGGTGATCTCCCGCTTGGAGCTATTGATGATGACGAACTTGGCCGGATGAGTCGATCCCGGCTCGACCACGCCGAGGTCGACCACCGGTGGCGCGATGGAGATCGGCGAGGGCTGGCTGTCTTGCCCCGCGACTTGCCCCGTGACTTGCCCCGTGCCTTGCCCCGCGGCCTGCGCTACGGCTTGCCCCGTAGCTAGCGCTGGAAGACTCGGGACAACAAACGCCAACGCCGCCAGAATTGCAAACTTGGGAAGCATGATTGGTCCTTCGCTCACGATGGATGCCCGTTCGCCTGATTCCGCAGCGCGGCGGCCTCGGCTGCAATCTTCGCCTTGTAATCGGCGCGATAGTTCACCGCCTCGACCCCGAGCGCAAACGCCATGGCGAAGTAGATGTAGCCCTTGGAGACATGCGCGTCGAATCCCTCGGCCACCAACATCAGGCCGATCAGCATCAGGAAGGACAGCGCGAGGATCTTCAGCGATCGGCGCTCCTCGACAAACCGCGAGATCGCACCAGCGGCGAACATCATCACGCCGACCGACACGACCACCGCCGTGATCATGGTGGGCAAATGCTCCGACATGCCGACGGCGGTGATGACGCTGTCGAGCGAGAAGACCAGGTCCATCACCATGATCTGGGCGATGACTCCAAATACGGAGACCTTGGTCGGCCGCGCGTTGGGCTGCAGCCCGGCGCTCGCGTGGTGAATCTCCGAGACCGCCTTGAAGAGCAGCACTACGCCGCCGACGATCAGAATGATGTCGCGCCACGAGATGCTGATCTCCTGCTCGACGAGCCGCGGGAAGTGGAGCGAGAACACTTCTCCCGTCAGGCCCCTCACCCAGTTGATGCCCACCAGCAGGCCGATGCGGGTCACCATCGCGCCAAGCATGCCGAAGCGGCGGGCGAAGAGTTGCTTGGACGGCGGCAGGCGCGCCGTCATCACCGCAATGAACACCACATTGTCGACGCCGAGCACAATTTCCAGCGCGGTCAGGGTGAGCAGTGCGAGGATGTTTTCGGGCGCGAAGAGTGAGAGGAATATTTCCACCCCGACAGAGTAGCGGATGCAAAAACGAAGCGCGGCCCCGCGAGATCGCGGGGCCGCGCCATGAATCCAGTCTCAGAGATCAACCCCAGCTGTTCAGGAGGATCGCCAGATCAGCCGCGTCGACGCCGCCATCGTTGTTGAGATCGCCCGCGCCGACATTGTTCCAGTTGTTCAGGAGCGTGGCCAGGTCGGCCGCGTCGACGACGCCGTTACAGTTGATGTCGCCCACCGCGCACGGCGGCGCACAAGGAGCATCACCAGTGGTTGGGACAATCTTGAAGATCGCGCCCTGTCCGGCCAGCGAACCCTGATCGACGATGTAGAGCTCGCCATTGGCATCCTCGCCAAAGGACGCGATCTGATTCACCGCGAACGCGTCGATGGACGGCGTGATCTGGGTGTTGCGGACGGTGAACTCCGTCTGCACATTGGTGGCGCTGTCGTAGCGAAAGCTCCACACATTGTTGGTCACATAGTCGGCGTAGAAGTAGGTTCCCTGCAGGCCCGGGATGGCGCAGCCACGGTAGACATAGCCGCCAGTCACCGAGAATCCACCGGTAGTTCCCGCGACATGGCCATAGGTTCGGATAGGCAGAGTCAGGGTCGCTCCGTTGCAGGTGCAACCGGTGAGACCCGTGCAATTCAAGCCCTCCATGCAGCGCCATCCATAGTTGCGACCGCCCACTGCGCCCGCCTTCTGGACGTTGATCTCTTCGATGGCGTTCTGGCCGACATCGCCGATCCACAGGTCGCCAGTCGCGCGGTCGAAGGAAGAGCGCCACGGATTGCGAAGGCCGTAAGCCCAAACCTCATCGTCGGTGGTCACGCCGCCAACAAACGGGTTGTCCGATGGAATCGTGTAGTACGGCGCAACGCCGCCCACGGTGGGCTTGATGCGATGCATCTTGGCGAGGCGGGCCGAGAGGTTCTGACCATTGCCGTTGGGATCGTTGGCCGAGCCACCATCGCCAACACCGATATAGAGATTGTTGTCGGGACCGAAGCCGATCCATCCGCCGTTGTGGTTGGTGAACGGATCAGCCCAGGACATCACGACCACGCCCGCGGCATTGGCAATGTTGGGGTTGGCGGCCGAACGGGTGTAGCGCGCGACGACATTGGTGCTGGTTCCGGTGTAGTAGATGTAGAACTGGCCGTTCTTTGCATACCCGGGATCAAAGGCCAGGCCGAGCAGACCACGCTCGTCGTTCTCCGAGGTTCCGCCTGCAACCACCACGCTCAGAAACGGCGTTGGGAGCAGCGTGTTGGTGGTCAGGTCGAAGATGCGGATGGTGCCGCCCTTCTGAAGGATGAACAGCCGCGAGGTGTCCGCGGGGGCGGAAGTGACATAGGTCGGGAAGTTGAGCCCCGTAGTGATCCGGTCAGTCCGCACATTGACGACCTGAGCGTCAGCCGATGGAGTCAGCGCGGCCATGACAAGCGCGCAGGCGCATGCGGAGGCGAGTGCAGAAACGCGTGCAGAAACGCGTGCTATGACGCGTGCGCAAAACTTGGAGCTGAGTGTCATCGTGGTCATCGTGGAGTCGTCGTGGGAATACGGATTTCACAGAATGCGCTGCGAGGCGAACCTTACGGATCCACAGCCGCGCTGTTCCCGTATTCGGAAATTACGAGAAGTCAGACGCGTTTCCATGCGAACTTCCCATCGAATCGGCGAAACGGTCTCCCAAATCGATCAAGGCCCCAAAGTTCGAGGGTTGCGTGCGAGTCGGATGC
>QWPT01000052.1:10136-12031 GCA_003671075.1 Planctomycetota bacterium
CACGAACCACATCACTTGGCCGGAGGAAGACGGTTCGAAAGTACCCACAACTCTTGCTTGAGTTCACGCGCGAGCACGTAGTACGGGGCGAGTGCAAGAAACAACGCCTGTTGCACGCCGGGGTCGGCGGGATCCGCATCCTCGACCGCTTCGCGCGCCAACGGCCACGCTTCGGTCGCGTAGCCCGAGTAGCGGTCGGTGGCGGCGTACAGATTGCGGAACCACGGTCGGTTCGGAAGCCCGGCGTCGGATACCCACATGGTCGTGAGTCGGTGAAGGCGCTTGAGTTCGTCGGCGGTCGGCGACTTCGCCATGCGCTCGTCGGCGGCGGTGGTGAACTGGCGGCAGTAGCCGAACACCCTCACCAGTGCAACGAACGGCGCGCTGGGAAGCTTGCGCTCGGCCGCGAGTTTCGCCAGGCCCTCGGCCTGACGGATGCAATCGGTGACCAGCGCGTCGCAAGAGATGTGCTCGCTGCGCGCATCGGCCAGTTCGGCAAGGATCGCGTTGGTGATTCCCGTCACCAGTTGCGCAGCGGCGTAATCGTGACCGACGGTTGCGCGGTACCACGCGACGGTGTCGTAGTTCGAGTGGTAGCTCGTGCCTTCGCTGCCGCCGGCCGAAAGCGAAATCGACGGGATGCCCGCGTGGCACCAGAAGGCGACATGGTCGCTGCCACCGCCGAGGTCGCCGTAACTTGGCTCGCCCGCGCTCGCGCCGTCCGTCTTCACGCCGTCCGTCTTCGCGTCAATCTTGATCTTGGGCCAGACATCGAGCGCGCTGCCGGCTCCGTGAGGGCCCGGCGCGGCGGTGATGGCGCGCGTGACTGACGCGCGCAGCGTGGGCGAGACGGCGGCGCCGGGCTTGAGTCCCATCGCGGCCATGTCGAGGTTGATGTAGGCGACGGTCTTGGCGGCCAAGCCTGCGGTGTCGTTCTCGACGAACTCGCTCGAGCCGAAGATTCCGAATTCCTCAGCGCCCCAAGTGGCAAACACCAGCGTGCGGTCGGAGCGCTTGCCCGCGCGCGCGAGGTCGCAGAAGTTGCGCGCGCTTTCGAGCGTGCAGATGGTTCCCGCAAGCGGGTCGGCCGCGCCGAAGCACCACGCGTCGTGATGCGAGCCAACAATAACTTGCTCATCGGCTCGCGTAGCGCCGCGCAGGCGCGCAATCACATTCGCCGTGCGTGCGATCGCGCGGGTCTGCTCGACCTCCATGCGTAAGCGGAGCGCGCCGCCTTCGAGCGGATAGTCGCACGACATGCCGCCCTTCCACTGCGCCGGCGCGATGGTGCCTTTCATGCGCATGAAGATTTGTTGCGCGGCGCCGTAGCCGATCGGTTGCACGGGAATCTTCGGAAGCGCGACGCTGTCGATGTCCAGACGCTTGGCGTCCTTCGAGGCGAAACTGTTGGGGGTCAGCGGATCGCCGATGTAACTCGTCGTGATGAGCGAACCGCGCTGCACGCACTCGGCGTTGGCCCATGTTTGCTGAGGCAGAGGCTGGGCCTCGGGCTGGGGCTGGGCGCCGCTCCCCGCGTCGGGCCAAGTCTTGCCCTTTCCCGTGCCTGAGTCGCCGGGGTCGGTGAAGATCACCAGACCAACGCAGCCGGCCTCCTCGGCGAACTTTGCTTTGTAGCCGCGGAAATTCCCACCGTAACGAGCGAGCGCGATCTTGCCGCGCGGGTCGACGCCGAGCTCCTTGAGCTGGGCGAAATCTTCGCGCCGCCCGTAGTTCACATAGACGACTCCAGCCTCGGCGATGCCCGAACCACTCCATGCGTTCCAGGCGATATCGAGATCAGGATGCGCGGTTTGCGGGTCGATCGCCAGATTCGGCTCGGTGACGCCCAGTGAGAGTACACCACGAGAGCTCACACCACGAGAGCTCACACCACG
>QWPT01000052.1:12066-20318 GCA_003671075.1 Planctomycetota bacterium
CAGCACTCGGCTCCAAGCCCACGATCTCCAACTTCGCCTTCACCGGCCGTGTGAGCAGCGGAAAGAACTCTTGCACTTCGACATCCCAGCCCGCGATGCCCTCGCCCATCTTGCGAAACTCCGCCGCGATGCGCTCGATCGTGCGCGCGTCGCCCGGGGTGCCCGCAACATGAGGCTCGCTGGCCAGCAACTCGTGGATGGTCGCCAGTTGCGCAGCATCAGGACTGCGCGCGACGATGGCGGGGTCGAGATCTTGCGCGGCAAGCGCGAGCATGATGAGCGGAATCATGGGCAATGAAGCGGCTTTCTGTCAGTGTTCCAGATAGTCGAGGTCGCGGTGGAATGTTTCGTCGAGCGCGATGGTGGCAAGGATGCCAATGGAAATGCAGCAGATGCCGAGGATCCATGTTGCGTCGACCGCGCCTAGCCCCGGCTTCATCGCAAGCCAGATCGAGGTGATGGGCACCGCCATCGCGCGCACAAAATTGGGCGCGCTGGTTGCGGCGGTTGCGCGCAAATTGGTGCCGAAACTTTCGCTGGCCGTGGTAACGAAGATCGCCCAGTAGCCAGTTGCGGCGCCGATGAGGCACATCATCCAGTAGAACTCCTGCGCACCGCGCGGAGCGATGGCGAAGAACAGCGCGAGAGAGGCGGCGAGCACGGCGAGGAAGCCCATGATCGTGCGGCTGCGGCTCTGGATCAGTTGCGAGATCGATCCGCTGGCGACATCGCCAACGACAACGCCGAGGTATGCCCAGAAGATCACCTTGGCGGGGCTGATTTCCTCGGTGATTCCCATGGCCTTTCCGATTTCGGGTCCGAAGACGAACATCACGCCGCCGACGAACCAGATCGGCATCGCGCTCAGCACCACCGTTGCAAAACGCAGGAAGCGACGCGGCGGCCAGAGCAGTTGCAGCGGATTGCCGCGCTTCACCGACTCGACCGTGCTCGTCTGCACAAACAAGCCGCTCTCGACAACGCCGATGCGAAGCGCGAGCAACGCAAGGCCGAGCACGCCGCCAAGCAGGTAGCAATGATTCCATTTGAGATAGGTCGCGGCGATGCCCGCAGCAACCGCACCCGAGAGGCCGATGGCGGCGACGATCGTGGTGCCAATGCCGCGCTTGCGAGTGGGAAGCAGCTCGGAAACCAGCGTGATTCCCGCGCCGAGTTCGCCGGCAAGGCCGAAGCCCGCGATGAAGCGCAGCACTTCGTACTGCCAAACATCGGTGATGAACGCGTTGAGAATGTTGGCGACCGAGTAAAGCAGGATCGATCCGAACAGCGTCTTAATGCGGCCCAACCGATCGCCGAGCATGCCGAAGGCGATGCCGCCCAGAAGCATGCCGATGAGTTGGATATCGAGGAGATGCTTTCCGAGCTTGGTGATCTCGGCGGGGTCGACCACGCCAAGCGCCTTGAGACTGGGCACGCGCAGGATCGAGAAGAGCACGAGATCGAAGAGGTCGACGAAGTAGCCGAGAGCGGCGACGGCGACGGCAAAAAACACACGGCGGTCGATCGGACGATTTGCTGCGGAGTCGGCTACTTGGCTCATCGATGCACTCTACTTGGCAATCACGCGTAGTTTCACCAAGTCGGCGCGAACCTGCGGCTCCCAGCCACGATTGGCCGCAGGGCTCGCGGGGGACGGATGGAGAATCTGCGCGAACTCCGGCCGGTG
This sequence comes from Planctomycetota bacterium, assembly GCA_003671075.1. GTDB lineage: Bacteria > Planctomycetota > Phycisphaerae > Phycisphaerales > SM1A02 > QWPT01. Next base: position 13,754 of record QWPT01000052.1, read on the forward strand.
CGCGCATGTCTTCAGCGCACGCTCGGCGGCGGCGCGAGCGAAGGCGCCGACGCCGATGACAAGCCGCGGGCGCAGAAGCTCCGTCATTGCAACCAGCGCTTCGTTGCACGGCGACTCGAGCGCCTCGCGTTGGGCGCGCGGCAACTTGTCGGGCGTGATGTTGGCGCCCGTTGCCGACACGAAGGCCAACGGCGCGTAGTTCCACACAAAAATGCGATCGAAACACGCATCGCGCGAAGCGAAGGCGCGGGAGAACAGCCCCCAGAAGCGCTGGCCGCTGACTTCGGCGCGCGTGCAGGCGAATCCCTGCACTGGCCGCTTCGGATGGGTATCCCTCGGCACGCGCACGCGGCCGTCGATGGCGAGGAAGCCGCGCACCGCCGCGATCTCGCCGAAGGGAACGCCCGTCTGCGCCATGCCGAACGGACCCGGGTTCATGCCGACGAACAGCGCGTCGATCGGCGCCTTGGCCAGCGCGAGATAGCGTTCATGCGGCTCGCGCGCGTAGGCCAGCGGAGCGTAAACATGCGCGACCAGAGGGGTGAAGGTGAGCCTCGCGGTCGCGCGGGCTAGGCGACGGGAGATCAGCACCAACGCGTCGGTCGTCGACGGATCGGTGGTTTTTGTCGGAGCTTTCGCGGGTTTCGCAGCGGGCATCGCACCCGCTACACTATCCGCCCCAACCCCCACCTGGACAGGTGTCCGAGCGGTTGAAGGAGCAGCATTGGAAATGCTGTATGCGGGGTAACCTGTATCGGGAGTTCGAATCTCCCCCTGTCCGTTGACGACGCCCGCGCGATGAGCGCGGGCGTCTTCATGTACGGAGTTCGGACGCGTGCGCGTGCCCATGCCCATGCCTAGGCCCATGCCTAGGCCCATGCCTAGGCCTAGGCCTAGGCGCGCCGCTTCCCGCGTGGTCGCTCGCCTCAATCGGTCGTGGTCTGGCACTCGGTGGTGAAACCTGCGAGATGCGGTCCTTCGATCGCCCGACCGGTGAAACCCATGCGCTCGTTCCAACTGTTGAACCGATTGGCGATCGCGCCCGGAAGCACAAGCGGCAACACGTTGCGACGGGTCGTCAGTCGAAGATCCCCGCTCGCTCGATCGATCCAGTCGCCCGATCGCACGCCCAGAAACGCAGAGATCCGCTCCAAGGTTTGCCGAGGTCGCTCGGTCAGATCAGGGTAGTCAACACGCAGCAGACGATCGCCGAGGTCCGCCGATGCACACTCGACTGCCTTCAGGCTTGCGATCCATTCGATGGCGGCCCGGGTGGAGTACTCCGCGGCGGGCACGAGGTAGTCGGACTCGATGCCGAACGCGCGCACATCTTGTGACATCGATTTCCACTTGCAATCCCGCGGTCCCCACCAGCGGTTCGCCACGCCGCGCCCAGCGACTCGGTAATCGTTCATGCGCGAGATTTGGATGATCGAACGCACAACATCGACGCCATCGCGGCGAATCTCGACATACTTGGCGCGCGGATCGATCGCCTCGAGAAACGGAATCCGAAAGGCGTTGATCGGCGTTTTCTCGAGCATCTGCCGACCGTCGACCAAGGCGCTGCGGAACACGCGCCTGAAGCGCATGCGCAATCGCTCATCCACATCAGACGCTGCCAGCGAACATCGCGACACGCCAGGCGTGAAAAACTCGCCGTAGTCGGTCACGGAACTCACCGCATGCCAGCGGTCGATGGGCTCGAAGAAGTAGTGAAGTGAAGGCGAAGTACCGAGTGCGCGGCCAAGCGCGGTCGTTCCCGAGCGGCCACAGCCAATGACGAACGCCGGAGGGAGCTCGGAGAGGTGCCCATCGAGGTCGCACGGAATGTGCGCAAGCATGCTGCTGCGCGCCCTAGCGATCTGCCAACGGGCCGTCCGTACTGCGAACAGCGCCACCGGCGGAAGTGAACGAGTGAAGGATTGCTTGATCTTCATGGGGAAGGCTCCGCACGCGAACGGCCGACGCGCTCTCGAGTCGAGGTTCGATGCCTGCCACCTAGACTGTCTCCCCGAACCCTAGCGCGGTTCGCCACGACTGCAAACAAGCGCGGCGCTTTCTGCGCTCACTTCGTCCGTCTGTACCGTTTAGCGCGGTTGCACCAGCGGGGCGCTCTTTATTGTTTCGATTCGTTTGCGCCCGCAGTGCAGTGCACCTCGACCGCGCTCAGGCACGGGCAAGCGCGCGCATCGAGGATTTCAATGCGGAGGAAACGCGCCTTTGTCGGGGGAACGCGGACGATGCGCTGATATCCAACGGTGGTGCCTTGGGCGAGCGTCACCCAATCGCGGTGATTGTTATCGAGCGACGCGGGGACGGAAACTCGAAAGCGCGCGATGCGTTGACCAAGCCAAGTCGGCTCCGCAAGCAACACTCGGTCGAACGGCTTGGTTGGATCGAGCTCGATCTCGATCTCGGCGGCGCGCACGGCGTCGTCAGTCGCCCAGTAAGTCTTCGGATCGCCATCGACTGCCTTCGCGCCGGAGAACGGCGCGTCGGCGAGAGGCTCGCTCGCAGCGCGCGGAGAATCGCCGCGCAGATTCGTGACCGCAGTCGAACGCCCGCGCGCAAGATCGGTGCCCTCGCCATAAGTCGCGTCGATCAACGCGCGCAGCCCGCGCACCGCCAGCACATCGTTCTCGTGGATGAGCCCACGGCGATCGACGGGGAAATTCAAGTGGAGATTCGCATTGTGGCCGACGCTGCGTTCCCAGAGATCCAACAGTTGCGCGGGCGTCTTGACCTTGTCGTCCTCATTGGCGTGATAGAACCATCCTGGACGGATCGACACATCGCATTCCGCGGGAATCCAAGACTCGCCGTCGATATCGCCCTCGTTGAGCGACTTGGTCGACGGCGGATGGTCGTCGCCGATGCCGTGGCCCGCGGCCTTGAGCATCGACCAGCAGGTCTCGCCCGCCCAGCCCTGCTCATTGCCGACCCAGCGGATGTCGGGGCCAACATCGCTGAACATCACCGCGTTGGGCTGCAACTCGCGCACGACTGCGCGAAAGCTCGGAAAATCGTAGACCTGGCGCTTGCCGTTGGGTCCTTCGCCACACGCGCCGTCGAACCAGACCTCGAAGATCGGACCGTAGTTGGTGAGCACCTCGCGCAGCTGTTGGCGGAAGTATTCGTTGTACTCCTCACCAGTGCCGTACTTTGGATTATTGCGATCCCAAGGCGAGAGATAGACGCCGAACTTCAGCCCGCCCTCGCGGCACGCGTCCGACATTTCGCGCAGTACATCGCCCTTGCCACCCTTCCACGGGCTCTTCGCCACCGAGTGCTCGCTCAACTTGGTCGGCCAATTGCAATAGCCGTCGTGGTGCTTGGCCGTGATCACGATGCCCTTGATGCCGGCGTCCTTCATCGTCTTCACCCACTGGCGCGCGTCGAGCGCCGACGGGTTGAACACATCCGCGGGCTCATCGCCGTGGCCCCACTCCTTGTCGGTGAAAGTGTTCGGCCCAAAGTGGATGAAGCCGGTGAACTCCATCTCCTTCCACGCCAACTGACGGGCGTGCGGGAGCGGCTCGAGCGGTGTGGGAGGCGCAACGAAGGTTTCGGAGGTCGTCATCAGAAGAGCGGCGGCAAGCGGAATGAGGATCATGGCGGGTCGATTAGAGCCGATCCGGCCACGCGAATGAGCGGTCGCGAAGTTTGGTGGTATTGGGGTGGGCTATAAAAACGCCACCTCAACCGCAGCGGATCCCCTGCGTCTTTGCAGATAAAGTCAAAAAAAATACTTTGTATCCGCGAAGCCATCTTCGGGCTTAATGACCTCCCGCACCTTGCAAATGGACACTTTCGTAACACATTGAAGCGCCTAACCATGCGAAGCACACGCTTCCCGCTCCTCTGAGGTCGTCCCAAAGAGAGCACATGAATCCCAGTTTGGGATGGTTTCAGGGTGCGATCTGCAAGTCCCCTTGCAGAATACATATCGCCGAACTCGCAGCATCGTCCGCTGCCTTGTTCTGGGGCGTTCACACGCAGCAATGCTGCGGATATGGATGTTCAATGAGTGATTTTGCCGAAGCCGCTTTTGATCGAAGGAAGTTCCTTCAAGGGAGCGCGCTCGCCACTGGCGCGTTCTACATCAACTCGAAATTCTCGCTGAAGAAGCTTGCGGAAGAGCCGACTAGCCCGTTCACATCGCCGTGGATGCAGCCTCTGCCCTTCGCCCCGTACGCGACTCCGTTGCCCTCGTTTCAGCCGCTCTTTCCGGCGGTGGATCCTGAGATGCACCAGCGCTACGAGGAATTCCTCCCGCGATACTTCTACGATTACGACGTGTGCGAGGCGCAACTTTGCCCGCACCCGCAACTCGCCTACTCGACGCGCTCGACCTACTGCGGGTCATCGCCGGGTCCGACACTGATGATGCGCTACGAGCGCGCCGCGCTCGTTCGCATCAACAACAGCCATCCCTCGGAACTTCAGGGATTCGGCAATTGCGAAATCTCGACGCATGTCCACAACGGGCACCATGCTTCTGAATCCGATGGCTATCCAGGCTACCTCTATGGCCCGGGCCACTACAACGACCATCACTATCCGAACATCCTCGCGGGCGGCGATCCGCTCGAGTCGAAGTCAACGCTCTGGTACCACGACCACTGCATGGACTTCACCAGCCAGAATGTGTATCGCGGACTCGCGGGCTTCTATCTGCTGTTCAACAACACCGATAGCGGCAACGAGAACGACACGAACCCCGATGCTTTCCGCCTGCCCAGCGGCGTTCCCGATGGCAAGCGTGTGAAGAACCGCTTCGACATTCCGATCTCGCTGATGGACGCTCGCTACGACGCGGCCGGCTTTCAAGTGATGGATGTCATGAACATGGACGGCCACCTCGGGGACAAGTTCCTCGTGAACGGCTGCATCTCGCCTTACTTCGAGGTCGAGCGGCGCAAGTACCGATTCCGCATCCTGGACGCGGGACCGTCGCGTTTCTACGAGCTGTGGCTCTCCAACGGAATGACCTTCCAGCACATCGCCAACGACGGCAACCTGCTGCCGGCGCCGATCGAGTCAAACCATGTGAAGCTCGGCGTCGCTGAGCGAGCCGACATCATCATCGACTTCAGCCAGCTGCCCGCGTCGACCACCGAGATCTATCTCGTCAATCGCGCCGAGCAGACCAACGGGCGTGGACCGTCGGGCGTGAGGCTGCCGATGAACGCGTCGCCGAAGCTGCTCAAGCTCATCATCCGTCCGGGCGCAGCTGCGCCGGACAACAGCCGCGTGCCCGCAGTCCTCAAGCCGAAGCCCCTCATGGATCTTCCAGTGGCGCAAGAGCGCTCTTGGCACTTCGGCCGAGTGAACGGCATGTGGACGGTCAACGACAAGGTCGTCGATCTCAACCGCTGCGATGCGCAGATCAAGCAAGGCACGGCGGAAATCTGGAACCTCAGCACAGGGGGCGGATGGGCCCATCCCGTCCACGTCCACCTTGAGGAGTACCACATCCTCTCGTACAACGAGAAGCCCGTGACCGGTACCAGCCTCGGAGGACGCAAGGACGTCTTCACGCTGTACCCGGGAGATGAGATGCGGATCTATATGAAGTTCCGCGACTGGCTGGGCAAGTATGTCATGCACTGCCACAACGTCGTGCACGAAGACCACGCGATGATGGTCCGATGGGACATCGTTCCATGAGTGCGTCGCCGATCAATCGTCGCGAGCTCTTCTGCAGCCTGATGCTTCCTGCCGCAGGACTCCTCGGCGGATGCGTCTCAGCTGCGCAGACGCGAAAGACTTCAACCGCGAAGGTGCCGGAGGGACTCGGCACCTTCGCGATGAACCAAGACGGAACGCGCACCTTCAAGGAGCACGAACTCGTCGACCAGGACGGTCGAAAACTGCTCTTTCAGAGGGATCTGATGGAAGGACAGGTCTTCGCCGCGACCTTCATGTATGTGCACTGCACAGGCATCTGCCAGAACTTGACGGCGCGCATGACCGAGGCCTACGACCTGCTCAAGCCCGTTATGGGAAAGCCGGTTCGGTTCTACTCATTCTCGCTGGCGGAAGATTCGCCCGCGGATATGAAGCAGTACATGATCGAACACGGGACCTATGGCCGGCCAGGTTGGAGCATGTTGACCGCGAAGCGTGAGGTCATTCGCGACATCCGTTGGGGCTTCGGGTTCTTTGACCCGAACGAAGAGGTCGATCAAGACCTCAAAGGCCACACCGGCATGGCGCGTTTCGGTAATCAGAAACTCGACAAATGGAGCGCGTGTCCCGCGCTCGGCAGCCCGCAGGTCATCGCCCGCGGCGTGATGGGAGTGCTCCCTCCGGGAGAACGACCAGCACTCGCAGGAATCATCCGCGCAGAAGGCCATCCCGCACGGCCGATGGCGAGCTTCAAGCCAGTCACCGCGCTCGGACCGCAGCGACCTTCGCTGTAAGCGACGGACGCAGACAAGACAACCGCGAAACTTCTTCGGCAACCACGCACCCCACGGTGCGTGGTTGCCTTGTTTTTAAACGCGCATCAATGCGCAACGCGAACGCGCGCATAACGCGCAAGGAGTTCGCACCGCCA
>QWPT01000053.1 GCA_003671075.1 Planctomycetota bacterium
AAGTCTACTTCAACGCCCGTACCTTCTTGCTGAATTCATCGTAGTTTGTAACCTTGTTGCGCTCGAAACCATCGCGCAGTCCGTCAAGAATCGGCTGCTGGGCCTTGGTGCGAACCACATCGGGGTTCTCCGGATTTTTGGCGATCTTCTCGATGCTCGTTGCCGCGCTGCGCAGGGACGACATATTCGCCTTCATTTCGCGCTGCAGCCGCTCGGTCGCGATTTTGGTTTCCTTATGGCGCGTGTTGTCGGATCCGTCGACCCAAACATCGTGGAGGTTCTTGTTTTCGCCGGTCCAGACGCCGAGAGTTCCAATGTAATACCTGTCAAACTCCTTCAGCGATGCTTGAAGCTCGGCAAGCTCGGTGGCGTATTTCTTGAGGTATGGGACAAGCTTTGCAGCGATCTCCGCATCGAGGTTCGGCGGTGCTGCTGCGGGAGTTGGGCTGGCAGCAGGGCTCCCGACTGGAGCTCTAGGCGCAGCGGGGGGCGCTTTGCCAGCAGGGCTCCCGATTGGAGCTCCAGGCGCACCGGACTTTCCTGGTGCTCCGCTGGCAAGTGTCGCCAGCGTTCGCTTCTTCATCGTGCCCGACGCGATGGCCGTGACCGCCTCCTCGATCGTTTCAAACTCATACACGCTCACCGCGACCCGCTTGAGCTTGGTGGCGTCGATCTTCAATGGCGATCCCGCTTGGGCGAGCTTCACGGTGCCGGAATCGTCTTGTTTGAATCCACTCTTCTCACTCCAGCTCAACGCAGAGGTTGGCTTCAAAAACCGCTCGGCAAGCATGAGGTCGATGCGCCCGAGTTTGCCCAGTTTGGCCGTGATTTCTTCGCGACGCGAATTGCTCGTGCACCATGGCGCGGTCGCGCCTTCGAGCTCCGCTTTCTTGATCAGCGCAATTCCATTGCACGACATCGCAACGATCGCGGCGCCGTCTTTGGTACCAGCCTCTAAACGCGGGCACACGGCGAACACGAGGCTTCCCGCGCTCTGTAGATCGTCGATGGTTGCCAGCAACGCGCTCGTCGCCTCAGCGTCGAGCGTGGAACGATCCACCACGAGTATGTGCGGACCGCCTGCGCTCTTCGCGAGCAGGAGTTCCTTCACGGCGCCCAGTTCGCCCGAGAGTTTGATTTGCGTCTGAGCATGAGCGCTCAGGGCCAACAAGAAAGCGGCCGCCCCGGTGAGAAGCGAGAGAGCGGTGTGACTCGTCTGGTTGTTGGGGCGGCGTGGGCCGATGGTTCGAATCTGTGTCAAAGAGATGTCCTCCAACACTGACATGCGTCAAGTATCGGAGGAAACGCACAAGTGGTTAGCTAGAAATTTCCTTTGCCACCCGCACAGCTTCACTCGCGCAACGGGCGCAGCCATCGGCTCCGACGACCTGCCAGAGGTCGGGAATCATTGCAAACGGCCCTCCGCCCACCATGATCGCGAGGTGGCCGTTGGCCGAAGCCTCGCGTAGCGCACTGACGGCGTTGGCCATGGAACGAACCGCGAGCCCCGTGCTCGCCGACAGTGCGACCAAGTCGAACTGAGGCGTGCCGACATCATCAACGGCGTGGGCAACAAGGTCGCCCGTGGGCATGTTTGCGCCCAAACACTCGACCTGCCAGCCTTCGCTTTCGAGCAGGTCGGCAACCATGCGAATGCCGACATCATGCAGATCGCCGCCGACGCTGGTTGCCAACGCGCGCTTGCCGTTTGGCGTCGCGCGCGGCAGCTTGGTCCGCAACAACGCTATCGCGTTATGGGTGGCCGTGGTGACATAGTGCTCATCGGCGACGGTTGCTTCGTTGAGGTGCCAAAGTCGGCCGACTTCGGTCATCGCTGGTGCAATGATCGTCTCGAACACTTCCGCTACCGAGCGACCGCTCTTCACTGATTCGAGCAGCACATCGAGAGCCTTGTCCTGTTGGCGCTCAAGCAAATGAGTGAGGTAGGCTCGGCCGCGCGGACCGTCGACATCGGCGTTGTTGAACACGCTCTGGAGCACCTTGTCATCGTGCACCGTTTCTGGGCGTTCCGCGACTTTCAGTCCTTCTTTGATCACGCGTGCACAACGGTCCGCGATTGCCGCGGGCATCTCTTCTTGAAGCGTATCGCTGAGCGCGGTGAGGCTTCCAGCGATGTCCGCCGTAGTAAATCCGCGCGCCACAAACGCGGCCCGCGCCCACTCAACCGAGTTCACGAAAATTTCGGGACGGTCGGTGGCGATCGCTTCAGCCAAGTACTGCAGGCGATTGACTATCTCGCCCTTCCACAGCGCTGGTCCAGTCGGACCAAAGCGCGCCTCATACTCGGGGTTCCGTCGGTAGATCTCCGTCACGGTCCACCCAGCGAGAGTGCTGGAAACATGATCAATCGATGCGGCGAATTGAGTGTCAAGCGAAAGCATGGTGAGTAAAGCTAGCGGCGATTGCCGCACGACTTCGGTTGAACTCCAGATTAGATTCGCTGTCCATCATCGCGATTTTGTAAAAGCCCGCTCGGCAAGGCTGCCCGAAGGTTTGCCCGTCAGTTGTGCATGCTTCAATAGGTACTTCATCGATACGATCATGACCGTCGCATGCGACCAGGTCAGCGGACTCACCGAGATCGGCGCGCCGGTGTAGGGGTCGAATTGCTCGGCCAGGACCCCCGACGGGAAGGCGCGGTCCGCCGTCCAATGCAGGTAGGGCTGTGCCTGCTCGAGTTGTTCGAGCGTTTCTGCCCGCTCGATGAGCCACTGCGCCACCCAAAGTGTGCAGATAACCCACGGATTTCCCGGCACATCGGAGAGGTTCGAGTGCTCGATCCGGTGGTAGTAGTCGTTTTCATAGCGCGCTAGGCCGCCGATGTGGGTCTTGACCCAAAGGCGGTCGCGCACTTGCTCCATCATGGCGACGACCTTGGGGTCGCTCGCGCTCATCGCCCCGAAGGCGAACAAGGCGAACGCGCTCGAGTCGATGGTCATGTCTAGGCGGTAGCTGCCGTCGGGCAGTGGCGTCGCCATGCGCGCAAAGCGGTTGCGGTCCGGATCCCACATGTGGCGGATCATCGCGCCGCGCATGCGTTCGGCGCCCTCGTTGTATTCAGCAGCGCGGTCGAACGCACCCATGTCCTGCGCGAAACTGGCGGCCGCCTTCAGCGCACCGATCGTCGAGGCAACGGTGAACAGATGCACACCGCGGCGCTCCTCCCACAGATCCCACGACGGCTGAGGCAGCCCGTTATGGTCGCGGTAGCGCAAAATCCAATTCGCAGGTTCGACAACCAGCGTGTTGTAAGTCGTCTTGATGAACTCAACATCGCGGAACACTTGGAAGTGCCGGCGCAGCGCCCAAATCACCAGCGAGGTTTCGTCCTGCTGAATCGGCAGCACCCGTTGTCCGTCCACCACCGCCGGATGCCAGCTCGAAGCCAGCGTGCCCGATGGGTTGTACTTGTGAAGGAAATAGCCATCCTTGCTGATCACCCGTTCGCAGAAGCGAAAGAAGTTGCGCGACAACTCGCCGTGACCCGCCAACACCAACGCGTGGGAAACCAGCGCGCCGTCGCGTGGCCACATGTACGAGTAGGTGTCGCCGGCGAAGTGGGTGATGTCGTAGTCGTTGGCCGCGATGATCGCGCCGTTGTTGTCGATCTGGGTGCGGCAGATGATCTGACTGCGCACGAACATGTCGCGCAGGCGCTCGGGAAGCGGAGACAGGTCGAGCGGCTCTTTGAGCGCCCACAGCCGCCAGTACGCCTCGGTGCGATCCATCATGCGTTGCGGAGTCTTCTCGCGCACCTTCTCGTTCAGCGCGAGCACGGCCTCGTGGGTTCGGCCAGCAGCGAGCCAGCAATGCAGTGAGCCTGAACCCCAGGCCGACAGCGCAACAGCGAAACCAACGGTGGAATCGACCGATCCCTGCGCAATGGCGTGGCGCGAGAGCAGTCCATCTTCGGCATCGCGCCAAGTTCCTTCGGCATCGCCGATGCGCTTGGCGCCCGTGGCCCAGTAGTCAACACCGAAACGCCCCGACGAACATCCGTTGATGAGAAAGTAGACATTGTCCTTGTAGTGAACAAGGCCGCCCGACTGCGGGTCGTACATGACGGTGTCGCCCACCGGCGATTCGTTCACGCTGATGTCATGGTGAAAGAACACGCGCACATCGCGCGGCTTGCCCATGATGTCGGTCACGACCACGCGGCGAAAATAGACAGGGCTCCAGTAGTCGACGGCGTCATTGCAAACCAGCTCGATCCCGAGCCGCTCGTGGCGCAGGCGAACCTCGGTGACCATGGTGTCCGGCTTGTAGCGAAGGTCGCGAGTCCATCCTGGCGAGTCGATCCACGCGAACTGGCCATCGGCCCAGACGCCGAAGCGCTGCATATGACCGCCGGTGTGGTTGGGCTGGCCAACATGGGGCCAGTAGATGTCGCGCAGGCGGTACTGGTCGTCAAAGGCGACGAGCATTTCGCCGTTGCCGACGGGGATATTGCGGGGCATGCGCGGTTCTCAGATCTTTGGATTCAATTGGGACGAAACTCTCACAACAGCGCACGCGCGGTCATGCTTGCGGGAACGATTCAATCAAGCTCAGCCATCACCCATCGCGACGACGCGGTCCTTGAGCGGTCCGACCTGCGTCAAGCGCACGCCGAAATTCTCGCCGACCTTCACCGCGCGACCTGAGCCAATCAGCGTGTTGTTGACCAACACATCGAGATCCTCCGAAATCTGCTTCGGAAGCTCGATGATCGAGCCGTGGGTGAGCGCGGTTACCTCAGACAACGGCATCCTGCGTTCCGCGATCTGCACGATCAGCGGAACCTCCAGCCGGAGGATGCGAGAGATGTCATTGGTCATGAGTTCCTTATCGGCCGAGAGGGGGGTGTGGCTTTGGCAACCTGTCCGAAAGCGGCGCAAAGATCAGGAAGGCCGCGCAAAGACAACCCCGCGCGTTGGGCGGCCGCTCAGATTTCGATTCTTGATGGGTCGGGCTGCGAAAGGCGCGAGCGCCGCGGGGATTTCCCGGAGTTGCCGCCGTTGCAGCGTTCAGCGCTCGGGCGGAGGCCGCTTAGGAGTATCGCTTGAACACCAGCGACACATTGTGGCCGCCGAAACCAAAGGTGTTGTTCAGCGCCACATTGACCTTCGCCTCTTGCGGCGTGTTGGCCACAAAGTTGAGGTCAAAGCCCTCGTCGGGGTGGTCAAGGTTGATCGTGGGGGCGAGGACGCCCTCGTAGATCGACATAATGGTCGGGATGGTTTCGATGCCGCCAGCGGCGCCGAGGGCGTGTCCGGTCATCGACTTGGTCGAACTCATCGCGAGTTTGTAGGCGTGGGCGCCAAAAAGCCGCTTCACCGCCGCGATTTCCGCTCGGTCGCCCAGGGGGGTCGATGTTCCGTGGGCGTTGATGTAGCCGACTTCGGCGGCGTTGACTTCCGCGTCCTTCAGCGCAACTTCCATCGCCTTGAACGCGCCCGAGCCCTGCTCGTCGGGGGCGGCGATGTGGTGGGCGTCGCCAGTGGCGCCGTAGCCGACGAGCTCCGCGTAAATGCGGGCTCCGCGGTTGCGCGCATGCTCGAGCTCCTCAAGCACCACGACCGCCGAACCCTCGGCCAGGACGAAGCCGTCGCGGTCCTTGTCGAACGGGCGCGAGGCCCGCGGCGGGTCGTCGTTGCGGGTCGAAAGCGCCTTCATCGACGCAAACGCCGAAAGAGTCAGCGGCGTGATCGCGGCTTCTGCGCCGCCAGCAACCATCACATCAGAGTCGCCGCGCTGGATGATCTGCATGGCGATACCCATGGCATGACCGCTCGACGCGCAGGCGGACGCCACCGAGGTGCTCGGTCCGCGCAGGTTGAATTGGATCGAGACATTGCCAGCCGCCGCATTGACCATGAGCCGCGGCACCACAAACGGGCTCACGCGGCGCGGGCCGGTTTGCAGGAGTTTGGTGTGGCCATCCTCCATGGTGATAACGCCGCCGATGCCCGATCCAATGATCGTTCCATGTCGGTAGGGATCGCCGGAGTTCTTGAGGTCGAAACCGCAGTCCCGAACCGCCTCGTCAGCGGCGACCATGGCGAACAGCGCCACACGATCGATGCGCTTCTGCTCGCGCCCATCGACCACGGATGATGGGTTGAAATCGTGGATTTCACCAGCAAAACGCACAGTCCAGTCTTCGTTCTGCGGGAATCCCCGCAGCGGCGAGACTCCCGAACGGCCAGCCTTCATCGAGGCCCAAGTCGCGTCGACAGAGTTTCCAATGTTGGAAACGCAACCGATCCCGGTGACGACAACGCGGCGGTGGGTGACGGTTCTCATGGTCGAATCCTGAATGGCTCGGTGCCTTGGGCGGTGGTCGCCTCAGGCAGGGGTCACGAATTCTTGAGGGTGCGTTGGATGAAGTCGATCGCGTCGGAGACCGTCTTCAACTTCGTTGCGGCTTCGTCGGTGATGGAGATTTCGAAGAGATCCTCGAACTCCATCATGAGTTCGGCCTTGTCGAGGCTGTCACAGATCGCGTCGAACTCACTGGCCCGAACGACATCCGCCTTGGCAATGCCAAGTTGATCGGCGATGGACTCAATGACCTTCGCCTCGATCTCGGATTCGGGTAGTGGATCAGACATGCGTTCTATGCGCCAAAGCGCCTATCTCGTGGGAGCAACAGTCTGTTGGGCAGGCGTGGTGCGATCCCATTGACGGCAAACGGTGAACCCCAACGCTCTCGCGGGGTCAGCCTTGAGCGGGGTCAGCCTTGCGGACGGTTTGCTTTGATGAAGTCGATGGCCTGGCCGACGGTGTGAATCTTTTCAGCTTGATCGTCAGGGATCTTGGTTCCGAATTGGGCCTCGAACTCCATGAGCAGCTCGACAATGTCGAGGCTGTCGGCGTTCAGGTCATTCGTGAAGCTGGTTTCACGGCTGATCGACTCGGGCTCATTGTCCGTGTGCTGAGCGACAATCTCAATCACCTTCTTTTCAATCTCGGCGTCGGTCACGGGCATGGCTCCTTCGATTCTCTCTGGACTTCTCAGCGGCTCGCACAGGAGCCGCCAATGGGGACGGGCGGGGGAATATAGCGAAATTCATCAGACGATGGGCGCGCGCAGCGCTGAGTACACGCGGCAGGAACTGCCGAACTTCGTGGTCAAGCCGCCATGCCGCCATCAACCACGATGGTCTGGGCGCTCAAGAAGCCCGCTTCGTCGCTCGAGGCGTAGGCAACAGCGGCTGCGATCTCCTCAGGCTTGCCAAAGCGACGCACGGGAATGCTGGGAAGCACCGCGGTCTTCATGGCATCGCCGAGCGCGTCGGTCATGTCGGTCTCAATGAACCCGGGCGCGATGACATTGGCAGTGATGCCTTTCGCGCCCATTTCCTTGGCGATCGTTTTGGTGAAGCCGATGAGTCCGGCTTTGGCGGCGGCGTAGTTGGCCTGTCCCGCGTTGCCCGAAAGTCCGGAGACGCTGCCGATGTTGATGATGCGGCCGAATTTTCCGCGCATCATCGGGCGAATCGCCGCACGGCAGGCAACGAACACCGAGCGCAGGTTGACATTGAGGACTTCGTCCCACTGCTCGTCGGTCATGCGCAACAGCAGGGTGTCGCGGTTGATTCCCGCGTTGTTGACGAGAATGTCCAGGCGACCATGCGCCTCGGCGACGCCCTCGACGAGCGCCTGCACTGCAGCGCCGTCGGCGATGTCGCAAGGCTTGACCTCACACGATCCGCCTGCGGCCTTGATGGCAGCGTCGACGGCGCAAAGGCCTTCAGCGCTGCGGGCAACGAGCACGACATGGCGTCCGTCCTTGGCAAGACGCTCTGCGATGGCACGGCCGATGCCGCGGCTGGCTCCAGTGACGATGGCGACGCGCTTTTCGATGACGATGACCTCCCTCGCCGGGGTGCGGCGTAGGGCGGGGATTCTAGTGGAAAACGAAACAGGCGCGGCTGATGCCGCGCCTGTTGTTGATAGTCATTTGTTGCGGAGACCGCCTAGAAGTCGCAGCAGTCGGTGCGCTTACTTCGTGCCGAATCCTGGCGGCTTTGGTGCCTTGATCGGCGCGCCAGGCATGCGCTTGCCAGGGGATCCAGCGGGCGCGGCGCTCGGTGCGGAGCCTCCGCCGTCGCTCGAAGCGGAGGCCTCGTCGGTCTTGGTGAAGTCTTCCTTGGGCATTTCCGGCTGCTCATCAGGCTCATCTGCCTTCGCGAGCTCGAGCTTGAGAACTTCGTACCACGAGGCAATCTGGTTGTCGCCGCTCAGCTTGCTCAGAATGTTCGGCGGCGTTGCCACCGAGTCGAACTCCGGCGCGGAACCGGTGGCGTTGTACGACCAGAGTTGCGGCTCGAGACCCTCGCCGATGTGAAACACGGCCATGACGCAAGTGTTGCCATCTTGGCGCGCGCAGTGAACATCGATGATTTCGATCGCGGCGCCGGTCGACTTGGCGAAACCGCCAGAAGTGACGAGTCCATCGAGAAGAAACTGATCTGGGCTCGACAGCATCGGCTTCAGCGCGTCGGCATTGCCGCGAGCGAAGGCGTCGAAGAACTTGAGCACGGCGACGCGCTCGACCTCGGTCTCAGGCGCGCGATTCTCTGGGAGGTCGACGCGCTGGTCGATGTCGTACTTGGCCATCAGTTCCTTGATGGTCGCAACCTTGACGGGCTCCGGCTCAGGCGCCTTGACTGGCGCGGCCTTGACAACGGGTGCAACGACCACAGGCTCTTCGCCGCAACCGACGAGGACGGCGCTGGCGAACAGCGTGGTCAAAGCCATGGTTCGGACGGTGCTAAATCGCAGTGGTAGGTTGGCTGGTCGGTGCATCATGGGGAATGACCTCACAAGTTTTGTCGATTCTTCGCATGAGTCCCTTCAGCACCGTGCCGGGGGCAAGTTCATGGAAGACGGTGGCGGCTCGCATGTCGCCAACCTTGCGCTCGGTGTTCAGCACCTCGAGCAGGTTCGCGCATGATTGGGCCCATCGTACAGGCGATACGAGTTGGTCCACCAGTAGGCTGCGGAGAAGTTGAGGATTTGCGGCGTCGTGTGGGCGGGCGGTCACATTCGACCAGACCTCGGCCCGAAGGGGCGCGAAGGCGACCTTGGCCAGCGCCTCCCCGAGCTTCTCGGCCGCTGGGGCCATGAGCGGGCTATGGAAAGCGCCCGCAACCTGGAGTTTGGTGGCGCGGACGCCGACATCGCCAGCAACGGCGACGGCACGGTCGCAGGCATCGATCGAGCCAGAGAGCACGATTTGGCCGGGCGCGTTGAAATTGGCGGGGACAAGGATGCCATCGCCAGCAGCGCGCGCGCAGACCTCATTGGCCTGCGCTTCATCGGCGCCGATCAGAGCGACCATGCCGCCCATCGAAGCCTCGGCGGCCTGTTGCATGAGTTGCCCACGGCGCATGACCAACCGAAGACCGTCCTCAAAACTAAACGCGCCCGCAAGGTGAAGAGCGGTGTATTCGCCGAGCGAAAGCCCAGCGACGGCGCGCAGCGGGCAGCTGCGGATTTCGTCAGGCAGCGCGTGATAGCAGGCGATACCTGCGGCGTAGAGCGCCGGCTGCGAGAGATCGGTGCGGTTGAGGGTTGCCTGCGGACCGTTGAAGGCGATGTCCGACAGCGTGCGTCCATCGATATCGAGGCTTCCACTTTCGCTCGCGAAAATGCGGTCGGCCTCGTCGAGAATGGCCTTCGCCTTTGGGCTTGCGTCGTGCCAGGCTTTCGCCATCGAAACGGCCTGCGCGCCTTGGCCAGGGCAAAGAAGAACAATGGGTGTCGCGCTCATAGGTATGAAAGACCGCTGTTTCTGCCGAAAATTCAGGTGTTCCACACAGAGGAAGCCCAGGTGAGACCGCCACCGAAGGCGACCATCATGAAGGGCTTTCCTGGAGTGATCTTGCCGTCGCGCCACAGTTCATCAAGGCAAAGCGGCACGCTTCCCGCGCTTGAATTGCCATAGCGGTCGATGTTCACATAGATCTTCGACGGGTCGATGTTCAACTTCTCGCGCGCGGAATCGATGATGCGAATGTTCGACTGGTGGCAGATGACTTGGCTCACATCAGCGGGCGTGAGATTGGTCTTCTTAAACGCGTCCTCGATGACTTCCTTGAACTTCGTGACGGCGAAGCGGAAGACTTCCTTGCCATTCATGCGCAAAGAGCCGAGGCGGATCGGGTTGTCGGCGTCCTCGGCGGGAACATCGCTTTGACGGCGCGGAATGTAGAGCGCGTGCCAGCCCGAGCCGTCAGCGCCC
The DNA here is from genome assembly GCA_003671075.1 of Planctomycetota bacterium. Lineage (GTDB taxonomy): Bacteria > Planctomycetota > Phycisphaerae > Phycisphaerales > SM1A02 > QWPT01. The sequence goes on from QWPT01000053.1 coordinate 10,256, forward strand.
ATGTGCTGATAGATGCAACCCTTGGTTGAGTCGGGAACGGCCTGAATGATGGCGCATCCAGCGGCGTCGCCAAACAGGATCGACACCGAGCGGTCGGTGTAGTCGATGATCGAGCTCATCGCTTCGGCGCCGAGCACGGCGATTGTGCGCGCCCGACCAGCGCGGATCATCGCTTCGGCGGTGTTGAGCGCGTAGACGAAACCGCTGCACGCCGCCCCGAGGTCGAAGGCGGCGGCGTTGGTGGCACCGATGGCGCCGGCGATGCGGCAGGCGACCGACGGGCAGGTCATTTCCATGGTCACGGTGGCGACGATCACGAAGTCGAGTTCAGTCGCCTTGATTCCCGCGGCAACCAGCGCGCGCTCGAGGGCGCGTTGCGCGAGAGTCGAGCAGCCTTCGGTGCGAAGGTCGAGCACGCGACGCTCGCTGATGCCCGTGCGTTGCTTGATCCACTCGTCGCTGGTGTCCATCATCCGCGCGAAATCCGCGTTGGTCAGGCGCCGCTCGGGCACGGCTGATCCGGTTCCGAGGATTCGGACGCCGCACGCGCCGCTGGGCAGGGCGCCCATCATGCGGACGGCTCTTGAATCGTCTCGAGGCGGGTGTTGATGATGTCGTTGATTCCGCAAAGCACGAACTGTCGCGAGCGGAGGATCGCGTTCATCATGGTGCGCGCCACACTCGAACCGTGGGAGATCAGGCAGATTCCGTTGACGCCGAGCAGCGGGGCGCCGCCATACTCGTGGTAGTCGTGCTTCGCCCAGATCGCCTTGACGACGGGTTCAAGCCGCACCGCCAACTCGGGGTCGGTCTCGAGCACTTGATGGGCGATCGCCTGGAAGAGGCCCTTCGAAAGGCCTTCTGCCAGCTTGATCATCACATTGCCAACCACACCATCGGTGATGACAACATCGGCCTCGCCGTCGAACACGCCGCGGCCTTCGACATAGCCAATGAAGTTGAGATTGTCCGCGCCGCGAAGCAGGTCGCGCGCGATCTTCATGTCGCTCGTGCCCTTCTGCTCCTCGCCGCCAACATTCATCATGGCAACACGCGGGTTCTTGATTCCAAGAATGGCGCGCGCGTACGCGTCGCCCATGATGCCGTACTGGGCAAGATGCACGGGCTTGGGCTGAATGTTCGCGCCGACATCGATGAGGACGATCGGGCCTGCGAAAGTTGGAATGGTGACCGCGATGCCGGGGCGGATCACATTGGGCAGGCGGCGCATGTACATCTGGCTCGCGGTGACGCAAGCGCCAGTGTTTCCTGCAGAAATCCAGGCATCGCAGCGATTGGGATGCTTCGGCCCCGCGTATTCGGCGGCGCGGGAGATCGAGCTGTCGCGCTTGGAGCGAACCGCCTCGACCGGCACATCATCCATCTCGATGACTTCGCTGCAGTGGACGACTTCGATCTTTGCGCCCGGGCCGTTCTTGGCGATGGAGCGATCCTTGATCGCCTCTTCGATGAGATCGCCCTTGCCGAACAACACAAGCGTGTCCTCGGCGGGAAGCTTCGGAAGCGCGGCGAACGCGCCCTTCAGAATCTCGTCGGGCGCGTTGTCGCCACCCATGATGTCGACACCGATGCGCATTGCGTGCTGTCCTCAGAATTGGAAACGAGACCGAGTTCAAAGCCTGGCGAAACCAAGCGCAGAATCGAGCGTGCAGTTTACGAGATCCACGCAAAGGGCGGGAGTTCGAGCGCGCGCAGAGGAGGCCTATGAAAAAACGCCCGCGAATCGCGAGCGCATTTCATTGCTTAGGCCGACGGACCCTTGCTGGTCTTGATTTGCAGGCCGGGGCGCACATAGCCGCACGACGAGCAGGCGGTGTGCGAGCGCTTGGCGGCGCCGCAGTTGGGGCAGAGCGTGGTGTGCTCGGCCTTGATTGCCTGATGCGCGCGACGACGACGGGTACGACCTGGGGAGCAGCGGAACGGAGGGACCATGTTCGATTTCTTTCAGTGATGCCCGGGCGCGACGCGCTCGGACGAAGTGGCGAGAAGGGGAAGTCTAGAAAAACCCCGCGCCCTGTCAACCCGACGGTCGCATGGATCGGCAAGAGGCAGATAACGCAAAGCGCAGGAAATCGCTTGATGTGTCGGTCTTGTGGCTCGCCCGCGATATTCTCCGCGCGATGAACGCGACCCAGATAGTGGAGATCTTTACCGACGGCGCCTGCTCAGGAAATCCCGGTCCTGGGGGTTGGGGCTACATCCTTCGCTGCGATGGAGTCGAGCGCGAAGGCTCGGGCGGCGAGTCGCGCACCACCAACAATCGCATGGAACTGCTCGGTGCCATCGAGGGGCTCAAGTCATTGGACAAGCCCGCGCGGGTGCGGCTGGTGAGTGATTCGCAGTATCTGGTGAAAGGCCTGAACGAGTGGATTGATGGTTGGAAGCGCCGCGGTTGGCGCCGTAAGGAAGGCCCCGTGATGAATGTCGAGCTTTGGCAAGAGCTCGATCGGCTGCGCGCGATCCACCAGATCAAGGCGGAATGGGTTCGCGGCCATGTTGGCCACGCGGAGAACGAACGCTGCGACCAACTCGCCGTCGCGGTTATTGACCGATTCCGCTGAGAGGCAGATTCTGCGAGAAATATGCAGGTTCACGACAACGACGGCGGTGCGACTGCTTGCGTCCTGACGCTCGCCCCGTTACGCTCTTCGATCCTACTTCAAGAGTAACCGATGCCCACGATCAATCAGCTCGTCCGTAAGCCCCGCGTTGTCCAGGCCGCCAAGTCCAAGGTCAAGGACCTTTTGGCATGCCCGCAAAAGCGCGGCGTTTGCCTGCAGGTCCGCACCGTTACGCCGAAGAAGCCGAATTCCGCGCTTCGTAAGGTGTGCCGCGTTCGCTTGACCAACGGCAAGGAAGTCACCGCCTACATCGGTGGTGAAGGCCACAATTTGCAGGAGCACTCAATCGTGCTCGTGCGCGGCGGCCGTGTTCGTGACCTCCCCGGCGTGCGCTACCACGTAGTGCGCGGCGCCCTCGACTGCCTCGGCGTCGATGGTCGCAAGAAGGGTCGCTCGCAGTACGGCGTGAAGAAGAAGGCCGCGACCGCGACCAAGAAGAAGTAATTCGATCGGTAAGATCGAAGAAGCACATCAATCTAAATCGTTCCGGAAGTGGCCCTCATCGGAGGAACCGGAACACTGAGTAATCGCGGATACGAATCCTCGGGAATGCCTATCTCCCGTCCGCGGTGAAGAGCGACCGAATGCATTGAGCATCGGTCAACAGCCACAGGAGTATTCAAATGGCCCGTCATTTCAAGCGTCCCGAAGACATGTGGCTCAAGCCCGATCCCCGCTTCCAGGACAAGGTCCTGTCGAAGTTCATCAACTGCGTCATGATGGGTGGCGAGAAGGCCACCGCGCAGCGCTGCGTGTACGGAGCGCTCGACGCGATCCAGGCACGCATCGAGAAGGAGAAGGCCGAGGGCGACAACATGCCGCGCTCGTCCATCGAGCTTTTCCACCTTGCGCTCGAGAATGTGCGTCCGGCCGTCGAAGTGCGCTCCAAGCGCGTCGGTGGTGCGAACTATCAGGTTCCGATGCAGTTGAACAAGCGTCGCCAGCAGTCGCTTTCATTCCGCTGGCTCATCGGCGCCGCGCGCGACGAGAAGGGCCGCCCGATGCACCTTCGCCTCGCGAAGGAGCTGTGGGATGCTGCTAAGAACGAAGGCAAGGCCGTGACCACCAAGGAAAATACTCACCGCATGGCCGACGCCAACAAGGCGTTTGCGCACTTCGCGTGGTAAGAGGTTTTCGGCTCGCACCAACTGCTTTCACCGTTGGTGCTTGAACAGAACAATTCGAATCCTGCTGCGGCAGGTGGATGGCATAAAGCAAGGGCGCCCGTTTCGGGCGCCCTTCTTCTTTTGCCAATCTCCGCCTTGACCAGCACAACGTATGAACGATCGAACTGCTCCATCGGTTACTCTCTGCAGCATGTATGGACTGATCAACAAAGCCGTCGAAGGGCTAGTTCGCAGCAAGTTCGGTGACGCCAAATGGGAGCGGATCCGTTCGCGTGCGGGGCTGCCCGATGAGCCGTTCATCTCGATGGAGCAGTACGAAGATAAGACGACTTACGACCTCGTCGCCGCGGCGAGTGAGGAACTCGGGGCGCCTGCCGAGGCGATCCTTGAGGAGTTCGGCTACTACTGGACGACCTACACGGCGGCCGCTGGTTACGGCGAGTTGATGAAGGCCGCGGGGAAGACGCTTCCGGAGTTTCTTCGGAACCTCGATCAGATGCACACGCGGATCAAACTGAGTTTTCCACAGCTCAATCCGCCGAGTTTTGCCGTGAGCGATGAAACAGCGTCGGCGTTGGTGTTGAGTTACTACTCCTCGCGCCCTGGTCTGGCGCCGCTGGTGGTGGGTTTGCTGCGCGGCCTGGGCGAGCGTTTCAATGTCGAACTCACGACGCGCTCTGAACGCATCGAAGGCGTGCGTCCGCACGATCGCTTCTATGTGTCCTGGACGCCGTGCGCGGGGGCAACTCCTTGAATGGCGAATCGGATCGGGTCTCTGCGACCGAGCTGCGGCTTGTGCGCGAGCTCTTCCCGTTCTGCTTTCTTGTGGGACACGACTACCAAGTCGTCATGACGGGCGACCGTCTGGCACAGTTCGACGATCGCGCGCGTGTGGGAGTTTCGTTCGCGGAGCTGTTCGAAATCGAGCGTCCGACGGGCATCGCTGGCGAAGCGGACATTCTCACCCGCCTTGGCGAGGTGTTCATCCTGAAACTGCGTGCGCGACCAACCTTGCAGTTGCGCGGGCAATTCGTGCGAATCTCAGCCAACGACGATCGCTCTGGCTTGCTCTTCGTTGGTGGTCCATGGATCAACAAGATCACCGAGCTCGCGCCGCTCGGTCTTGAACTCGCGGACTTTCCGCCACACGATCCACGCGGCGACCTCCTCATCCTGCTGCAAACGCATGAGTCGACACTCGCCGATCTCAAGCTTCTCACCGTGCGCCTGCGCGCAACCGGGGCGGCGCTTGCGGAGCGCACCAGTGAGATCGAGCGCGAATTGCAGTTGCGTACCGAACTTGAGGCGCAGTTGCGCCAGAGCCAGAAGATGGAGGCGATCGGTCGCCTTGCTGGCGGGATCGCCCATGACTTCAATAACATTTTGATGGCCGTGCAAGGCTATGTCGCGCTGTCGCTTTCACGCGTTCCGCCGACGGATCCGGTGCGCGCCTGGATCGAGGAGATTCGCAAGGCCGGCGACCGCGCGGCGAATCTCACGCGCCAGTTGCTGGCGTTTAGCCGTCAACAGGTGCTTCGACCGCAACCACTCGACCTCGCTCGCGAACTGCGCGACTTCGAAAAACTGCTGACGCCGATGCTCGGCGAACGCATTCGCTTGGTCGTCGATTCCGAGGAGGGGCTCGGCTTTGCTTGGGCTGATGCGTCGGCGATCAACCAGATCATCATGAACCTCGCGCTCAACGCGCGCGACGCGATGCCCAACGGAGGCGCGCTCGAGATTCGCATGCGAATCCGCCACGATGCGACGGTCGATTCGTTGCGGGGCAGCGGCTTTGTCGAAGTCGCGGTGCGCGATACGGGAATCGGCATGGATGAAGCGACCAAGCTTCGTGCCTTCGAGCCGTTCTTCACCACCAAGGAGCCGGGCAAGGGCAGTGGCCTCGGGCTTGCGCAGGTGTACGGACTGGTCGAGCAGTGCGGTGGGATGATCGAACTTGAATCAGAATTGGGCAAGGGATCGGTGTTTCGCGTGCTTTTGCCGCGCATCGAGGCGAGCGCCGCCACGCCCAGCAACGTGAGCAGCGAAACATCGGCGCAAGGCGGCCGCGGCGAACGGGTTCTCTTGGTCGAGGATGAACCGCTGGTGCGCAAGTTGCTCGAGCAACTCTTTTCGCGCGCGGGATATCAGGTGAGTTCGTCGAGCGAGCCAGCGGAGGCGCTGGCGATTGCGGTCCGCGAGCGGCCGTTCGAGTTGATCGTGACCGATGTGGTGATGGCGGGCCTCACTGGCCCCGAGCTCATCTCTCGCATCGAAGCCGTGTGCGGCGAGGTGCCGACGATCTTCATGTCTGGACACACCGAGGATCACTTCATCCGCTCGGGTGCCATGGGCGCGCATCAGCGCTTCATGCCCAAGCCATTCTCGCCGACGGAACTGTTGGTCAAGGTGCGCGAGTTGCTCGATGCACGCAGCGACTTCCTGCGCGCGCCGGTCTGAGCGCGAGTTTGCACGCAAGTTTGCACGCAAGTTTGCACGCAAGTCTTCGCGCAAGTCTTCACGTAAGAATGTAGTGCCTCGGCGAACGCCCTTCTTTGTGGTGTAGGTTGACCTGCATCAAACGAAAGGGGGACGAGGTGCAAAGAGCTCGTGGTGTCCAATTCATCTTGGTGATGGCGGTCTTGGTGGCGGTGTCGGCTGCTTGGTGGGGCGGTGGCAGAGCGTGCGCGCAAGCGGGCGAGGCATCGGCCGCGAAGCTCGTCGAGTTGCTCGCGGGCGAGGCGGTCGGCGCGATTCGGTTGGCGGCTTGGCATGAGGGCGAGTTGTTGTCGCCGGTGTTGTCGATGTCGATGGAACTCGACGAAGCGGCGGTGGTGGCGGCGCTGGTCGAGCCGGTGGTGGCGCGCGGTTCGGCGGTGTGGAGTTCGATGCGGCTCGGTCGCAAGACGCCGGAAGGCCCGCGGGTTGCCGCGGCGATCGATGCGGCCGACGGCGATCTCGACTGCGCGTGCGCGCTGCTGGTGCGCGAGGCGTTGGTCGGGAAATTGGCGGGCGTTCGGCCTCTTCCTCCCGGCGTGATCGCTGCGATTGCGGAGGCGTTGTCGGCGCCGCCAGCGAATCCCGCTGCTGATCCGGCGTTGGTTCGGGCGGTCGAGCGGTTCGAGCGCAGTGGAAAGCTCGGGCGTCAGTTGGCGACGCAGGCGATGGCGATGAGCGATGAAATCCTGCGTGTGGGCGCGCGGGCCCAAGAGTGGCGTGTGCGATTCGACGCGGTGGCGGACTCGATCGCGCGCGCGGCTGACGGCGCGGAGGGGCGGGCGATCGTGGCGGTGATTCGGGCGCAACGGCTGGCGATGTCAGGATGGGCGCATGAAGGGCCACGGCTTGCGGGCCTGGGTGTGGGCGCGAGCAGTGCGGTCGAACGAAAGCGGCCCGACCAGGTGCGGGCGGCGGTGCAGTTGGCGATGTTGGAGCGGGGGCCGTGCATCTCGCTCGCGGAGGTGTTGCTCGATGCGCGTGCGCGTCGCGTCGATCGAGTCGAGTCGCTCTTCGTGTCGCCCGAAGGCACGGTCGTTGTTGGCCGCGGGCGCTCGGAGCTCACTCAGGAGTCGATTGACGCATGGCGCACCGCCTGTGGAATGAAGCGCACCAGCCGAGGATGGGAAGGGTTACGCGAGCGACCACGGGCTCGGCCGTTACGGTTGCGCAACGCGCCCTTTGGCATCAGCCCGCCCGAGCGCGGGTGGTTGGGCTACGCTCCGAGCCATGAGTTTCTCCGACACCCGCTACCAGCGGCAGATGCAGTTGCCGCGGTTTGGAACGGCTGGCCAGAAGCGCCTCTCGTCGGCACGCGTGCTGGTGGTCGGATGCGGTGCGCTCGGAACGGTCGTCTGCGAGCAGCTCGCGCGCGCGGGGATTGGGACCATCGTCGTGGTCGATCGGGATCTGGTCGAGCGCTCGAATCTGCAGCGGCAGACGCTCTTCACCGAGCAGGATGCCCGCCGCGCCGTGCCCAAGGCTGAGGCGGCGAAGGCGCGGATCGCTGCGATCAACGCATCGGTAGTGGTCCGGGCGTTTGTCGATGACTTGCGCCCAGCCAATGCGCTCGGCTACGCACAATCCTGCGACCTCATCGTCGATTGCCTCGACAACTTCGAGACCCGCGCGCTGTTGAACGACTGCGCCGTTGATCTGCGCCTGCCGCTGGTCTATGGCGGCGCGGTTGGATTCACGGGAATGGCGACGGCGCTGTTGGCGCATGATGGCGGTCGCGGCGGAGATTTCGGTGGCTGCGTGCGTTGGAGCGATGCGCGCTCGACGCCGTGCCTTCGCTGCCTGTTGCCCGAGCTTCCCCCTCCAGGCGAGATCGCCACTTGCGAGACCGCGGGCATTCTTGGGCCGGTGGCAGGAATGGTGGCGTCGATTCAAGCGGGCCTTGCGCTGCGCCTTCTCGCCGAAGGTGCGGAGCACGTTCCTGCGCAACTGGTTCGCTTTGACTTCGAGTCGTTGCGCTTTCACAACGCATCGCTTGACGGCGCGCGCGACCCGGCGTGCCCATGTTGCGTAGGACGGAAGTTCGATTACCTCGCTCATCGCGCGTCGTCGGATGGCTCGCGCGTCCTCTGCGGCCGCAACGCCGTTGAACTGCAGCTTGGCCGCGGCCTCACCGCTGACGAGGTTGCGCGCATCGAAGGGCGTCTGCGGGCGGCGGGCGAGTCGGCAGGCGAGTCGGCAGGCGAGACGGCGGGTGAGCCAGCAGGTGAGGTGACGGCTGATCTACACGGGGCGACGCGAGTGGTGAAGATCGCATTCAGGCGGGGGATTGAGGAAGGTCCTGAGGAAGGAGCCGGGGTAGAAGTCGGGGACGGCGCCAGGTCCACCACATCGATCAGCGTGTTGTCGAGCGAGGCCGGCACTCTGGCCATCGTCGATGGGACGCGCGATGTTGAGCGGGCGCGGGCAATGGTCGCTCGATGGATCGGGGTCTGAGAATCAATGTGCAATCATCGCGGGCGCGCCGTGCGCGGAGGGGTTGATCGCCATCGACGAATCCTCAAGCGATTCAGCGGGCGTTGTTTGGAGGGCGAACGCCTAAAGCTACACTTCTGAAGGCCCTTCGCCACGGAGAGAACCAGCGCATGTCTCTGACTTTCGCAGACCTTGTCGGACGGATCGCTGAGATTGGCTGCGACTTTCGCGCCTCTCGCGAGAACAACGAAGTCGTTGTTGCGGTTCCCACCCAGAACTACCTTGACCCTCATGATGGCGAGAAGAGCCTCTTGCTCCATGTCATGTTGCAGGAGGAGGGCCGCATGTTGCGCATCTGTGTGCCTGAGGTTTACGCGGTTGCCGAGTTTGCCCATCGCGGCCCGATGTGCGAGGCGATGCTCGCGGCGAACTGGCGGGTTCGGGTCGCGAGCTATGTGCTCGATGAATCCGACGGCGAGGTGCGCGTGGTGTGCGATGTTCCCATCGAGGATGGCACCATTTCTAGTGCGCAGTTCTCTCGCATGCTCACGCTGGTTGCCTGGACCGTCGATCAATTCGACCCGGTCATTCGCCAGGCGGGTAGCGAGGGCACGATTGACTTTGTCACGCTTGACGCAAGCATCATGAAGCAGGCGCCTGATGCGCGCCGGCGCAAGGCGCGCTCCAAGCGCGAGCGGCGCGAACTTGCCGACCTCATCAAGGCGGCGGGCGGCGTCGAGGGTCTGCGAAAAATCCTCGAAGACCGCGGGCT
>QWPT01000054.1 GCA_003671075.1 Planctomycetota bacterium
ACGGTGCAGGTCACCGGCGACAACTCGCTCCTGCAGCAGGTCGTGCCCGCGCTCGGTGTTGGCCAGACTTACCTATCGCTGCGAGCGCACGGCTACACCATTGGCGCGCGGCGTTCGGACGATGTGCCTGTGGTCTGGGGCAACACTTCCAACGATCTGGACATCGTGCCCGCCACCCCGATTTCCGCGCTGTACGCCGACTTTCAGTTGGGTCTGAACTTTGCTGGAGTGATGTTCACCCGCGATTGCAATATCGATGGGACACCAGACCTCGCGCAGATCGAAGCGACGCCGACACTGGACTGCAACGGCGACCTTCGCATCGATTCGTGCGAAACCGGCGTTTCCACAATCGAGAGTTCGACGGTGTCGCCGTTCTCCTCTGCGAGCACCGTGACCGTGACCGCGGGCGACCTTCCCAACGCCGTCGGTGATGTGACCGTGGAGGTCGAGGTCAAGGCCGATCTCGGCTCGCCCGGTGAATACCTCACGCTGACCTTCAACGGACAAGTGATCGACTACATCTTCCTGCAGGGTGGCGCAAACTGCCCGGCGAGTTTCCAGAAGGAAACGATCTTCCTTCCGTCGGCCATGTTCAACAGCATGCTCGACGAGGGATCGGCGACATTCGTGCTGAGCGCGAGCACGCTGGTTTCGGTGACGGAATGCCCAACTTCTGCCGCAAAAACGAGCTTTAACTACCTGTACGACTCGGCCGACTGCAACGACAACGGCACTCCTGATTCGTGCGAACTGGCCTCTGGCCTGATCGCCGACATCAACCTCGACGGGATTCCCGACACCTGCCAACTAACGCCGATCGGCGACCTTGATGGCGATCGCATGGGCGATGTGGCGTGGTTCAACCCGGCCTCGCGGCAATTCTCGGTGTGGTTTATGTCGGGCCTCACGCGGACCGCGGGCGGGCTGCTGACGGAAACCTGCCCCACTGGATTCGACTTTGGCGGAATCGGCGACCTTGACGGCGATGGCCGCTCGGACATCGTGCTGCGCAACCTGACCACTGGCGCCGTGAAGGCCCTGTTGCTCGCGGGCACGGTGGTGGTTGAGAGTGGCACGGTGACGGGCGTGGTGCCGCAGGAATATCGATTGCTCGGCGTCTTCGACCTCGATCACGACGGCAACGATGACATCCTGTGGAAGAGCGGCACGACCGGCAAGGTGTACGGCTGGCTCATGCACGGCCTGATCAAGCTCGCGAGTGGCGAGATTGGCCCGACGACCGGCCTGACCTACCTCGGCGCGGGCGACCTCGACGGCGACGGCGACGCGGACCTGCTCTGGCGCAACACCTCGAATGTCGTGAGCGGCTGGCTGTTGAACGGCCTGACGATTCAGGCGCAGGGAGACATCAGCGGCGCTGGACCCGTGTTCAGCGACTGGGCGCCATCGGGCTTGGGGGACATGGACGGCGACGGCAAAGCGGACCTGCTTTGGCGCAACACTTCAACCGGCCAACTCAACGCATGGTTCATGAACGGACTGACCAAGAACTCGGGCGGCACGATCACGAGCGCGGTTGGGCTTGGTTATAACCTAGCGGCGCTGGTCGACCTTGATGGCGACAGCAAGTCGGACATTGTGTGGCGCAACACCGCTTCTGGCGATGTGAACGGGTGGCTGATGGATGGCTTGACCAAGCGTTCGGGCGCGTTCATTCGCGGGGCCTCGCTCGACTGGCGCATCATCAATCCTTGATAGCTTTATCCCTATGCAAAGGCACAAATTGCGCGACTCGCCCCTCAGTGGGGCGAGTCGTTTTTTTAACCGATTTGATGTATCAGCGAACCGCTTGATGGCTCTTGTGGAATAGCCCGGTTTCGAGGCAGCGTTTGTCGTCGAACCCGCCCTAAGAGGTATCACATGACTTTTCAGAATTCCATCCCGCTCGGCATCTCGCTTTCCTTGGCTCTTTTCGCCTCTCCAGCCCTCGCCCAACAGGCGGTGGCCCGCAGTGAGCGCGTGCTTCTGTCGCCGGTTTCCCCGGCGGCGGATCAGCGTTTCGGCTCGGCAGTCGCGGTAGACAGTTCCACTGCGGCTTTCGGCGCGCCAGCGGCTCTGTCGAGCGCGGGCGCAGTGACGATTTTTGAGCGCGGCTCGAGCAACACCTGGCTGGTTGGCGCGACGATTGCGGCCAGCGACTCGGCTGCGGCCGACGCCTTCGGCACAAGCACGGGAGTGGACGGTAGTCTCGTGGTTGTTGGGGCACCGATGGCTGGCGGCACGGCGAGCTCTGATCAGGGCGCGGCATACATCTTTCGCAAGATCGGCTCCAGCTGGACGCAGGTCGCCAAGCTGGTCGCCTCCGACGGCGCGTTCGGTGATGCATTCGGCACTTCGGTCGCGATCAAGGGCGACACGGTTGTGGTCGGCGCTCCAGGCGCAGACGGCGCGGGCGCGATCGATCGCGGCGCGGCGTACATCTTCCGCAACACATCCGCAAACATCTGGACCGAGCAATCGAAGCTGAGCGCCGCTGGTGGCGCTGCTGGTGATCGCTTCGGCGCAGCGGTGGCGACGCGTTCTTCGCGCGCGCTGATCGGCGCACCTGCTCGTTCGGGCGGCGCGGGCGCTGCCTACATCTTCCGAAATGCCTCGGGCTCGTGGTCACAGGCTGTGAGCCTTGCTTCGGGCGAAGCGGGCGCGATTGGCTTTGGAACCTCGGTCGCACTCTCGGGCACCCTTGTCGGCGACTGGGCCTTTGTTGGCGCACCAGAGTCGGCGCAATCAGGCGCGGCGTTCGTCTACCAGCGCGCAACTGATACCAGCTGGCCCTTCGAAGCGCGGCTTGTTGCGAGTGACATCGCTGCGGGCGACGCGTTCGGTGCGGCACTTTCGGCCGCCGATGATCGCGTCATCGTGGGATCGCCGCTCAGCAGCGTGCGCGGTATTGAAGATGCGGGCAGCGCGCGTGTCTTCCGCCGTATGGCCAGCGGATCGTGGCAAGAAGGCTCGAAACTCGCGGCGGCCACCGGCTCCTCGCTCGGCGGATTCGCCAGCGCCGTCGCACTCGCTGGTGAACGCGTCATGGTCGGAGCTCCGACCACCGCAAATGGCGCCACCAATCGCGGCGCCGGCTACCACTACAAACTCGACTACGCACGCACCAGCATCGACGACAACGGCCGAAGCGATGTGTTGTGGTTCAGCCCTGCCTCGGGCAACATCGCGGCGTGGAGCATGAACGGACTGGTGCGCGATTCCGGCGGAATCCTCAGCAATTCAGTCGACGCGTCCTACGAGTACGCAGGCGCGGGCGATCTCTTCGGCGACGGACGGACTTCCGTGCTTCTGCGCCACAAGACTACGGGCGCGTTTCGCATGTGGCGCCTGAGCGGACTCAATGTGGTCGACGACCGCTTCATTTCCGGTGGAATCGCCGCGGAATGGCAGTACCTCGCGCTCGGCGACATCTCCGGCGACGGCAAGGCCGATGTCCTTCTGCGTAACGCGCTGACCGGGCAGGTCAACGGATGGATCATGAGCGGCGCCAACAAGGCTCTCGGCGGAGCCATCGGCAACTCGCTCGGACTGACCTATGCGGGCATCGGTGACTTCGATAGCGACGGGCGCTCCGACATCCTCTGGCTCAACGCCGCAGGACAGGCACGCGCTTGGATGATGAACGGACTTTCAATCGTGTCGGACATCACGATCGCCAACGCCGCACCGGTCGCCACAACTTGGCGGGTGGCCGCGATGGCGGATCTCGATGGAGATGCCGACGACGATGTGGTGTGGCGCAACACTGTGACTGGCGCGGTTTCGGGCTGGATCATGGCAGGCGCGTCGGTGCAGTCGGTCGGCACGCTTCATGCGGGAATCGCATTGAACTGGCGCATCGAGTGTGCAGGCGACCTCAACGCCGATGGCACCGACGACATCGTCTGGCGCAACATGACCAACGGCGATGTCAACGCGTGGCTCATGAACGGCCTGGTCAAGACCAGCGGCGCTTTCGTGAAGAATGTGGCGCTCAACTGGTCGATGCTGAATGACGACGACTACAACGACGACCACGGTCGCGATGGCAACGGCAACGATGACAACCGCGACGACTCGAATGACAACGACTATGACGACAACGGCGGCGCCAACAACGGAGGCGGCGGCGGTGGTAACAATGGTGGTGGCGGCGGCAATGGCGGTAACGGCGGTGGTGGCAACGAGACCACCACGGGTAGCGCGTTCAACTCCGCGGTCGACGCCGCGCGCGCCGTGAGCAACCTTCCGATCCTGGAGGCTGAAGTTGAATTCGAGGCCAACACGACATTCGTCGCTGTGCTGCAGTGGCGCGCGTCGGACAGCAAGCTGGTGTACGTGGTGGTGCATGCCGGAACGCTCGCCATCGTGAGCAATACTTCGTGGACACCAACTGCCGCGCAACTCGCCGACTACGGCGTTGCGATCAGTGTGTCTGGGCTCGCGACGATTTCACCGACAACGGCGGTCTCGCAGGTACTTGCGGCAAATCCTGGCTCGCAGCCGCATTCGGTCGAGCTCGAAGAAGAATCGGGCGCGCCCAAGTGGGAAGTGACGATCGTGTCCACCACGGGTGTGGTGAGCAAGATCAAGGTCGCCGCACGCTAACGCAATCAAACGCACATTCAACGGGCGCCGCCTTGCGCGGCGCCCGTTTCATTTTTAGGTGCTATCGGGCTTGCCCGCAAAAGTCGAATACACCGAGCTACAGGCCTCGTGCAACGAATTCGCCTTCAAGCGATCGGTCGCCCTCAATGGGTGCGAATGATTCGCCGAATGACTGACTGCGCGCTGATTCCGTATGGCGCGCGGGATGCCAATATGTTCAATCGCACGATCGCTCTTGCCGCCGCACTGCTCTCATGGACAACCGCACCACTCGCCGTGGCCGATTTCACCGGCTTTGGCAGCACAAGCTTTGTCGTGCAGGGTGACCTCCACACCTATCACATCGTCGAGGTCTATGCGACCTTCGACAATCCGTCCGACAGACTACTCAATGTGTTCGATGTCACCACCGCTCTCGCCAACGATGTGACGGCGCAACCAACAGCGGCGTTCTTTCAGATGGAGAGCGTGGAGGATGAGATTCCCGCGAGCTTCCTGCCGATGGCGTATCTGCCTCCGGGCGAGGAGTGGCGGTTTGATACCTATGTGACCATCGGCGCTGAGCAGGGAAACCTGTTCAATGGCACCGTCGAGGATCCGTCGTTCGTTGATGCGAAGTTCGTAACCGCGAACACGATTACTGGTGGCGCGGGCTGGTTCAATGTTCCGCCGAACAACGGCTTTGGCAACGCGGGCAGCGACCTGAAGGTGCTCCTCGGCGTGTTCGTGGTTACTACCGAGTTCTACAAGCCCGGGCTTTATCTCGGCTTCACCGGAACCATCGGATACTCGCGCAACGGCGCGGTCGCGTTCGCATCGCATGCGCGCAAGCTTTTCTATCCATCGGGCGCGGTGGTCGACTATGTCTCCGATCACCTCGATCAGGATGGCAAGTCGGACATTGTGTTTTACAACCCTACTTCGCGTCAGGTCGCGGCCTGGCTCATGGAAGGTCTTACCCGCAAGGCTGGCGCGATTTTCCCTGATGTGGTGCCTGCGGGCTATCAGTTGCAGGGCATGGGCGACCTCGATGGAAACGCGTCGACCGACATCGTCTGGCGCGACGCGAGCGGACGATTTCATGCGTGGATGACCAACGGACTTTCGGTCGTTGAATCGGCCGCGATTTCGGTGGCGCAGCCCGCGCATGTCCAGTGCATCGGCATCGGTGACATCTCGGGCGATGGGCGCGGCGATGTGGTGCTCCGCAACACTTCAACCGGAGAGGTGACGGCGTGGCTCATGGATGGATTCGTGCGCATCGCCGAAGGATCACTGGGAAACGCAAGCGGTCAAACCTGTGAGGCGATTGCAGATTTCGATGGCGATGCAAAGCAGGACCTTCTCTGGCGTTCGACGACGGGCGTGATGAGCGTGTGGCTGCTGAACGGGCTAGACCTTGCAACACAATCGAATGTGACCAATGTCGCGGGCGCGGTCGCGTCTTCGTGGCTCGTTGCGGGCGCCGCGGATGTCTCGGGTGATGGCAAGGCCGATGTCGTGTGGCGCCACCAGTCGCTCGGCATGGTGACGGGTTGGCTGATGAATGGATCCATCCGCGATTCGGGCGGCATCATGCACGCTGGAATTCCACTGATGTGGCGCATCGAAGCGTTGCGCGATATCGACGACGACGGCAAATACGACCTCATTTGGCGCAACACCGCCAACGGCGATATGAACGGCTGGATCATGAACGGACTGTCGAAGGCGAGTGGCGGCTTCATCCGCAACGCGCAACCGCAGTGGGCGGTCGTGGTTCCGTGAGCGCGCGCCGAGGCTGAGGGTCGACGAACTCCTAGATACGCGCGTCGGGACGTCGCCAGAAATGGTGACGACCGATGTGCACGCGCCAGTCGAGCATGTGCTGGAGGCGACCAGTCACATTGGCGAGGTGCGATTCGGCGGTGGCGAGACCACGGGTGGTCAGATCGAGAGCGCGTTGACGCGCATCAAGTTCCACGCGCTGAGATTCGATTTCCACGCGCTGAGATTCGATGATTGCTCGCAATTCAGAAATGGTTGCATTGGAGCGATCGCGCTCGGCAACGCCAGCGGCTTGATCGGCGCGGAGGCGAGCGATCATCGCGCCGTTGTGAATGCGTTGAGTTCGGACATCGTCGAGGCGACGCGCATCTGCAGGCCGCACCGGATCGAGGTGAGCTACCCGCGCCGAAGACGCGCTGCCGCGACGCACCGCCACGAGCGTGGTCGAGAGAAACGAAGTCGATTCGGCGAGGACGCAGTTGCTGCCGAGCGGATAGGAAAATGGTTCGAGAAACGGCACGATGAGATCAAAGGCGTCGAAGCCGATCGCGTCGAGTTCGGCGATGCGGCTTGCAAGCGGCCGCGACCATGTGCCCGCGGCATGTGCTTCGCCGGGCGGAGTGAAACCGAGAACAACAACATCGGCCTGAGAAGTGATGGCGCGGAGCTCGATGTTTGATGCTGGCGGCGCGAGCTCATCGAGGGTGCCGAGCGCGATCACGCAGGAAACGCTGGCGTGATCGCGCAGGCGCTGTGCGGGCGCTTCAGAAAGCGCGCCAGAGAGCGCCTCCGAAAGCGCGTCATGCGCGCTCGCGTTGAGCGCACCGAAGGTCGCATGAAGTACGCGCGCTGCGTACTCGGCGTAACGGGGAAAGTGCGCGCCGAAATTGCGCTCAGCGCGGGCAACAGGCGAATCGGTGCAGATGGTTGGACGCGTGGTCAATCGCGCAATGCTGCGATAGAGATCGCCGTAAGGAGCGTGCGAGAAGCTGAAATGTGGGCTTTCCTCGAGGAAGCGACCAACCGCTCGGCGGACGCACGACCCCCAGTAACCAATCGCGTCATGCATGAGGATGGGCGCGCCGTCGCGCACCGCCGTTGCGGCAAGGCGAAGATCGGCGAGCACTGCATCTTCGAAATGCAGGCCATCGACAAACACTGCATCGAATGGCCCGTGGCGCGCGATCACATCGGATCCGATGGCGCCAACAGGTGCATCGGCACCCGCGAAAGTTGCAGCAGTGGCAAATCCACCGGCGTGAAGATGGAGGCGCGCGCGAATACCTAGCTTTTCCGCGGCGCGCGCAGCGATGTCCTGAGTACGCACCGCGAGATCGGCGGCGCGAAAGTTGCAATGCATCGCATCAAACTCGATCTCGAGTGGAAAATTCGGATCGACGGTGTGGACCTCGATGTCGGGATGCGCGAGCAACATGAACAGTGCGCTGGTGCCGACAAAGGTTCCGATTTCGAGCACGCGCGCGCGGGGCTCCCGCGCAATCGCATGCTGGAGTGCGACGGCGAGGTCGGCGGAAAGATCCTCGGCATCGGGCGCGGGGATTGACCACTGCTGCACAACATCGCGCGGATAGCCGATCGATTCGAAGGTCTGGAGGACCTGCTCAAGGACTTTGCGTGCATTGATTTCCGCTAGCATCAGACGAATCCTACCACCGTAAGTCGAATGCAATTCGCGGGGCGTTTCTGGGTCGATGGAAGACGGATCATGGGTTGCTACACGACAGAACTCGATCGCGCGTGCATGGAGCAGGCCAGTCAAACTGGTCTTTTTTCACGGCTGCGCAAGCGGTTTGCGGCGATGCGTCGCGTGGAATCACCTGAGGCGGGAACTGCAGCTGGAGACCAAGCGCTTGCGGAGCGACTCTTGGCCAGGCAACCGTATATCGCTCCAACGCGCTCGAGGGCGCGGGTGGTGCATCTCATCGGCAGTCTTTCCGCGGGTGGCGCCGAACGGCAACTCGTATACCTCGCGCGCGAATCGATGCGCGGCGCAACCGTCGAGCCTCGCATTCTGGTGATCAATCCGCTCGAGGGCGCGGCTCGCCACTACCTGCCACTGGCGGAACAAGGCGGCGTGGCCGTCGATGTTGCTGGAGAAGTGCTTGATCGCACTGTCGCGCGCAACCTCGAGCGTGACGGCGAACTGCGCCGGCTTCTGCTTGCGATCGATCCGCGATATCGCGGCTGGTGCGTCGATTTGGCGGCGGAATTCGTTCGGATGCAGCCCGACATTGTGCATGCGTGGCTCGATCACGCCAATATCTGGGGCGGTATCGCGGCGCTTGCCGCAGGTGTTCCTCATGTTGTGCTCTCGACGCGTAATGTGAACCCGTCGAACTTTCCCAAGATCGACGCGCCCTACTTTCTTCCGTGGTATCGGCGACTGGCTCAATCGCCGAGGGTTTCGTTCATTGGAAATTCGCGCGTTGGTGCGGCCGACTACGCCGATTGGATCGGTATTCCCCGAGCGCGCGTGCAAGTTGTGCTCAACGGATTCGATCCAGCGGAAACGCGGCGGCCTGCCGAGACCGAGCTTGCTCGTCTGCGTACTTCGCTCGGACTCGACAACAAGCGCGTTGTGCTCGGGATCTTCCGCATCGCCGAGGAGAAGCAACCGTTGGACTTTGCTGCCGCCGCCGAGGAGATTCTCGCTGCGGTTCCTGACGCCGTTGTGATCGTGGCTGGCGATGGGCCGATGCGCGAGGAACTCGCGGCGCGCGCGGCGGCGATCGCAAAGGATCGGTTCGTGCTGCTTGGTCGACGCGAGGATGTCGCAGCGCTGGCTTCGATTGCAGATTTGCTGCTGCACGCATCGCGCAAAGAAGGCTCGCCGAACGCGGTGGTCGAGGCGCAGGCGCTCGGTTGTCCGGTGGTGGCAACGCGCGGCGGCGGAACCATTGACGCGGTCGAGCACAACGGCAGCGGATTTCTTTGCGATGTGGGCGACACCCGCGCGCTTGCCGCGCATGCGGTGGAGATTCTGCGTGACGACAGCTTGCGACTGCGGCTCTCAGCGCGCGCGCCGAAGTTTGTCGACGAACGCTTCGGACTCGGCCGCATGGTCGAGGAATCGCTCGCCTGCTATCCGCCGCGGCGAGACCACGCGATCGGATCGACGCGATGAGCAGTGAACAGGTGCATGCATACGGCGCGGCGATGGTGATGAACACGTCAAGGTTGGTGCATCTGGCGCGCGGAGCTGGACGACGAGCGGTGCGCATCTGCGGCGCCAGGGTCGAAGCCGCCTACAACCGACGCATGTACCCGAGCCGTATCGAGCGGCCCGCGACTGAGGCGTTGGCATTGCTCGACGCGACTGCGGCGGAGAGTGCACGGAATCATGTTGAATCCGCGCGACCGAAGGTGGTGCACATCATCGGCAGCCTTGTGGCTGGTGGCGCCGAACGGCAACTGGCGACCTTCGTCGCCGCATCGCAGCGAACCGGCGCCTATGCACACGAGGTGCTCACGATTCATCCGCCCGAAGGCGCGAAGGGCCACTTCCGCCCCTTGCTCGAAGATGCGATGGTTCCACTGCGATGGCTCGACAAAGACATTGATCACGCAGTGGTCGCGCGCATCAAGTCCGACCAAGCGCTGCGTGAACGATTGCTTGCGATCCCGCCGGTGCTGGGATTTGAGCCAGTGGAGATTGTCGGCGAGTTACTTGCGATTCGGCCCGACATCGTGCATGCCTGGCTCGATCACACCAACATTTTTGGCGGCGTTGGCGCGCTTGCGGCAGGCGTGCCGCAGGTGGTGCTCGGGCTGCGCTCGATGTCACCACCGCATTTTCCTGCGTGGTATCAGGACTGGATGCTGCCTTGGTATCAGGCGCTTGCCGCACATCCTCGGGTTTCAATCGTCGCCAATAGTCGCGTCGGTGCTGATGACTACGCGCGTTGGATGGGAATCGATCCCTCGCGCATCGGCGTCATCGCCAATGGCTTCGATCCGCTGCAATTTCCTCGGCCAGACGATGCGACCATTGCGGCTGTCCGCGCTGAGATCGGTGCAACCAATCGGCCGCTTGTGATCGGCGTGTTTCGTGTTTGCGATGAGAAGAAGCCCCACCACTTCGTGCAGGTTGCGCGCAAGGTGCTCGCGCGCGTGCCCGACGCGGTGTTCGCCATTGCTGGCGACGGCCCCATGCTCGAGGAAATCGCACGCGCGAGCGAGGATCTCGGCGATTCGCTGCGGCTGCTCGGACGAAGAAGCGATGTCGCGACACTGCTCGCCGCTGCCGATGCAATGCTGACCTGCTCGCGCGTCGAGGGACTGCCCAACGCGTGCATTGAGGCGCAGGCGCTAGGTTGCCCGGTGGTGGCGACCGACGCTGGTGGAACGCGCGAAACAATTGATCCATCGCGATCGGGCTTTCTGCGGCCGGTCGGTGATGTCACTGGCTTGGCGCACGACCTCGTGACGCTGCTCGCCGATCCATCGATGCGGTTGCGTTTTTCAGCGGCGGCGCGCACATTTTCGCGCGATGGCTTTGGACTCAACGCCACCATCGATCAAGTGCACGCGCTTTACGCGAGCGTCGGAAATCGACGCTGATGGGCGCGTATGCAAACGCTATCTGGCCGCGTCCCGCGCTGCATGTGCGCATGATGCGATTCTCGCGGCGACTTGCGCGCGGCGTGGCGCGACGCGCGGCGCCGGTCGTGGGCATGGGCCGATTGCTTGCGCTGCGAAACTCTATTCTTGCCCTTACACCCGAGCCAGACGCGAGTGAGATCGCGCGCGTCATTGCGGCTCCGCTGCGCATGAATCCAGCCTCGCAGCCTCCGCGGGTAGTGCAGGTCATTGGAAGCCTTGCCGGTGGTGGAGCGGAACGACAACTTTCGCTGTTCGCCGCGCGCGCGCATGAACTTCGACTCGCGCATCAGACCGTGCTCACGCTGCACGAGGCGTCTGGTGCGCTTGGACAGAATCGACCGAAGCTTGAGGCGGCCGGTGTGGAGGTGCGTCACGCAGGCGCGCAGGGTAACGCGGCTGTCATTGCGCAGATCACCAGCAATCGCCAGTTGCGCACGCGACTTGCCGCGATTCCTGCATCCAATGCGCAGTACGCAGGCGAGTTGGCGGGCGAGTTCATCGCGCTTGAGCCTGACATCGTTCACGCATGGCTCGATCACGCAAACATCGCCGCTGGAATCGCAGCGATCGCAGCGGGTGTTCCGCGCGTGGTTCTTTCGCTTCGTTCACTGAATCCCGAGCGCACTCCGCGGTTCTACGCGCCGTGGATGCGGGCGTGGTACGCGCATCTTGCCGCGGATCCGCGCGTGCAACTGGTTGCGAACTCCAGCGCAGGCGCGGAGGACTACGCGCAGTGGCTCGGAATTTCTGCGCGCTCCATTGCGGTAGTCCACAATGGATTCGACGCTTCGTCGTTCGTTGCGCCGACGCGGCCCGAGCTCGACGCATTGCGCGCTTCGCTGGCGCCAAATGGTCGGCCGCTTGTGATCGGCGTCTTTCGTTTGAGCGAGGAGAAGCAGCCGCTCGTGTTTATCGAAATTGCGCGCTTGTTGCGCGAGCGGATTCCCGAAGCGCGCTTTGCCATTGCTGGCGATGGACCGATGTTTGCGGAGGTCGCGCAGGCGGCAGCGCGATTGGGCTCGACCGTGACGATGCTCGGCGCGCGACACGATGTTCCGGCGCTGCTTGCGTGCGCAGACGCGTCGATGCTCTGTTCGCGGCTTGAGGGAAATCCCAATGTCCTGATCGAGTCACAGGCGCTCGGATGCCCCGTCGTTGCCACGCGTGCCGGTGGCGCGGTCGACGCTGTGATCGATGGAGAAACGGGATTTCTGCATGATGTGGGCGATGCGCAGCGAATGGCGCAATCGCTTGCTCGACTGATCAGTGAACCAACGCTGCGTGCGTCGATGAGTTGCGCCGCCGCCGAATTCGCCCACCGCCGCTTCGGACTCGACCGAATGGTGACGCAAACCGCTGCGCTCTATCGATGATTCAGCACTTCACGCCGAGCATGTGCAGCCCGCACGCATGGGGCTCATTGCGGTTGAGCAGCGTGATGTCGCGAAATCCGTTGGCGCGGAACCACTGCTCGCACACCGACTCGGGAATCGTCCAGTTGTAGAAGGTGTTGAGCATGTCGAGCAGGTTGATCGCGTTCTCGGGTCGATCGGCGACCGAGTACGCAAACGCGAGGCGCTCCTCGAAAGTGCGGCATTCACGGTGATATCGCGCGCGCCATTCGAGAACCTGCGGAGATGTGTGGTAGGTGGGCGCGTACACCATCAGATAGAGCGATCCACCAGGCTTGACGGTGGACGCGACGGCGTCGAAGGCTGCGCGCGGATCGTGCGTGCACATCGCAACGCCCCAACAGAGCGTGAAGTCGAACGACTGTGCGAGATCGGTGCGCGCGGGAATGCCGAAGATGCTGCACTTCTCGACATCTTCGTTGAAGCGCTTGGTGGACTCGAGCCCGTGGCGCGACACGTCGATGGACTTCACCCGCGCGCCGAGAGATTTCATGGTCTTGGTCCAACGGCCTGCGCCGCAGCCCGCGTCGAGACAACGCTTGCCCTGAAAATAGTTGATATCGAACTTCGGCTCGAGCCAGAGGCGTCCACCGATTCCGCGGCGTTCCTGCCGCGCAGCGCGACCAGAGAGGCGCGACATCAACGGCGCAAGCGCGCGCCACTTGCGCCGATGCAGCACATCGCGCACGCCGGTGAGCTCGGCGATGCGATCGTCGATGTACTCATCGCTCGTCTCAACGCCGGTGTGATCGCAGAAGCCCGTCTTGCGCTCGAGGAACAGTCGCCACTGGTCGTCGAACTGTTGGTCGTAGGCAACGGGGAGGTACGCGCCCGAATACTCATCGCTCCACACGACGCGCTGGTCGTCGAAGTGCGGATTGCGCGGGAGTGCGGGCGATGCGTCGATGGCGGAAGTCTCGGCGTTCACACTCGGAGAGTAGCAAGTTGATCGAATGGACTGAAGCGCGCGGTGGCGAGGCCGAGTCGGGTCGCGATCACGGCGCGGAGCGAGAAGTCGCTGCGCATCCCGGCCAGAGTCCAGGCGCGTCGAAGCCGTGGCGCGCGCCGAGTTGCGCGTTTCCCTCGGCGAAACGCGCTGTTAGGCTTGATGCGATGCGTTGGTCGAGCGTGGGATCGGCGCGCGGGCCTGCGGCGAGGAATCGACGGACCGCGCTGCGTTCGCGATGCTCGAGGATGTCCATGCGCACGCCGATGCGCGCGAGCAGTTTCGCGGCGCCAACCTCGCGCGCGCTGAGCCCGCGATTCTCGTGAGCATCGACGAGCAACCTCGAGCACTCAGCGGCCGGAACCTCGAGCACCGATCCAAGTCGTGCGCAGTAGGCCATGCGATCATTGGCAAGGAGCTCGAGCGGCAGCACGGTTACGCGGCCTCCGAACTGCTGCTCGTATGCCGCGCAAACAGCATTGAAGTCGAGCATGGCGAGCAGCCCCGCGCGCGGCTCGCGTTGGACGAAGTTCCACCATGCGCGTTGGTCGAGCAATGCGGGCAGGCGTTCAGACTCGCTCTTGTGAAGGAACAGATACTGGGCGAAACGGCCGTGCGAGCGGAACCAGCTGAGCGCAAGGCTGTCCTGCGCGCGCAGCGTGATGAGGATTCTCGCGTCAGGAACGGCATCGGCGAGTCTTCGTGCAACCACTCCGATGTCGCGCGCGCACGGATGCGCGAGCGCTTCGGTCGAAACCAGCAGCGTCGACGCGCCAACCTGTTCGCGAAGCGCACCGATTTCGCGCGCGAGATGCGGTGCGGGGTCGCCGAAGATCGTGTCGGCGGACACGGTTGCCGTTATCGCAGCGCCGAGATCCTGAGTCGCGAATCCGTGCGCAGGAAAGTTTTTCCCCGCGTACGCCACACCAGCGAGACGCGGAAACACCGCTTTTTGCAGCGTAGTTGTGCCCGTTTTCGGAAGGCCGATGTGGAACACAACGCCGCTCATTGCACCGCACCATGCGAAACGAAACGGTACTTCGCTTCGAGATCGACGAGCGACTGCGCGAGCGCGCCGACATCGCCAGCGACATGCAGTTGAAGAACATCGACGCGGCGATCATGGTGCGCGCCTTCGCCGAGACCCCAAGCGCCGACGGTCAGAAAGTAGTCGCCGGGCGCGAGATGATTGGTGAACGCGACCTCGGCGGTCACGCTTTCGCCAGGCGCGAGCGGAACCGGTGCGACGCGCTGCGGGCGCGGGTTAATCGAGAAGAGCTCGACGCCGCGCACGGTGCGAATTGCAAAGCCGACATGGAGATCGTCGAGCGCTTGGACGGCACGCACATGGGCGCGCAGTGTGTAAGCAGTGCGCGGACGCAGCAGATTCACAGGGTTTCCAGCGGCATCGACGACTTCAACATGCTCGATCACCGCGGCGCCAGAGCCGTAGCGGATCTCGGGAGCGATGTCGCCGCCGAGCGCGGTGGCGGCGCTCGGTGTCGCGCTGGTCGTGACTGAACTTGCATTCGGCGCGGAAGTTGGCGCGGTAGTCGGCGCGACAACTGCCGCCGTCGTCGCGTTCGAAAGCATCGCGCGCATGTAGTTTTCGGCGACTTCCTTCGCGGGTCCCGCACCGACAACGCGCCCGCGTTCGAGCCAGACCGCGCGATCACAGATCTGCGCAACGGCGTTCATGTCGTGCGACACAAGCAGAATCGTTGTGCCGCGCGCGCGCAGCGTTTCAAAATGCGCGAAGCACTTGCGCTGGAAGCGGACATCGCCCACGGAAAGCGCCTCGTCGACGATGAGAATCGTCGGCTCGCAGGCGAGCGCGGTTGCGAAACAAAGACGTGCCTGCATGCCGCTCGAATAAGTACGAAACGGTCGATCGATGAAATCGCCGAGTTCGCTGAACGCGACGACCTCCTCCTGCTTGGCGACGATTTCGCGACGGGTCATGCCCAGGCAGAGCCCGCCCATCACGATGTTCTCGCGACCGCTGTAATCGGGGTGAAATCCGGTGCCGAGTTCGAGAATCGCCGAGATCCTGCCGTCGATTTCGATGGTGCCCGCGTCGGCGGCGAGCGTGCCGGCAACGAGCTTGAGCAGCGTGGACTTTCCTGCGCCGTTGCGACCGACGATGCCGACGACCTCGCTGCGGCCGATCTCAAACGAAACATCGGTCAGCGCGGAGAACCGCTCATGGCGCGTGCCGAATCCGATTAACTCGAGCAGCATTTGCGCGGGCGATGCATAAATCTCGAAGTGCTTCGAGACACCGGCGATGCGCAGCGCGGGACGGGGCGTGCTCATAGCGCCTCTCCCATCGCTGGCTTGAGACGGTTGAAGAGCACCGCCCCTGCCATCAGTGCTGCCAACGCCACGACGGGGAACACCAGCCATGACCATGGGTGCGCGAATTCGTGCAGCACGGTCGCATCGTGGAAACACCAGACCATGTGACTGACTGGATTCGCGGTGATCACCCAACGCGCTGGTCGCGGCAATCCTGAAATCAGCGAGGGAAGCAGGATGATCGGTGCGACATAGAGTCCGATGTTTGCGAGAAAGCCCACGATTTCGCGTAGGTCGCGCAGCCACACCCCGAGCGACGCCAGCAGCAGTGTGATGCCAAGCATGAGTGCTAACTGCGTGATCCAGAGGGCGGGAAGCAGCAACTGCATCGGCGATGGACCGACCGCCACCAACGCAATGCCGAGTCCAACCACGGTGCCGACCAACTGCGAAACCAGGCACGCTGCGACCGTTTTGGCCGGAAGCGCCTCGATGGGAAACACTACTTGTCGCACCAGCGCGCGATGACCAACCAGAAGTCCCGTTGCGCGCGTCGAGCAATCCGCGAGCGTGATCCACGGCACGAGTCCGGAGAGGATGAGAGCAGCGCCCATCCACGGCGACGAGGAATCGCCGTAACGCACGGGAAAAACGAAGGCGAAGAGTCCTACATAGATTCCCATCGTGAGCAGTGGCGTGAGCACCGCCCAGATTGAACCGAGCGCCGCTCCTGCATAACGCTCCAACACTTCGCGGCGAGCGAGTTCGAAGACCAGCTCGCGGTTGCGGCCGAAGATGGATCGAAGAATTTCGAGCAGCGCGCGCATCGCGTCAGTATTCCGCGCAATAAGACCAGCGCGATGGATCGGCGTTGGGATCGCTTCCATCGGGCGTGGAGAAGAGAACCTGCGTATCCCAATGCGAGAAACGACCGCCGCCATAGCGAGCGATGTGCGCATGCATGAAGTGCGAAAGGCCGAAGGCGCGGCCCTGGTCGTAGAGCATGAGCGTCGAGCCGCGGGGGACGAGGGTCTTATCGCAGCGACCGGCCAACTCTGGCAACGACGCGCTCCACATCCATCCGTCGAGCTTGTTGAACGGCCCCGTCAACGGCTTGCAGGCTGCGGCACGCCGACGCTCTTGCGCGCCCCAATGCTGATTTTGGCGCGGATCGGCAAGGATGTACTCGGTGCAACCTTCGCCGAGAATCGCATGCACAACCTGCAGCCCGTGGCGCTCGCCCCAACGCTCAACCTGCGCGTAAGACGCGAATTCAATCGGCCATCCGCCCAGCCAGTCCTTGATGTCGATCCAGAAATCCATCCCGCGCAGCCCGTAGTTGCGCACGATCGTCCACGGCATTTCGCCGTCTTTCCAGCCGATTCTGAACAACTTGAGCGCGTGACGCCACTGCATGAACTTCTTGCCGATCGGGCCCGCTTGGTTGTAGGCGCGCTTGATGCGAACC
Source organism: Planctomycetota bacterium (assembly GCA_003671075.1). GTDB lineage: Bacteria > Planctomycetota > Phycisphaerae > Phycisphaerales > SM1A02 > QWPT01. The sequence continues at coordinate 17,126 of QWPT01000054.1, forward strand.
CAGTGGTCCGTGGGCGGATCAACATATTGATCGCTGGAATAGAGCGCGAGATACACGACGCCGTCGGGCTTTCGGGGAATAATGGCGTTGTCCATCGCCTTCCACAGTTCGCCGGTGTGGTGCAGCACGCCCCACGAATACACGATGTCGGCCTTGGCGAGTTGGCGCATGCGCGCGTCGTCGAGAACGGAGCCCTGCTCGACCGTCCATGGCGCACTGGCGCCCACCGTCATGTCGCGCACCTTCTCGCTGGTGGCGACGGAATCGCCGTCGTAGTCGAATCCGACAACCTGCGCCGCACCTGCGCGCAGCGCCGCCAAGGAGTGCAGCCCGCTTCCGCAACCGATATCGAGGAACGAAAGTCCCGCGAGCGATTCGACGCGCAGCACCTTCAGCAAATGCTCGCGACTGGACTCAACGCGCTCTTCGGCGAAGTGCTGGGCGATGAAGTCCGACCAGTTGCGGCCAAAGCCGAAGCGCAACGACTCGTCGATGCCCTTCACTGCGATTTCCTGCTGCGGTGCGCTGGTTCCCATGGTCGCGGACATGCGCGGAGAATACGCCATTCCCTTCATGAATGCCCGTTGGGCGCATCATGAAGATCTTGCTATCCTCGACGCTTCGACGCGAAAAACGCATGTGTGGAATCGCTGGCATCATCGACACTGGACGCGGCATCGGCCGCGAGGAAATGCTGCGTCTGGCGACGGCCATGCGCGACACGATGACGCATCGCGGACCCGATGACGGCGCGACCTGGGTTTCCGATGATGGCCGCGTTGCCCTCGCACACCGACGACTTTCGATCATCGACCTGCGCCCCGAGGGACGCCAACCGATGTGCAATGAAGACGCCACCGTGCAGGTCGTCTTCAACGGCGAAATCTACAACCACCACGAGCTGCGCGCCGAGCTCGAAGCCAAGGGCCACCGCTTTCGTTCCAACAGCGACACCGAGGTTCTCTGCCACATGCTCGAGGACATCGACCTCGCGCAGGTCGAGCGGCTCGACGGCATGTTCGCCTTCGCGGCCTGGAACGCGCGTGAACGCAAGCTCGTGCTCGCCCGCGATCCGTTCGGCAAGAAGCCGCTTTACATCGCTGAGGGCGACGGTTTTTTCGCCTTCGCCAGCGAACTGCGCGCGATCGAGCGTCTTCCCTTCTTCGAGCGCAAGATCTCGCGCGACGCGATCGCCGCTTACCTGCTCGTGCAATATGCGCCCACCGAGCTCGCCATCTACGAAGGCGTGGTCAAGCTCGATCCCGGCGAAGCGGTGTCGATTGACTTTGACAACGCGCAGTGGGAGCGGCGCAGGTGCTTCGACTTTCAGCCGCGGCGCGCGACCGAAACGCGCCTGACGCCGACGCAGGCGAAGGACGAACTACGACGACTCGTGCGAAAAGCCGTGGAAAAGCGGCTTGAAAGCGATGTTCCGCTCGGCGCGTTTCTCTCGGGCGGCGTGGATAGTTCGCTGGTGGTCGCGGTGATGGCGAAGGATTTCGGCCGCAAAGTCGAGACCTTCTCGATCGGCTTCGACGACCCCGATGCAACCGAACACCTATTTGCCCGCGAAACGGCGCGCATGCTCGGAACCACCCATCGCGACGAGGTGCTCTCGCCCGACGCGATGTCGATGTTGCCCGACATCGCCGCGCGGCTCGACGAGCCCAACGGCGATTCGTCTTGCCTGCCCACGCTGCTGCTTTCGCGCTTCACGCGCCAGTTCGTGACCGTTGCGCTTTCGGGCGACGGCGGCGACGAACTCTTCGGCGGATACGGCCGCTATCGCGACACGCTGAACGAATCGACGGCGGACGCGCGCGGATTCCTCGCACGCATGAAGCTGCGTCTGCGTGGGCAACGCGCAACGACGGTGGCCGACCGCTACCTCTCGCCGCGCTGGCTGATGTTCCAGCCCGATCGCGTGGCGCAACTACTCGGAACACCGATTCCACCGCGCGCCGCCGATGGTTTACGCGATTGGCACGCCCTGCTTTGCGACACCAAGCGCACGCCGCTCCAGCGCATGCGAGCGCTCGACGCGTGGACCTACATGCCTGGCGCAGTGTTGGCGAAGGTTGACCGCATGAGCATGCAGTGCTCCCTCGAAGTCCGCTGCCCGCTGCTCGACCGCGACCTCGGACGCTTCGCCGCCACGCTCCCCGACGCGCTGCTCTGGCAACCGCCTTCAGGTACCAAGCAGATCTTGAAGGAACTCGCGATGGAGTATCTGCCCCAGGCATGGATGGAGCGGCGAAAGATGGGCTTCGGCCTTCCGGCAAAGTGTT
>QWPT01000055.1:0-16961 GCA_003671075.1 Planctomycetota bacterium
CGGCACCTTTGATCAGAGTGGCAACGCTTACAACTGGAACGACCTTGATGGTCGGGCCTCGCCCTTGCGTGGCCTCCGTGGCGGTTTCTTCTTTGCCGGCCCGCCGTCGATTCAAAGCACAACATTCTCTCAGGCCACGCCCGGACGCGAAGAAGCCGATACGGGATTCAGGTTGGCAAGCCCGGGTTGAACTGGCTGAGGTCGCTCGGTCGATCAACTGCACGCCGCATCGCGATTTCGCGCACGGCGCCGTGCAGTTGATCGACCTCGGTCACGATCGCGTGCGCGCGCGCGGCCTCGAGTTCCGCGCGGTCGCCGGCGCCCCAGAGCACGCCGATCGTCGCGGTGGCGCACGCGTGGCCTGCAAGCACATCGTGCTCGCGGTCGCCGATCATCACCGTCGCGTGTGGGCGCGCGCCGGTGGCGGCCAGCGCGCGGCGCAGCGTGACTTCCTTGGGCTCGATGGTGTGCTCGTCGCGCGGCGCGTAGACGACGGCGATATGCGCGCGCAGGCCGATTTCATCGACGAGCTTCTCGGCAACCGGTCCGAACTTCGAAGTCACGATGGCCAACGGCGCGTACTCGCGCAACTTCGCCAGCGCTTCAAGAACACCAGGAAATATCGTCGTTTCGGAGGCCGACATCGCGCCGTAGCGGGCGCGATAGGTCGCAACTAAGACCGACGCAAATGCAGGGTCGAGACCTTCTTCGACAACAACACGGTCGAAGGTCGCGCGCAACGGCGGCCCGATGAACGACCGCGTGACCTCAGCAGAACGCGGCGCGATGCCCGAGGTCAACAGCGTGTGGTGAAACGTGTTCGTGATCGCGCGCGTCGAGTCGACGAGGCAGCCGTCCAAATCAAAAAAGATGGCGTCAAGGAATCTAGCGTCGGAAAATGTTTCGTTGAGGACCGTCATCGAATCTGCACGGTACGCCCTCGCTGCCGGCAAAACAAGATGTCCGCCGACGAATGCCGCGCATGCCCGCGACGCATGCCATCGATTCGCGTTACCCTCGCGCTCGCACTCTGTTTCACCATGATTTGAAGGGCGCGCGCCCGCAACGCTGTGAAACCGCATGCATGTCTCGCGAGGGTTGCTGCTTGAAGATCGCTCCGTTTCGTATCGAGCAGTATTTCGCTGTGCACGAGTTCACGGCCCCCCACTTGCTTTCGTCGAGCGACGCTGAAACGGTTTCGGTGGCGAGCGTCCTCGCGCTTGAACCCGACGCTACCGATCGACTCGGTTCACTTGCACTGGGCTACACGCAGTCGGCCGGCGCGCCCGAGTTGCGCGCTGCGGCATCGGCGATCTATACGACGACGGCCGCGCAGGACATCGTGGTTGTTTCTGCGGCCGAGGAAGCGATTTTTGCCGCCTATCACGCGCTGTTGAAGCCCGGCGACCATGTTGTGGTGGAGACGCCGTGCTACGAATCGGCGTTGCAATTGGCGCGCTCGACCGGCGCCGATGTGAGCGAGTGGCGTCGATCGGCCGACGCGGGTTGGGCGCACGATCTTGCGGCGCTTGAACGGGTGATGCGCCCCAACACACGCATGGTCTACATCAATACGCCGCACAATCCGACCGGCGCGCTCATGCCGCGCACGGTTCTCGATCGCGTGATCGAACTCTGCGCCGAGCGCAAGGCATGGCTGTTTTGCGACGAGGTCTATCGTGAACTCGAGCACGATCCGACGGCGCTGCTGCCCGCCGCCGTCGATTTGTACGAGCACGCGATTTCGCTCGGCTCCATGTCAAAGACCTACGGTTTGCCCGGACTTCGCCTCGGTTGGCTGGCATCACATGACCGAGCCGCGCTCACCAAGATCATCGACTTCAAGCACTACACGACCATCTGCTCAAGCGCGCCGAGCGAGTTCCTCAGCGCCGTCGCACTTCGCCACCGCAGCGTCTTCGCCGACCGCAGCCGCGCCATCGTTCTCGCAAACCTCGCGTTGATCGATGCGCTCATGGCCCGCCACGCCGATCGCCTTTCTTGGGTGCGCCCAAATGCGAGCACGATCGGCTTCATGCGCATCGCTGGCGTCGAAGAAACCGACGGATTCTGCGCGAAGCTCGTCGCCGACGCTGGCGTGTTGCTTCTGCCCGGATCGGTGTACGACGAGCCGACCCATGTCCGAATCGGTTTCGGACGGACAACAACGCCAGAGGCACTGCGCCGCTTTGAAGCGTGGCTACTCCAACAGTCCTGAGGCGCTCGCGTGGCGCGAGTTTTTTCAGCCATGGCGCCGATGATCAGCGTGTGACGGTTGACCTTTCCGCAAGCGCAGTGGCACGCGCGAACCGAAGCACGCCATTTCTGCTCCCATCGAACCACCATCGCGCACCACCTTGCGTACCACTATGAGATCCCTCCAACTCCTCATTGCTTTCGCCCTGACCGCTCTCGTCCTCAACACGACCGCGACCGCGATCACGACCGCGCCCGTCAAAGTCTTCATCTTCGCGGGACAGTCGAACATGGTTGGCGCCGATGCGCACGCGAAACGCATCGACCAATTCCCTATGTTTCAAGGCGCGGGCGCAGTGCAAGAAGATGTCCTCTTCGCCACTCTTGCCACCACGCTTGCCGCCACGCATGGCAACGCGCCCGCTTCCTGGGGACCGCTTGCTCCGAGCGATTCGTTCGGTCCGGAGATCACTTTCGCGCGCATGGTGAAGAAGTACGACGATGCGCCGATCGCCATCATCAAGTCGGCCATCGGCGGCACCAACTTGGCCTTCGATTGGAATCCGATCGCGCCCGAGCAAGGACAGAAGCTCTACCCGAGGACACTCAAACTCATTCAGGATTCGCTGCAGGAACTCGACCGACGCGGAGTGCGCTACCAACTCGAAGCCGTCATCTGGCATCAGGGCGAGAACGACATGCTCGACCGCAAGCTCAACGCGCATTACGCCGAGCGGCTCACGCAACTGATCGCCCAACTGCGGACCGACCTTCACGCGCCGAGTTTGCCGTGGTTCATTGGCGAAGTCAGCGAGAAGGGCATTTGGGGCATGGATAATCGCAGCAACCTCGCCATCCTTCGCCAGCAGCAGGATCAAGTCATCAAGGCGGATCCGCTGCTGCACTGGGTGCCCACTTCCCATCTCGCCTTCGAGGTCATGGACAGCGGACAGCCGCACTACCACTTCGCCACCCAAGGCCAACTTCAGATGGGCGAAGCTTTCGCCGCCGCCTACCTCGACGCCATCGCAAAGCCGCTCGCAGTGAAGGATCGCAGCTACAAGAATGGCCTGCCGTTTGCCAAGAAAGCGCGCGTTCGGCTGTTCGTGCTCGCGGGGCAGCGCAACATGGAGGGTGAGGATTCCTTCGCCGCGCAGATCCCGCAGATGCCCGGATTCGAGTCGCTCGTGAACGACCAGAACGATGTGATCTACCGCTATTGCCTCGGCGGCGGAGTTCAGACTTCGCGCCAATGGGAGCCGCTCGGGATCGTCGACAATCTCGCCACCTTCGGCCCCGAACTCAGCTTCGGTGCGACTCTGCGCAGATCCATCGACGCCAACGATGGAATCGCCATCGTGAAGTTCACCCACAGCGGCGCGCAAAGCCCGGACTGGTCGCCGACAGGTTCACCGGAAACCCGCCGCAATCTCTATCCCAAGTTCACCGCCTTCATCCGCGATGCCATGGATAATCTCAAGGCGCAGGGCTACGACTGCACGCTTGAAGGGGTCTTCTGGCACGTCGGGGAGAACGATTCGTACTTCGACCCTTACCTTCGGAGTTACGCCGCCTCGATGCAGAAGCTCATTGCCCAGGTCCGACTGGACTTCCATCAGCCCGCGCTTGCATGGTTTATCTCCGAGCAGCACCCGCGCGCCCTCGGCAAAAACTTGGAGGCCATCAACAGTGCCATTCACACCATGGCCGAGTCCGACAAAGCGATCGTTGTAGTTCAGACCTCGCATCTGCCCCACCAACGCGTGCATTTCGCAACGAAAGGGACGCTGCTGCTGGGCGAGGAAATGGCGAAGGCCTTTCTGAAGGCGAAGTAACCTACCGCCGCTCGAAGGGCGGGACATCGGTGATTGCCCGCTGAAATCGCCCTGCCAAATTCCGACATCTCCCCCGCTCATCGCATCGCGGCTGCGTTACTCTTCGCAGCATTGGTTGCGTCGGATCGCAAGGCCATCTCGTCACACCGTTCCTGGAGTCTCTTCGTCATGCTTGAAGTCGTCTGGCCTACCCTTCCCGCTGCGTTTCGCGACGAATTGACCTTGCAGTGCGTCAAGCAACTGAAGAGCACGCCGGCCGAGTGCGATGCCTTCGCCCAAATCGTGGCCAACATCATCAAGGCGCGCGCGCAAACGGTGAAGTCGCAGTGGCGGCTCTCTGACATCTTCGGCACCAGCCGCGCGCTTGCCCGCGATCCGCAAAAGGCGTCGCCGTTCTTTGCAATCGCCTACATGACGGCGCGCAGTAGCGAAGTGACGGCGCTCTACAGCGCACTGAATGTCGAGCACAAGGATCTTGCTGTTGCCGATTCGTCCGCTGTCGACAAGCCGCCGACGCAGACTCATTTCGCCGCGGTGCTCGCGCAGGGATTGCCTGGAGTTTCAGCTGACAGCGTGCGCTGCATGATCGCAGTGATCGCCGATGCGGGGATCGATGCCTGGCAGACTCCCGCGCGCGACGCGCTGACGCAGCATCTTGCCGCGACCGCGAAGGCCTAAACCGAACCGACCGTTTGACTGCCCGCGCGCGCTACCGTCGACGGCGTGTTGTTCGTTGCGCTGAACGCTCGGCGGTCTGTGCTTGAAGGGCGCGTGGTCCAAGGCCGTGTGGTCGAGGGCCGTGTGGTCGAGGGGCGCATATTTTTTCGCTGCCGAAATCAGCATCTCTCACGCGCAGTTGGTCGAACCTTCACCCATGCAAGATTTTCTCTCGGAGCCAAATCGCGTGCAGCCCTCTATTCGGCCATGGATGCGTTCCTGGCTCATCGCCGCCGGCATCTACAACCTCCTGTGGGGCGCGTGGGTCGTGCTCGCGCCTGACGGACTGTTTCGCGTGGTAGGAATGGAGGCGCTGACGGGCCCTGGCCGCGGCATCTGGCAGTGCCTCGGAATGGTGATCGGTGTGTTCGGCATCGGCTACCTCTGCGCGTCACGCGACCCGGTCCGCCATTGGCCGATCGTGCTGGTCGGATTCCTCGGAAAGATCTTCGGACCCGTGGGCTTTCTTTGGACCGCGTCGCGTGGGGAGATCCCGTGGATGTTTGGCGCCACGATCCCGACCAACGACCTGATCTGGTGGATTCCGTTCGCTCTCATCCTGCGCTCGGCCTGGCTGCATTCAAAGCATCCGCGAGATTCTGGCGATTTTGCTTCGCTTCGTCCCCATGCCTAGCCATCATGCAATGAACGCCATGCGAATCGCCCTCCCAACGCTGCTTGCTCTCGCCCTTGCCCTCGACCCTGCCCTTGCCCTTGTCGGGGTCGGGGTCGGGGTCGCCCGCGCAGATTGCCCCGCCGATCTCAGCGGCGATCAACAGGTTGACGCCGGCGACTTGGCCGTTGTGCTCTCGAGTTGGGGCACGGCCGTTGGCGATGTGACCGGCGACGGCACCACCAACGCCAAGGACCTTGCCAGCATTCTCGGCGCTTGGGGCGCGTGTCCGGCCGCGCCGATCGAGTGGACGCTGCTCACCGCCACCAACGGCACCGCCACCAACGCCATCGACTCGACTGGCGCAATCGTTCGAAGTTGGACTGGCGCGGCGGGCGGCACCAGCGTGGGCTATCTGCGGAGCGATGGCTCGCTCGTTCGTCCGACCGTGCACGCGGCCGGCACCTTCAGCGGCCCGGCGCGCGGCGGCCGCATCCAGATCTTCAGCCCCACCGGCACGCTCACCAACGACCTGCTGGTGTCGACCTCCGAGTTTCAGCAGCACCACGATGTGCGTCCGATGCCAAACGGCAACATCCTCTGCATCGTGTGGGAAGCGCACACGCTCGCCGAGGCGCAGGCGGCCGGCCGACAGACGATCACGACGGAGTTCTGGCCGGACTCCATTCTTGAAATCCAACCCACGGGAACAACGACCTACAACATCGTCTGGCGTTGGAACATGTGGGATCACCTGATTCAGGATGTGAATCCCGCGCTGGCCAACTACGGCGTGGTCGCGGATCACCCCGAACTCATCGACATCAATCTCGGCTTGGTTTCGGGCGGCAACTGGAGCCACTGCAATTCGATTGACTACGACCCGGTGCGCGACGAGATTCTCTTCAGCTCGCGCGCGTTCAGCGAAGTGTTGGTCATCGATCATTCCACCACCACCGCGGAGGCGGCGACCCACGCGGGCGGCGCGCGTGGACGTGGCGGCGACATTCTTTATCGCTGGGGAAATCCAGGTAACTACGGCCGCTCCACCGCGACCAATCGCTTTCTCTATTTCGTGCATGGCGCGACTTGGATCGATGAAGGCATGCCGGGCGCGGGCAACATCCTCATGTTCAACAACGGTGATCGCGATGGAACCGTCAACGACTATTCGAGCGTGTACGAGATCGTTCCGCCGCGCGACGGAAAGGGCAACTACTCCATCGCCGCGACCAACGCGTATGCGCCGAGCGCGCCGGCGTGGACCTATGGCGCGCCTGGACAGATCTACGGTGGACCGATTCAGTGCGGCGCGTTCCGCACGCTCGATGGCACCACGCTCATCACCCTCAACAACACCGCGCGCACCTTTGAGGTGAACAGCGCGGGCACGGTGATTTGGGATCGTGCCAACACTGGGCTGACCATCGCACGCGCACCGCGCTACCGCATGGTCAATGGAGTTTGGGTCGGTCCGTGACTATTGCCACGTGAGCCTTGCCACCTGACCCTTGCCACCTGACCAGCGCTCGCCGCCAACGGCTCCTTCCAACGGCGGCGCGATCGAAAAAAAGAACCGTGGCGCCGATCAATCGGCGCCACGGTGTGTTTTGAGCACGGTGTTTGAGCAGTCGATCAGTAGATCGACTTCGCGAAGTAATACTGCTTCGCGTTCTCTGGCGTGACCAGATCGACATCGATCATGAGGTGCTTGGGGATGTACTGCAGCTTCTCCGCACGCTTTCCACCGACGAGCACGCTCGACGCAAGCTCCATGCCGGTTGCGATCATCGACGGCGGATAGGTGATGTCAGCGGGGAACATCGGGTCCTTCTCCATCACGCGCTTGATGATGTCCTTCATGCCCGCGCCGCCGAGAATCCACACGCCGCTGATGCCCTTCTCGGTGAGCGCCTGCTCGGCGCCGAGGGCCATGTCGTCGTCGGATGCCCAGATCGCGGTGACCTTGGGATTCTTGGTGAGCAGCGTCTCGGTTACTTCGAGCGCCTTCTGACGGTTCCAGTTCGCCGCCTGCTGGCCAACAACCTTGATGCCCGGCTCGGACTTGAAGACCTCCATCGCAGCGCTCACGCGGTCGGTGTTGACCGTGCAAGGAATGCCTTCGAGAATGATGATGTCGCCCTTGGCCTTGCCCTTGCCGCCGAGCTTCTCCACCATGAAAGTCGCGCTCTTGCGGCCAAAGGCCTTGTTGTCGCCTTCGATGAAGATGTCCGCGCAGGGCTTGAGGAAGCCGCGATCGACATTGACGATCAAGATGCCGCGGTTGTGCGCCTCTTCAGCGATCGGAGTGAGCGGCGCGCTTTCGGTGGCGAGGATGACGAGTCCGTCGACCTTCTGCGCCATCAGCGCCTCGATCTGCTCGATCTGCTTCTCGGGGCTTTCAGCGGTCACAATGGTCCAGTCGATCTCAGGGTGGAGCGCGGAGCATTCCTTCGCCCACCACACAACACCCGCGGTCCAACCGTGGTCGGCGGCAGGAATCGAAACGCCGATCTTGACCTTGGTTGCGGCTGCGGTCGGCGGAGCGATCGATGCGCCCGTGTGCACTGGCGTGAGGTTGGAAGCCGCGAGGCCCAACGCGGCAGAAGTCGCGACGAGCACGATGGAAGCAATGGATTTGATTTTCATAGTGGGAAAGACGGTAACCACTTGCGGTCAGTCACGCGAACCGCGCTGAACGAGGACCGCGAGCACAATCACCGCCCCCTTCACCGCGCCTTGCCAGTACGGACTGACTCCAGAAATGGTGAGGATGTTGGTGATCATGCCCAGAATGAGCACGCCGATGACCGTGCCCCAGACTCGGCCGAAGCCGCCGCGCAGACTGGTTCCGCCGATGACCACCGCCGCAATGGCGTCGAGTTCGTTGCTCACGCCCAGGCCGGAGGTCGACACCGAGTTCATCCGCGAACTTTGCATCAGGCCCGTGAGGCCCGCGAGCAGCCCCATGATGGCGTAGGCGCGCAAACGCACCCAGCCCACAGCGATGCCGGCGTAGCGCGCCGCAGTTTCGTTCGCGCCCACCGCCACCAGATGGCGGCCGAAGCGACTCGCCGACAGTAACCACTGCGCCATGATCGCAATCGCGATGAATATCAAGATGCTGTAAGTGAGCGTGAGCGGTTTGCCCGCCGAGTTGAGAAGGCCGCTATAGACGGGCGTTTCGCCTGCATTTGCGCTCTCGAACGCCAGCGGAATACCACCGCGACCGAGCACCGCGAAGTACGACGAACTCTGCGAACGAATCTCGCCGGCCTCAGCAATGGCGAGAGCGATGGAGCGGAACGCCGCCAAACCGCCGAGCGTGGCGATGAACGGCGCGATGCGTCCGAAGACGATGAGCGATCCGTTGATGCAGCCGGCCGCCAGCCCGCCCAGCACGGTCACGCCACCGCCGATCAGGACCGCGTTGAGTTCGGAATACTCGGCGCCGATCAGCGCATTCATCGTCGTTGTTCCCAGCGCGGCGGCGAGAACCACGATGCTGCCGACGGAAAGATCAATGCCACCCGAGACAATCACCAGCGTCATGCCCACGGCGAGAATCCCGACGGCGGAGTTGGAGTTGAGCATGGCGCGGAAGTTCTCCGCGTTCAGAAAGTCGAAGCCTTGCTTCCAGAAACTCGCGGCGAAGAGCAGCACGAACGCCACCACCACGCCCCACTTCTCCAGAAATCTCTGCACCGAATGAGAACCGTGCGTTGCGTTCATGCCGCCGCTCCTTCTTGCGTCACTTCCGACAATCCTGACGCGAGCCGCACAATGCGCTCCTCGCAGTCCTTGGCCGCCAACTTCTCTCGCGAGAGTTCGCCAACCATCCGACCTTCGCGCATCACCGCCACCCGATGGGCGAGTCCGATGAGCTCGGGCAAGTCGGAGCTCACCACTACGCACGCCAGTCCCTTGCTCGCGAGTTGGGCGATGATGCGATAGATCTCGCCCTTGGCGCCGACATCGACTCCGCGCGTTGGCTCGTCGATGATGAGCACCTTGGGCGCAGTCTCCAACCAGCGGGCAAGCGCGAATTTCTGCTGATTGCCGCCAGAAAGCGAAGAGATCGGCAGCGCCGGCCGCGCACAACGAATGGCGAACTCGCCGATCCAGCGCGCCGTCACCGCGCGTTCGCCGGCACTGTCGATGCGCAAGCCCGCAAGCCGCGCGTGAGTGTCGAGCGAAGGCAGCGTCATGTTGGTGATCGAAGAAAGCGATGTGTGCAGGCCGCGGCCCTTGCGATCTTCACTGACATAGGCAACTCCCGCGAACATCGCCGCGCGCGGATTGGCGAAGGCAACCTCGCGGCCAGCGACGCGCACACTGCCTTCGCGCGAACGCAGCCCGATGATCGCCTCGGCGGTTTCGGTGCGGCCGCTGCCCACAAGCCCCGCGATTCCAACGATTTCGCCAGGCTTCACCGCAAGCGAAATCGCCCGCGATCGTCCGCGCGCGCCGAAGCCCACGAGTTCGAGCATCGGCTCGGTCGAGAGCGCGCTTCCCTTCGCAGGATAAATCGAACCGAGCTCGCGCCCAACCATCGCCGTTGCAATGCGACTTTCGTTGACGCCCACGCCGGCCGCATCGCAAAGCAGTCCGTCGAGCGAGCGTGCGAAAGTCTGCACCAGCTTGCCGTCGCGCAACACGCTCACGCGATCGGCCACCTCGACGATCTCGTCGAGATGATGGGAGATGAACAAGATCGCGCGACCCTCGTCGCGCAGGCGACGCAGCAGCGCCAGCAATCGCGCCGCTTCACGCTCGCCGAGCACCGCGGTGGGTTCGTCGAAGATCAGCACGCGCGCGTTGCTGGCCAAGCACTTGGCGATCTCAACGAACTGCGCATCGGCGATCGAAAGCGTGCCCGCCGCTCGCGAGAGATCGAGGTCGCTGCCGAGCATCGTGAGCAGTTCGCGGGCGCGCGCGCGTTGGCGCACGCGGTCGACCGCAACGGCAAACAATCGCGTTGGCTCTCGCCCGAGGCACACATTTTCGGCAACATCGAGCGTGGGTACCAGATGCAGTTCCTGATGGACCATCGCAATGCCCGCGCGCATTGCGTCGGCGGGCTTGTTGAAGACCGTCGGCCGACCATCACGCCGCAACGACCCCGCCGTCGGCCGCAGCGCCCCCGACAAGACCTTCATCAGCGTGCTCTTGCCCGCGCCGTTCTCACCGACGATGGCGTGGATCTCGCCGGCGCGAAAGTCGATCGACACTCCGTCGAGCGCGCGAACGCCCGGGTAGTCGACCGTGACCCGCTCGGCGCCGAGAAGCACCCGAGGGATGCCCGGCGCCGAACCATGGTCCGAGATTGCGGAAAGTGGATGCTCCATCGGGGGCGAAGACTACCGCCTCGGCGCGCCGATCGTGCTCGATGCAGCCTGATTCACCCATGTCTGAACGGCGCGATGCGGATTCCTGCAACCAATCGCCGATGGTGTGCTACCTTTCCCAACTCAAGCCAACTCAAGCCAACTCAAGCCAACTCAACCCACCTCAATGCCCACCACCCGCCTGTCCAACCCCCACCTGCGCTTGACCGCCGCGATTCTCGTTGCGGTTCTGGCGGCGTTGGCGGGGACGCTTGACGGCGAGAACTCCGCCCGCGGCCGTCGCGGCGACACGCAGACGCTGATCGGTGGCATCCGCCTCGTCTCGCTGCCCGACAATGATCTGACTTCTGCCCACCGCGCCGTCGGGTTGTGCGTGGTCGCCGACCACCGACTTGCCGTTGACAGCCAAGCCAACGACCGAACCTCCACCGCCGCGCCTGCACGGGCGGCCGAACGCATTCGTCTCGACTCCTCGCGTGCCGAGGGCGCTGCGTTTCTGCGCACCACCGCGCTCCCACCGCCGATCGCCTGCTGACGCGCCGAACTGCGCGCCAGTTTGTGGCTTGATCGACATCCTTCCGCATTTCACCTACTGAGCTCGACCGGCGCATTGATCGCCGTTCCTGCCGCGATTTACTCGCAGAGAGTCACACATGAGTCAGCTTCTCAAGGGCATTCCCGTCATCGATTGGTTCGTGCGCATCACCATGGGCACCAAGAATCAGCGCGATGTCAAGCGATACAACAAGATCGTCGAGGCGACGAACGCGCTCGAGCCAGCCGTTCGCCGACTCAACGACGCGCAACTGCGCGCCAAGACCGAGGAGTTCCGCACCCGTTGCGATGGTGGCGAGAAGCCATACGCGATGATCCCCGAGATCTTCGCCGTTGCCCGCGAGGCGATGGACCGCGGCGTTGGCATTCGCAACATCTTCAACCCCGCGCGCAACGCCGACCTGAATCATGACGGCTTGGTCAACGCAGAGGATCGCTTCGACGCATCCCTGCTGCCCGCCGATGTCCGCAAGCTCTACGACGAAACCGTCGCGACCATGCGCTCCACCGCTGCGCGTTTGCCCGAGGGCGATCTGCGCGGCAACGACGCGCCCATCGAGGCGTGGCAATTCGTCGACATCCCCAACGCCATCTACGAGGCCGTCCGCGTCATCTACCCCGAGAGCCGCCCGCCCTTCCGCGCGCGACCATTCGATGTGCAGCTCATCGGCGGCATCGTGCTGGCCGAAGGCAAGATCGCCGAAATGAAGACTGGCGAAGGCAAGACCATCGTCGGTCCGCTCGCCTGCTACCTCGCCGCCTGCGAGAAGAAGCAGGTCCATGTTGTCACCGTCAACGACTATCTCGTCCAGCGCGACCGCGACTGGACCTGGCCCTTCTTCCGCGCGCTCGGGCTCACGGTCGGCGCCATCCACCCGCAGCACATGCAAAGTCACGAGGAGAAGAAGTCCGCCTACGCCTGCGATGTCGTCTACGGCACCACCAGCGAATTCGGCTTCGACTACCTGCGCGACAACATGAAGACGCGCCCCGAAGAGCAGCTGCAGAAGCAACGCGGCTTTGCCATCGTCGACGAGGTTGACTCCATCCTGATCGACGAAGCACGCACGCCGCTGATCATCTCCGGCCCCGCCCACGCTTCGCAGCCGCGCTACGACCTCGCCGACCAGATCGCCCGTCATCTGGTTGCGCGTCAGCGCGAATGGGATCTCGCCAACGAGGACTGCAGCAAGATCGAGGAGCGCGTCGCTGGATACGAAGGCGACATCCGCAACGCGCGCGAGAAGGGCACGGTGCCCGCCATGCGCACCGACATGGAAACTTCACGCAAGGCACTCGTCACCGCGCAGGCGCGTCGCGATCGGTTCCAGCAGTTCTACGAAGTCGAGCTCGACAAGAAGACCTCCGCGCTCACTCACGATGGCGTCGAAGAGGCGCAGAAGGCCGCCAAGAAGATCGATCCGTCGATCGGCAGCTTCTATGTCGGCGACAACATCGATCTCCCCCACCTCGTCGAGCAGTCGGTGCGCGCGCACACTGTGTACATGCGCGACCGCGACTATGTGGTGGCGCCTGATGAGAACGGCACCGAAGGCGTGGTGATCGTCGATCAGAACACTGGCCGCAAGATGGTTGGCCGCCAGTGGTCCGACGGACTCCACCAGGCCGTGGAGGCCAAGGAGAAGGTGCGGATCAAAGAAGAGACGCAGACGATGGCGACCATCACCATCCAGAATTACTTCAAGCTCTACAAGCGTCTCTCGGGCATGACCGGCACCGCCGACACCGAGGCCACCGAGTTCCACGAGATCTACCGCCTCGATGTGGTTTCGATCCCGACCAATGTGCCGATTTCGCGCTTCGATCGCCAGGATCGCGTGTATCTCTCGCAGAAGGACAAGTGGAACGCCATCGTTGAAGAGGTCAAGCTCTGCCACGATGTGGGCCGTCCCGTGCTCGTCGGCACCACGAGCGTCGAGAAGAGCGAGATGGTTGCGCGCATGCTGCAGGCCAAGTACCAGATCAAGCACGAGGTGCTCAACGCCAAGCATCACGAGCGCGAGGCGGAGATCGTCCTCGGCGCTGGTCAGCTTGCTGGAGTCATGATCGCCACCAACATGGCCGGCCGCGGAACCGACATCAAGTTGCGCAACTTCACCCGCGCCGAGCTGATCGAGCACTGGAAGCGTCGCAATGTTGCGCCCAAGGAAGCGCGCGCCGAAATGCCCGACGGCGAAATCATCGGGCTTTGCTACCGCCATCTTGCCGAACGCGCGTTCGGAAAGGACACGGTTGCTGGCAAGGACGCGCCGGCGCTGCGGCTGATGCTGCTGCGGAAGTGGGCGATCGAGCGCGCCAAAATCACCGAGAAAAAGGCCGATGCGATGTCGATCGAGCAGTTGGTTGAACTGCTCGACGATGTGGGCCTCCCGCCGATGCACCGCTTGGAAATGTGGACGAGCGTTGAAGCCATGGGCGGACTGCACATCGTTGGAACCGAACGACACGAGAGCCGCCGCATCGACAATCAGTTGCGCGGCCGCGCTGGTCGTCAGGGCGACAACGGTTCAAGCCGCTTCTTCCTGTCGATGGACGACGACCTGATGAAGTTGTTCGCTGGCAAGGTCATGCTCGCCGCGCTCTCCAAGCTGGGCATGAAGGAAGGCGACGACCTTGAGGACACGCTGCTGACTCGCTCGATCGAGAAGGCGCAGCGCAAGGTCGAGGAGCGCAACTTCCAGATGCGCAAGAACATCCTCGAGTACGACGAGCCGATGGAACTGCAGCGCCGCGCCTACTACGGCCTGCGCCAGCCGATCGTCGGATCGAAGGGCGTCAAGGAACTCGTGCTGCGCTATGTCGAGGATTCGATCTTGAAATCCGCCGACGACTACCTCGGCAAGATGCATGTTCCCAACACCCTCGCTGAGTGGGTGCGGGAGAACTGCGGCGTCTCGATCGAAGCCGACCGATTCCTGAAGAAGGATCGCGACGAGATCGAGAAGCTCATTCGCGTTGACGCTGCCGAAGAGGCGCAAGAAGCGATCCGCGCCACCGCGGGCGAGTGCTTGCCCGTGGAGCTCGAGCCTGCGGAGTGGGACGCCGAAGGCTTCGCCGCCTGGTCGCGCGCCAACTACGGAGCCGAGATCAAGCCGGCGGAAATCCGCTTGATGGGTCGGCAGCAGGCGATCAAGCAAGTGCAATCGGCGGCGCTGCGAAAGTTCGCTGAGCTCGATCTCTCGCCCATCGGCGCGTTCCTGGTGCCCAACTTCGGCGCCACCCAACTCGCCCACTGGGCCAATCGCAAGTTCGACGCCAATTTCGACCCCTCGATCTTTGTTGGCGCAGGAACAACCGAGGAGGCTGCGGACAAGCTCATCGCCAAGGCGCTCGAGCTCTATCGCAACCGTGAAATCGCTTATCCCGTTGATTTCCTTATCGAGTCAACCAACGCGGCAATGCAACAGGATCCCGCGGCGGCGCTTGCGCAGTTCTGTGTCTTTGTGAAGGCCCGCTACGGGCTGGAGTGGGACGCGGCCTCGTTGCCTTCGCAAGATCCAACCGAACTTCGTCGTCTGTTGATCGAACGCGCAAGTTCGGTGAGCGCCGAAGATCTGGCCAAGCGTGCGCAGGCCTGCCTGGCCCGCGGACGCGACGCCGATTCGATTGCGCAGTGGTTTGCCGAAGAATGCCTGGTGCGCATTTCCGAAAGCGAGCAGGACGACGCCAAGGAAAATCCCGAGGAGTTCGTCAGGGCGAAACTCGCAGACCTCGTTCGCCTCGAGCTCACGCAGTTTGAGCGCTGGGTGCTCATGTCGATTCTGGACAACGCGTGGAAGGACAACCTCCACTCGATGGATCAGATCCGCGACTCGATCGGATTCCGCGCGTTCAGCCAGAAAGATCCGCGCATCGAGTTCAAGCGTGAGAGCGCGCGCACTTTCCGAGAGATGCAGGAGACGATCCGCGACCGCGTGACCGACATCGCCTTCCGTGGACGGCTTGCTCCGCCCACACCGCGTCCGGCACCGCGGCCGCAAGCGATTGCCGCCGGCGCGCCCGGCGCAACTTCAGCAGGCATGCTGCAGAGTTCAGCCACATCTGCGGCGACCATGCCTGCGCCAACGGCGGCCGCGCCAGCGCTCGCCACCGAGTCGCCAGTTGATCCGTCGACGATCTCCGTCGTTGGACGCAACGAGCCTTGTCCATGCGGCAGCGGACTCAAGTACCGCCAGTGCCACGGCAAGAAACCCGACGCGTAAGCGCAATCAAGTCAGTGCATTTCGAAGCATCAGCAGCCCCGCCCCGCGCGGGGCTGCTTTCATTCACGCGCTTCATGCGCTTGACGCGCCAACGGAATCCGCTAGACTTCGCCCCCTCATAGCCTCGTTAGCTCAGTTGGTAGAGCAGCTGACTCTTAATCAGCGGGTCGTAGGTTCAACTCCTACACGAGGCATAAAATTTGACGAAGGCGGAGGCCTCCTCCGCCTTCGTTCGATTTTTGGAATAATCGCCAACATGGGATCGGATCCGAACTCCACAGACAGCAAGTTGCTCGCCGTGCACGCGCTGCGCGACCTTGAGGAGTCGGAGCGGTCGCGCCAACTTGGTGGGCTGCTCGTCCACGACCTGAACAATGTGCTGTTCGCGCTGCTCGGACGGGTGCAGTTGTTGCAACGACGCGCCAAGGACCCCGAGGTGACGAAGGCCGCGGCGGAGATCCTCGAGACCGCGCGCGCGATCGAATCGCAGGTGAAAGTGCTGTACGCGGCCTGTCGGCGCGATGAGCCGACGGTCGAGCGCAGCAACGCCCGCGAGGCCGTCACGGCCGCGTTGCGCGAGTGCGTCGCGGGGCTGGCCTCGGCGATCCGACCGATCGACCTCGACGGCGCGCTGGCGGCGATTTCGTTGGATGCGAGCTTTGAAGGCGATGCCGATCAGATCGCCGTTGCCATCCGGCAAGCCATGTCGATTCACCGTGGACGCGCACGCGGGCCGATCGGCGTCGAGGTCACCATGACCACTGGCGATGATGCCCATGTGCAGATTTGCCTGCACGACGATGGCGGCCCGACCGACCACTTGCCCGCCATTCCCTCGCTGCTCAACGGCAAGTTCGACCTCACTGGTCTTCCGCTCGCGGCCGCCCATCGATCGATGCGCGACTTCGGCGGAAGCATCGCCTGCACCCAGGACGCGCGCGGCCTGTGCACCACGCTTCGCTTCGATGTTCGCCGCGGCATCACCGTCGCCCGCTTCGACGCCACCGGCGCGCAGAAGTCGGCGCAACCGAGCTTCGATGTGACGACGCATGACCACGCGTCCACACGCAACTCCGCGCCGCCCCCGCGACGAGTGCTGATCGCCGACGACGATGTGGCGGTGCGCGCAGTTCTGGTCGCCGCGCTCGAAGCCATCGGCGACGATGTCGACACCATCGCCGATCCAGGCGCCTGCGACACGCATCCTGAACTTCCAGACTTCGATGTCATGATTCTCGACGCTGGCGGCGGCGGGATTGAGGCGCTCGCCCGCCTTCGCGCGCGCGGAGTTGACCTGCCGGTTCTCTTGGCCAGCGGCGATGATCTTGCCCCGTCGCTTGACCCGCTGACGCAGACCATTTCGAAGCCGTTCCCGCTCAACCGCCTCGATCGTGTGCTTGCATCGCTCGCCGCGCTCAAGCCTCGCGCCTAGGCGCTGCGCTTAAGCATCGGCGCTGCGCTTAAGCCTCGACGC
>QWPT01000055.1:17015-18970 GCA_003671075.1 Planctomycetota bacterium
CGCCGAGCACGCGTCTGGCAATCGGCATCATCTGCAACGCGACCGGCGCCAGCGGCGTCAACGCGGCCATGGAACGCTCGTCGATTGCGACCATGCGAAACTCGTCGTATTCCCAGCCGATTTCGGGCATCGCGCGCGCGTCGACGGTGAGCCGATGCACGATTTCCCAAGTAAACGCCTGCGGATCATGAAGCAGCGCAATGGCGACTGCGGGGCCGATGGCTTCCAACTTCGCCTCTTCGCGCAGCTCGCGCACCACTTCATCGGCGGGCGTTGCGCCAGGTTCGACCGTGCCGCCGGGCACGAACTCCCACGCGCCCGGGTAGTACGCGACCTTCTGCGATCGGCGCCCCACGAGAACACGCACGCCGTCCGTGGCGATCGCCTTCACGCCAAGCGGCCGAACGCCGCAATCAAGACCAGGGCCGAGCGGGCCCGACTTCTGCACCGCATAGAAGCGGTACGAGCACTCCTGCACATGGATCTGCACGCCACCGTGACCGTTGCGGCTCACACCCATGACCTGCAGCAGCGCGCCATCGAAATAGCGAGGATTCTCCGCGCAAAGTGCGGCCCAGCGCGCATCGACCTCGGCGAGCGCAACGGCTGAAGGCACAAATCGGCCCTCAAGGCGAACGATCACGGGCGGGCGGCGAAGTTGGATGGTGCGTGGCGAGATCATGGCGAGATCGTGGCGCGGTCGTGGCGTGATCGTGGCGGATGCAGGCACACCGTGGGATTCCATTACACTCCCGCCCCATGTCACACGCCGCCAATGCACCATACCGTTCCGCCCCCACCGAAACGACCGGCATGCCCTCGGGCATTCCATTCATCATCGGCAACGAAGCGGCAGAGCGCTTCTCGTTCTACGGCATGAAGACCATTCTTGCCGTCTTCATGGCGCAGTACCTGATGACTTCGGCGGGCACGCCCAACTACTACACCGACTCCGAGGCGCGCGAATGGGTGGCGTGGTTTGTTGCCAGCGCGTACTTCTTTCCCGTGATCGGCGCGTTCATCGCCGACGCGTTTCTTGGCAAGTACCGCACCATCATGCTGCTCTCGATGGTGTACTGCCTCGGCCACGCGGCGTTGGCGTGCATCGATCTTCCGCCCGCGATCCTGCAAGTGACCTTCGAGCCGAAGAGCTGGCTCATCGCGGGACTGTTCCTCGTGGCCGTCGGCTCGGGCGGCATCAAGCCCTGCGTCTCGGCCCATGTCGGCGATCAATTCGGCGAAGCCAACAAGCATCTCCTCACCCGAGTCTTTGGCTGGTTCTATTTCTCGATCAACTTCGGCTCGTTCTTCTCGACGCTTCTGACGCCCTGGCTCCTGAAGAAGTATGGCCCGGGCATAGCCTTCGGACTTCCTGGCATCTTGATGGCACTGGCCACGCTGGTGTTCTGGCTCGGACGCAAGCGCTACATCCACATCCCCGCCAAGGGTTGGGCCTTCGTGCGCGAAACCTTCTCGAGGGACGGGCTGCGCGCGATCGGTGGTCTGGTTTCGATCTATGTCTTTGTGGCTGTCTTCTGGGCGCTCTACGATCAAACCGGCAGCGCGTGGGTCTTGCAGGCGGCGCAAATGAATTGCGACTTCGCTGGCATCGTTTGGCTTGAATCGCAGATTCAGGCCATCAACCCGCTGCTCATTCTCATCTACATCCCGATCTTCTCGTACCTGATCTATCCGTTCGTTGGCCGATTTATCACCTTGACGCCGCTTCGCAAGATCGGTGCGGGATTGTTCCTGACCGTTGCGGCGTTCTCGATATCCGCGCTGGCTCAGGCCAAGATCGACGCGGCGCAAGAGGCTTTCCGCGCGCAAGTCGCGCCGATGGTCGCGAGCGATTCGATCGACTTCGCCAAGACCACTGACAAGCTCAGGTCGCAAGAGCGCAACGCTACCGCGCAGTCGATTGAGAAGCTGCTTGCCGAAGCCAAGCCCGCCGA
>QWPT01000056.1 GCA_003671075.1 Planctomycetota bacterium
AAAGCATGTGACGAATCTCGCCGTCGATGACATCGTCGGCGTGGGTTGGACGCGCAACACTTGTCGTCACTGCCGTGAGTGCATGCTCGGAAACGAAAGCCTTTGCCTCAACAATCAGGCCACTTGCCTGGGCAATTACGGTGGATTTGCCGACCGCATGCGCATTCCGAGCGACTGGGCGTTCAAGGTTCCCGCGAGACTCGACCCTGCGGCCGTCGCGCCACTTTTGTGTGGCGGCGCCACGGTGTACGGTGGATTTCGCGCGGCGGATTTGCACCCGTCGATGCGCGTCGGCGTCATCGGCCTCGGCGGTCTCGGGCACATTGGCGTCAAGTTCGCCCGCGCGATGGGCTGCGAAGTCACGGTATTCAGCCATTCGCCCAGCAAGAAGGCCGACGCGCTTGCGATGGGTGCGCACTATTTCGTCGCGCCCGGTTGCGACAAGCCACAGACAAATCACTTCGACATCATCGCCAGCACCGTGCCGGCCAACCTCAACTGGGGCGAGTATGTGGACATGCTGCGCCCCACCGGCAAGCTGCTCATCCTTGCCGCCGCGGGCAAGCCGATTGAAGTGGCGGCCATGCCGCTCATCATGGGCCGCCGAGCGATCATGGGCAGTGCCACTGGTGGCCGCGGGTTGATCAACGAGATGCTGGAGTTTGCCGCGCGCCACCAGATCGGCGCGCAGGTCGAGCGTTTCAAGTTTGCCGACGCCAACAAGGCGCTCGACTTTGTACGCCAAGGCAATCCGCGCTATCGAGCCGTGCTGGAAGCCTGATCGGGAGCGGAGTGGTTGCGCCGTTGCGCTTGCGGCGATTTCCTCTGAACACCCAATGATTTCAAGCCAACGCCGTCGGTTTCGTGCGCTGGCAAAATCTGCGAGAATCCCGCCCCTTCCATGTCGCAGCAACTTCCACGACGAACCTTCGCGATCATCTCGCACCCCGACGCGGGCAAGACAACCCTCACCGAGAAGTTTTTGCTTTACGGCGGCGCCGTTGCCCTCGCGGGCTCAGTGACGGCACGCCGCGATCAGCGCGCGACGGCGTCGGACTGGATGGAGCTCGAGAAGCAGCGCGGCATCTCGATTTCGTCGACGGTTCTGCAGTTCGACTACAACGGCTACCGCGTCAATCTCCTCGATACGCCCGGCCACAAGGATTTCAGCGAAGACACCTATCGCGTGCTCACCGCCGTCGACGCCGCGATCATGGTCATCGACGCAGGTAAGGGCATCGAGCCGCAAACGCGCAAGCTCTTTGAAGTGTGCAAGCGGCGCGGCGTTCCGATTTTCACCTTCATGAACAAGTGCGATCGGCCGACGAAAAATCCGATCGCGCTTCTCGACGAACTGGAGAGCGTGCTCGGCATCGGCGCGTTTCCAGTGAATTGGCCGTTCGGCAATGGCTCTGAGTTTCGCGGCGTTTACGACCGATTGGCCAAACGACTTCATCTGTTTGAACGCACCAAGGGTGGAATGCGCGAAGCGCCCGTCGAAGTCGTTGGCCTCGATGATCCGGCTCTGGTCGCCCGCATCGACCACGATGTCTACGCGCAAGCCCGCGACGAACTCGAAATGCTTTCCGGCGCGGGCGAGAGCTTCGACCGCGAGCGCGTGCTCGCTGGTCAGATCACTCCCGTTTATTTCGGCAGCGCCGCCAACAACTTCGGCGTGCAGCTGCTGCTCGACGGATTTCTCGATCATTCAGCCGATCCCGGTCCGCGACGCGCGGGAAACCGTGTGATCGAGCCCACCGATCCCGGCTTCAGTGGATTCGTCTTCAAGATCCAGGCCAACATGGATCCGCGCCATCGCGACCGCATCGCCTTCATCCGCGTTGTGAGCGGCAAGTTCGAGCGCGAAATGACGGTGGTTCATGTGCAGAGCGGCAAGCGCATTCGCCTATCGGGCGCGCAGAAGTTGTTCGGTCAACAGCGCGAAACCGTCGAGGAGGGCGAGGCCGGCGATGTCATCGGCATCATCGGTCACGATGTACTGCAGATCGGCGACACCCTCGCCGAGGACCGCACCATTCGCTTCAGCGAGATCCCGCGCTTCACTCCCGAAGTGTTCGCGTACCTGACCAATCCTCAAGCGGGCAACTCGAAGAAGTACCGGCTCGGCGTCGACCAACTGCTGAAGGAAGGCGTCGTGCAGCAGATGGAGATCGGCACTGGGCAAGTGAAGATCCCGATCTTGGCCGCAGTCGGTCCGCTGCAGTTTGAAGTGGTGCAGTACCGCTTGAAGAGCGAATATGGCGCGGAATCGCGGCTGGAAAGCGCGCGTTGGAAGATCGTGCGCTGGTGGCGAAAGCCCGCGGCGGCCGAAGACTGGATGCCTGATCTGCTTTCCGATTCAACGCACGGCGTTGATCAGGATGGACGGCGAGTGATCTTCTTCCTTGACGAATGGAGCGTGCGCAACTTCCAGAAGCGCATGCCCGATGTCGAGTTGGCGGTGTTGCCGTTCGAAGAAACCGCGGGTTCGGCGGCGCGAACGCGATGAATCCGCGTCGGGCCGCGATTGTTGCCCAAGCGCGCGACTTCATCCGTGTTGGGCGCATCGACGATGCGTTGGCTGCAGTGGAACCGCTGATCAAGCTCGATCCGCGTAACCCCGAACTGTTGTCGTTGGCCGCGCGCGCGCACAACGCAGCGGCGCGACATCCGCAGGCAATCGCGCTGGCAACACGCTCGCTTGCGGCGCTCGAGCATCCCGAGGCGCTCATGGCGCGCGGCGACTCTCTGCGCGCCGAGGGCCGCACCGACGAAGCAATTGCCGATCTGCGCCGCGCCATTGCGCTTGCGCCGACGATGTTGGATCTGAAAGTTGCGCTGGTGGCGACGCTCGAGGAAGCGGGCCGCACAGAACTGGCGCGCGCCGAACTACAACCCGTCCTCGAGCAAATCGCGCGCGGGCGCGAGCCCTTGCCACAACGAGTCGCGTACGAACACGCGAAGCTGCTGGTGCGCGAGGGCGCGTGGGGCGAGGCGGTTGCGACAATTGACGGGACCATTGACGCGACAATTGACGGGATCATCACGCATGCCGCATCCGCCCCTGCGCCGGGTTCAATCCCCTTTCTGATGTTGATGTTTCTGCGGGCAAAAGCCCTTGATCGCGCGGGCGATTACGCGGGCGCCTGGGAAAGCGCGCGTCGTGCGCAGGACTCGCGGCGGGTGCAGTTCGACCCAGCGGCTCATGCGCGCGAGACCGACGAACTCATCGCCTTCTGGACGCGCGATCGGGTGCGCGCACTGGAAAGCTCGGGAAACACCGATCCAACCGCAGTGTTCATCACTGGAATGCCGCGCAGTGGAACGAGCCTGGTCGACCAGATCATCGATGCGCATCCGCAGGCGGCGGGCGTGGGCGAACTCGACTCAGTCGAACGATGGGCGGAAGCGGCTTGCGCTCATCGACGCGAAGCAATCTCCTCGCGCGACTACAGCCGCGTCGCCCGCGAGTATCTCGCACAAGTGCGCCGACTCTCGCCGAGTGCGTCGCGCATCGTGAACAAAGCACTGGGAAACGACCGCATTCTCGGGCACATCGCCCTGTTGTTCCCCGCGACTCGCATCGTTCACATCACCCGCGATCCGCGCGATGTTGCGGTGTCGTGCGTGATGGGCGCGTTCGGATCAACACGCTATCCGTGGACGACGCGGCCCGAGTGGGTCGCCGCGGCTTGGCGCGATTCGCAGAGACTCATGGCGCATTGGACCAGCGTGCTCGATGTTCCAATACTCGAGGTCAGTTACGAAAAACTTGCGCGCGAAGGCGATGGGCAAATCCGCCGGATCATCGATTTTGTGGGGCTTTCATGGGATGAGCGCGTGCATGGGTTCCACGCGTCGCGTCGCACCGTGCGCACGCTCAGCTACGACCAAGTGAGTCGGCCGCTGTACACGGCGTCGATCGGACGATGGGAACATTACGCGCCTCAACTCGCAGGAGTCGATTGGCCGGAGGCAACAACATGATGCGCGCCTTGCTCGATGATGTTCGCGATATTCGGATGCAGGCCTTGGCACGCGAGCGCGCGATGGGCGAAACGATCGACGCACTCAGTCCGGCGTGGAAACGCAGCGCGGCGAATCTCGAGCATTACCGAGCATTGCGCGCGACGGATCATGTTGCGCTGCAAGGCAATCTCGTGCGCAACGGACTGAGTTCGCTTTCGCGCCGCGAGGCGCATGTGATGCCGACGCTTGACGCGGTCGAGCGCGCGCTGTCGGCGATGTGTGGCGTGGCCGCGGAACCCGCACGCGCGACCATGACCATCGACGACGGCGCGCAGCTGCTCGCGCGCCACGCGACCGAATTACTCGAGACGCCGATGCCGCACATGACGCGCATCGTGGTCACGATTCCGCCGTGGGCCGCGGGCGATGTTGCGTTCATGGGCTCGCTCGTCGACGCGGGCATGGATGTCGCGCGCATCAACGCGTCGCACGGCGATGCGCAGCAATGGCTCGCGTCGATCAAGTCGCTGCGCACTGCGGCGGCCGCGCGCGGTCGGCGCATTCCGGTGTGCGTCGATCTTGCTGGCCCGAAGGTGCGCACGGGCGTGTGCGCGGACGGGCCGATTCCGCTGGTTGCGGGCGATGTGCTCACGCTGCACGCCAACGACAACACGAGCGTGCTCGCGACCAAACTCGCCAACGCGCGCGTGGCCGTGCGTCCGCGCGAGGTCATCGAACATTTGAAGCCCGGCGACCGCGTGATGTTCGACGACGGCAACATCCGCGCGCGCTGCACGGCGGTGGATCGCGCCAAATCTGGAGGTTCGGGCGATGTGACGGGCGAAGTAACGGTCGAGGTGGAGGCCGTGCGCGCGGGCGCGTGGCCGCTCAAGGATCGCAAGGGCGTGAATGTTCCCGACACCGACATGCCGATCGCGGCGCTCACCGACGACGATCTCGTCACGCTCGATTTTGTCGCCGAGCATGTCGACATCGTGGCGATGAGCTTTGTGCGCAGTGCGAGCGACATCGCGGATTTGCATCGCGCGCTCGCCGCGCGCACCAAACGCACCATCGGCGTGGTGGCCAAAGTCGAAACCCCGCAGGCCTGCCGCGCGCTTCCGGAAATCCTGCTCGAACTCATGAAATCTCCGCCCTGCGGCGTGATGCTCGCGCGCGGCGACCTCGGCGTCGAGATCGGATTCGAACATCTGCCCGAAGCGCAAGACGAGATCCTCGCGCTGTGCGAGGCCGCGCATGTGCCGGTGATCTGGGCGACGCAGGTGCTCGAGTCGATGACCGAGCACGGGTTCCCCACGCGCGGCGAAGTGACTGATGCGGCCGATGCGGCGCGCGCCGACGCCATCATGCTCGGCATCGGGCCGTTCATGGTCGAAACCGTGCTTTTCATCGAGGATTTGCTGGCCCGCACCCAGATTCGCCGCGCGCGGAGTCGGGCGCTGCTGCGCGCATGGTCGCCGCTGGGAACCGATTGACGACGCGCACTCGCGCGAGCCGACTACACTCCGCGCCATGAACGGAATTGAACTCCTAGTTGCGGTCAGTCCGCTCACGGGCCCCCTCATCATCGCGGGGATCGTGTTCACGGTCGTGGTGCTCATCCCCGGCCTTTACACGCTGACCATTTACAACGGCCTCCGCCGCGCGCAGGTCCGCGCGCAGAACGCGTTCAGCCAGATCGATGTGCAGCTCAAGCGGCGCTTCGACCTGATTCCGAATCTCGTCGAGAGCGTGAAGGGCTACATGGCGCACGAGCGCAGCACGCTCGAGGCGGTGATCAACGCGCGTGCGCAATGCGCGAGCGCGCTGGGTGCAACTGGCGGCGGCACGATGATGGGCGCCGCAACGGTCGGTGCGCTTGCAAACGCATCGGGCGCACTCGACGGCGCGCTGCACCGCATGATCGGCCTTGTCGAGCGTTACCCCGAACTCAAGGCCAACCAAAACGCGCTGCAACTTCAGGAAGAACTCGCCAGCACCGAGAACCGCATTGCCTTCGCGCGCCAGGCGTACAACGACTCGGTGATGCGGCTCAACGAGTCGATCGTCGTGTTCCCCTCGAGCATCATCGCGAACTTCTTCAGCATCGAACCGATGGGATTGTTCGAGGCGACGGCGGGTGAGCGTGCGAGTGTTGCGGTCCGTTTCTAATCGAATATTTGGGGCGAAATGATGTCCACCGACTTCTTCACCAGCCAAGACAACGCGCGCAAGCAGACCGGGCGGCTCGTGCTGCTCTTCATCTTCGGCGTGATCGGCACCATGATCTCACTGTGGTTGGTCGCGGTTGTGCCGTTGGCATTTGCCGGCGCGAAACAACGCGGCGGCCAACCCGACTGGGCCAGCGCGTTTGGCAACTGGAAATTGCTTTTAGGCGTGGTGACGGTCGTTGGTGCGGTGGTCGGCATCGCCACGCTGGTCAAGCTCGCGCAACTTTCGCAAGGCGGCGCGAAAATCGCGGAGATGCTCGGCGGACGCCCGATCGATCCGGCCACGCGCGATCCCAAGGAACGCGAGCTTCTGAATATCGTCGAAGAAATGTCAATCGCATCGGGCGTGCCCGTGCCGCCGGTGTATCTGCTCGACGACCACTCGGTCAACGCGTTTGCCGCCGGACCCGATCCGTCGCGCTCGGTGATCGGC
Source organism: Planctomycetota bacterium (assembly GCA_003671075.1). Lineage (GTDB taxonomy): Bacteria > Planctomycetota > Phycisphaerae > Phycisphaerales > SM1A02 > QWPT01. The sequence continues at coordinate 6,634 of QWPT01000056.1, forward strand.
GTCACGCGCGGCTGCATCGACCTGCTCTCGCGCGACGAGCTGCAGGGCGTGATCGCGCACGAATACAGCCACATCTTCCACGGCGACACCCGCATCAACGCGCGCACAACGGCGGTGATCGCGGGAATCATGGCGGTCGGCGTGATCGGCTACATCATGTTCCGCTTCGTCGGACCAACGCTCGCGCGCACCAGCGGCCGCGGCAAAAACAATCCTGGGCCCGCGCTCGGATTTGCGATCATCGTTGCTGGTCTGCTCATCTGGGCCATCGGCTCGATCGGCATGTTGTTTGGACGCATGATTCAGGCCGCGATCAGCAGGCAGCGTGAATTTCTCGCCGACGCAAGCGCAGTGCAGTACACCCGCAATCCCGACGGCATCGGCGGCGCGCTCACCAAGATCCGCGACCATGTCGCAACCACCCGCATCGAAAGCCCTGCCGCCAGCGAGCTCAATCACTTTTTCTTCTGCTCATCGCTCAACACCCTGTTCGCGACCCATCCGCCGATCGACGATCGCATCAAGCGCATCGTGGGCATGGGCGCAATGAAGGTCGCCGTACAAGAGTCGCGCCGAACAGCGATTCCTGCAGGAAACTCGCCGATGCCGAGCATGGGCAAGAGCACGGCGATGCCGGTTGCAGGGTTCACTGACGCCGATAGTTCATCTGGCTCATCCAGTTCATCCGCGACACTCGCCGGCGCGGGCACGCTCGATCCCGCTGCCATCAGCCGTGCACGCGCCTGGAAAAATGCGCTTCCTTCCGATCTCGCTGACGCCGCGCAAACTGCCGACGGCGCACGCGCGCTCTGCTACGCAATCGCCCGACGCAGCGCTGCTCACGAGGAGTGCGACCGCATCGTCGCCAACAGCGACCCGAAGGCCTACGCGCTGTATGGCACCATTGCCGTGCAAATCGCGCAGCTGCGGCCCGACATGCAAATCGCACTCGCCGAACTCGCCGCGCCCGTGCTCTTTCGTCTCGGCCCGCAGAACTACGCGAGTTTCCGCGAGATTCTCGCGCAAGCCATCCGCAGCGACAGCAAGACCGATCTGCGCGAATGGTCGCTGCTGAAGTGCCTCGAGCGCAATGTCGAGCGCCGCTTCGCCAACGCTCCCGCGCGCGCCAATGGTGCGTTGATGAACTACGAGTCCGAGGCGCGCACGGTGATCGCGGTGATTGCGTCGGCCACGCACGCGGAGCCGGTCGCGTCGAGCGCGTATGCCAACGCCGCGAGCACGCTCAACATGCGCGCGACCGAAATGCCCGCGAGTTCCACGCGCACGCTCGACGCGCTGAGTGGCGCGGTGAAGACGCTGGCAACGCTGACCTTCACCGATCGCCAACGGCTGCTCGAGGCGTGTGCCACCGCGGCGGCGCACGACGGGCGGATTTCGGTTGACGAGTACCTGGTGATCCGCTCGGTCGCCGACGCGCTCGATGTGCCGATGCCTGCGCTCATGTAACGGTGCCTGACACGTGCCGCTCAGTGCTTGGCACTGCCTGGCTCAGTGCTTGGCACTGCCTGGCTCAGTGCTTGGCTAGTCCTGTGCAGCGTGTTCGGCATTCTCCCCGGTCGTGACCGCCTTTGGAAACCAACGCAACTTGTCCGCCTGCTTGCCGAGTTCCGTATCGCCGCAACGGCGGACAAGCGCCTTGTAGAAACGGTCCGCTGCCTTGGGATCCGCGAACTTGATCCAACCACCGGCTTCGCAGAGCAGCGCCGCCGTCTTCGGATCGCCATCCGGCATGAGCACCGCAGCTTCCCAGGCAAGATCCGCCGCGACATAGCGATAGTGAAAGCGCTTCGACGGATTGCTGTCGCTGGACTTCACGCGCTCGACCTCGTCGCGGGACGCGCGAACAAGAAGCGGCGGCGGCTCCTTCCCGTCCTCCTGCGGCTCCCTGCCCGTACTACGGAGCAGCGGATGGCCAGTCTCGAAGTTACCGTCCCAAATCGCGAAGTCTGGCTCGCCCTCGGTGCCCATCAGCGACATGCCATCGTTGTGACCGATGCGCGCCGCCGTGATCAAAGCCTGCGCGCGCTTGGCTTTGGCGACCTTCGGATCCCGTCCTGTGGCGAGCGCCGCTTGATACTGCGCGAGCACCAGCTTCAACTCTGCCGGCAGGTAGGCCTGCGCCTCGTCGAACCGTCCGAGGCGGACGAGCCTTCGCGCGCACAGGTGGCGCAAGTTGTCGCGCAAGTTGTCGCGCAAGTTGTCGCGCATGTCGTCAGGCATGTCGTCGGCCACCGCCTGCTGCGGCGCGGCCGGCCACCTACTCGCGATAAACGCTGTGAGCTCTTCTGGCTTCAGCACGCGCTCCGCGACATATTCGGCGTCCGACCAGTGCTTGCCGTCGAGGAAACTCCCCAGCGCCTCTTCGTAGTGACGACGGGTCAACAGCAGGAGCCCGAGTTCGCCATGCGCCATGGCGCTGGGCAGTTCGCTGTCCCACCCGTATTCTTCGTGTCCGCCCCACCAGTATCCGAGTTTGAGGCCATTGCGATCAGGCTGCAACCGAATGACATGCGCGAGCACCTTGGCGGCGTCGTCGAGCTTGCCCTCGCGGCAGAGCAGCTTGGAATGCACCCACTGACCCATCGTGGAATCCGCGCCTGCGACCTCGCTCCAACTCTTGGCGAGATCAAATCGGCCGTTCTGGTACGCCGCCCAGGCGACGAGCGCAGCGTTCGGCACGTCCTTGATTTCGTTACGCGCGAGCGCATCGACCCAACGCACGCAGAAATCTGGCCCTGCGATGTCGTTGGTGATTGACGCAGTCGGCCGCGCGGCGACCCAGGCGGTCACGAGCGTGCGTGCGTTGCGATTGCGCGCCAGTTCATCGATCTGCGGCGCGGTCGCGTGCGAAATCGCACGCATCGTGGTGACGATCGACTCCTGCGCACTCGGATCGCCCGCGACATACTGCTCGGTGTACAAGCCGATCGCGCGGATGTAGTCATGGCGGTCGAGCGCGATGCGCGCCTCCCAACCGATGCTCGCAGTCGCGAGCCCGAGTCGGTCGGCGTAACCAGTGGCCTCCAAACGACGCGTTCGCTGGTACCACTCCACGGCCTTGCTCGGCTCGGTCGCGTGAAATGCGCGACCCGTCATGTACGCAGCCCAGACGGCGCGTTCGTGGTTCTGCTCGGCGGGCAGCGCCAGGAGTTCAGCCCATGCCGCGCATGCGCCAGTGAGGTCCTTCTTGGAGTAACACTCACGGCCCAGGTCGTAGAGTTGGAACTGGCGCAGCTGCGGGTGCTCCTTGCGCGACTCGTTCTGGATGTCGGCGCCGTTGCCCGACATCTCCTCCACATAGCGGTAACGCGCGCCCTCGAGCTTGACCGCGCCGCCCGACACCTTGGGAGTCAGATCCTTGAGCATGCTGCGAAAGTTGACCGATGCGAGTTGGGTCGCGACCATGTCTCCACCCGTGATGAATCGGTTGGGGAAAAACGGCCCGCATGCGAGCGCCGCTGCCACGATAGTCACCACGACGCTCACCGCGGCGGTCAGCACGTCGCCTCCCGCAAGGGTTGTGCGCCAACGGGGTGAAGGACGCTCGACCGAATTATGGTTCTTCGACTGCATGAACGCTGACCTCCGTGTGCTTGTCCAATCTGATCCATCCGATCACGCGCCGCTCGCCTGGGCGAATGCGCGCGTCGGGACCTTCGATGACTCGCGCGAACGCGGCTTGATTCGCTGACTTCCGCGACCACTCCATGCCCGCGAGTCCGTCGGCTCCCACGAGCGCCACATCGGCGCTCCATTGCGCGAGCAATGACTTGGGCAGCGTTGCGTCGGCATCGCCGTCGTTCGCCGCAACAAGCTCGAAGAGTCCCGCTGACGATTCCTCGCAACGAAGCACGAGCTGTCCGATGGGAACCGCCCCACGCATCACGCGCGCGAGCGTCGGCCAACTCCAGTTCAGGCGGTCGCCGTCGACGGGCATGCGGTACCAGATCACGCCGCGCATCGCCTGCGGCCGCGCGCCCATCCAGTGGGCGACCAGCTCGGCGATCGCGCTCGGCCTCGCGCTCACCTCGCGAACGCGCGAACCGGTCTCGAGCGCACTTGCGTCGCTCTCCGCGATCAGCCCCGTGAGCTTGCCCGCGTCGTCCATCATCGCGAGGTACCCATAGGTCGGCAGCGCCACCAAAAACGGCACGCCGTACCGCGACGCCTGCTCGGTCCATCGCACCGCCGACGCGGAGTCGCACAGCGTCGGCGCGGCGCTTTCGATGCGCGCCTTCTCGACCGAGTGAACCTGCAGCACAAAACCAGCCGACGCGGCCACGAGCGGCCCAAAGGCCGAGCTCGACATCCACGATGGCAGCACTGTGATGGTCACAGGCATGGGCTTTACCTCCGCTGCGATGGTCTCGATCCAGCGGCGGTAATCGTCAAGACGCGCAGTTGCGCTGTCGAAATCGATTTGCAGTTCGCGCGGCTCGCAGCCGCCGGCGCGGGCCGACGCGACGGCAGCGCGCGCGATCGAGGTCAGCATCGCGATCGTGCCCGGGTCGCGGAGCAACTTGGTCGGACACGGTCCGATGCGCAGCGCAAGCCCGATCGGCACCTTCGACGCCGCGAGCGCCGCGTGATCAAGCGCAACGACGGCGGTGCTCGAAACGCCGTCTTTCCACGCGACTTCGGCGGCAAGCGCGATCAGGCCGCCGTCGGCCGCGGACGCATGATCAACAACCGCGCGGCGCACAGGATCTCCCCACGCGCGCTGCCAGACATAGATCGACTGCGACATCGGCGTCGTCGCGCGAGGCGTCGGCGGCCGCAGCCAGCCGAGTGCGTAGGCAAGTGCGATCGACACCACCAACGCGGCCGCAAGGCCCGCCGTGCCGATCGCGATCCATCGCTGTCGGAGTTTCATGAGTGGTGAGTTTGTAACCGCGCGCGCGCCCAATTGGAAATGATGAACTTTCACGAATTACATGAAGCACGTTCCACGATCGCGCTGCGAGGCGCGTTTGCTGCGGCCGACTCCTCTCTCGCTGATCGGCGCGAGTGAGGAGATTCGGTGAGGGATGCTCCATGCCTGAATCGACGCCCGAGTCCACTTCTCCCATCGACGCGCCGCTGACGCCAGAAGAGCGTGAAGCGATCCGAAACGCATTCGCGGATCTCTGCGCGAGCCGGGAAGAGTTGACGCGGATCGAAGAGGCCACGATCGCCGTATGGAAAGCGTTCTTCGAATCCCCCGATCGTGACTGGGGAGAGTGGACCCCCTTACCGCCAGACCGTTGGAAGCGAGTGCCCGATCTGCTCGAGCGAGCTGACGGGATGCTTCTCCGCGTCGCGCTTGCCTCGATGCTGGTCGGATCATCGTTCTTCCTCTGGCGGTTTGTTCCACACCTAATCTCCACACAGGCCGCATCCGTGACCACGCCGCAACCGCAACCCAAAGGCGAACAAGGCTGATGCGCCCTCGCGTCCAGACCATCCTCGCGCGCATTGACGCGCTGAAGTCCAACCATCCTCAGCTGGAGGCTGCCGAACGCGCGCTGTGGCCGCAGAACCAAGCAAGCGTCGCCGGAAGTGAGGCGGAGTGTCGGTACTGGGAGCTGTCGCGCGCCGACGACGCGAAACCCGACCCGAAGCAGTGGGCGCGATTCTGGCGCAACTACCGAATCGAACTGGGCCTCAAGATCAGTGTGGTCATTTTCGTGATCACAGAGGGAGTAGCGCTCTTCATGCTCGGCCTCGCAATACATCCATGATGAACCATACAGACCACGACTCGCCAGACGCGAACGACTCCGGAGCGCCCGTGCCGCACTTCGGAGCGCCCGTGGCCAACGAACTCGACTGGATCGAGTCGCAACTCACGCGCCTTGAGCAGGACCAGCTCGAGGTGCTGCGGCTGTTGGTCGAGAACGACACGTATCCAGACGACATCCTTGCCTATCGGAACGACAACTATCCAGACGACATGCTTGCCTATCGGCGCGACCGTGAAGCGAGATCTGAGGCTCAAGTTTCGGAAGCGCCAGCGGCACGACCCGGGCGTGCCAAGCGATTGCGCCAGTTTCTCAATGACGTCGCAGAAGTCGCTGTTCCAACCTATCTGGTGATCTTCGCCATCGCGATCGTTGTTGTGACATTTGACGCGATCCACCGAGTTCCCGCGATCGTTGCGAAACTCACGCAAGCACCAACTTCGAATCCCACGGCATCACCATGAATGACATCTCAACACCAGATGTTCCCACGTTGATTCTCGCGTATGCGGGTCCACAGGAGCGGCTGCTTGAACGCGGACGGGCCCGGCGCAATAGTATGGATTGGGAGATAGAGTTTGTCCGCGGGATAATGAAACGCGAATCTGAAGAGCTTCTCGAGCAATCGACACCATCCTTTCAGCGCTGGTGGAAGCGTGTCGTCCAAACGCCGTCGAAAATTCGCGACTCGATGCGCAATAAACATTGGCGAATCAGGGTCGCGACTTCGTTCGGCGTGGGGCTGTTTGTTTTGATGTTCATGATCGCGCTGACCTTGATGGTGGTGTTCTACGCAAAGGCGTTGTCCGCAACACCTAGCTCGACGACGCGCGAGCACGCTGGATTGGAATGATGAACTTTCGCGCATTACATGGAGCACGATCCACGATCGCGCGCCGATGCGCGTTTACTGCGGCCGACTCCTCATCTCGCTGATCGGCGCGAGGGAGTTCGTCGGTGATCGACATGAACCCAGGCACACAGGCGCAAGACCACATGGATGAGCAACGCGTCCTCGCAGCGCTGGCGGAACTTCAAGAGGCCGACGAGCAGCTGCTCGCCGCGCTCCAGGCCCTCCAGACGGAGGGGGCGCGCGAGCTCCACCCGCGCGTCGAGTTTGTCTCCTCCGGTTTCGAGATCTACGACGTCCTCAACAAGGTCGGCAGATGGCTGGACACCGCTTTCCTAGTCCTCGTCACCACGGTGATACCTATCGCCGCGGTGCTGCTCGCAATCTGCGTCGTCCGCTGCCTCCTCGCGAAACCGATTCATGGCGCAACTGCGGCTCCACTACCTGCGCCACCTCCAGCAACAGCCTCGGGGACCACTGCCGATGACTGAGTCCACGCCAAGCCCGACCGTACTCGAGCAAATCGAGGAACTCATCGTTGGCTCGAGAAAGATGCGAGCTGAACTCGACCGCGTCCGCATGGAACTCGCGGCTCGCTTCGAGGAGCGCACCGAGGAAGCCTCCAAGATTGGCGCGGGGTGCAATCATTTCATGTCGGCGGTTTCAAGAGCCATCTTGATGTCAACTGTCTGGTCCGCCTGCAAGTTCTTGTGGGCCTGCTGCGTCGCGGGCAGCAGCCTGATGATGGCACTTCACCTCCTCCCAAAAGTCTGGTCGATCACATGACCGACAAGGAAACTGAGGATCTCCAGAAATACCTGGGTCGCATGATCGCGGAGCAGAGTCGACTGCAGCGAGCCTTGATCGACGGAGAACCGCTCGACGACGAAGCTCCGCCAGACCTCTCGGGACTGCTGTTTCCAGATCCACTACGAAGCACGCTCGAACAGCTCCGGTCCAATCGCCTCACGCTCGATGAAGTCCTGGCTGCAAAGGCGCTGCATGACAAGATCGTGGAGCTGTTCGCCGGGTTGCTGGAAGCGTTCGAGCAATGCAGCAGTTCAGAGTCGCGTGGAACATGCTCGACCGGTCAGAGTTGCCGTGCACCCGCTTGGCGCGACATCCCGTTTCGTCAGGTAGCGATTTTCCTGATCCTCGTGATCACTTTCGCACTCGCCTTCGCCGCGCCCACGCTCGTGCGCCGACGCAAAGCGGAGGTCGCTGCCGCCAACGCCCCTACCGCCCTTACCGCCCCATCGCCCCAAGGCACTCCCTGATGTACGCGATCTCCGCCTCAACCTCGGCTGGCTCGCGTGCGGTCTCGCTTACGACTTCATCAAGCGCGCTCAGCACCAGCATGCGCATCTCGCGCACCAGCACGTGCGCGCGCGCGGCGTCGATCAAGCCTGCTTCACGGGCGACCTCGTCGTACTCGGGCTCCAACCGCCCGTGCACCGCGGGATGCAGCACGCGCAGCTCGAACGCGCGCCAGGCGGAATGCTTACCCAATGCGAGCGCGCGCGAGCAGCCGCGGGCAATCGCCTCCTCAAGCTGCGCGCGGGCCCAGTCGGCGTCGAACCCCAGGTCGGGCTGGTACGAATGCTCGGACTCCGATTCCGCGGCCTGCTGCGCCGCTGCGGCCGCTTCATGGCGATCACGCGCCGATCGCCGACGCGCGAGGTCGGTCGCGTGATTTCGGAGCGCACGCAGCACCAGCGCCCGCAGCGGACCACTGACGCGCCGCGCGTTCGAAAGCAATTGCCGGTTGATGACCACCTCGACCAGGAAGTTCTGCGTGGTTTCCTCGGCCTGATCCGCTCCGCAGCCGTTGGCGCGCAGCCACGACACGCATGGCGCCGTGTACTGCCGCGTGAACGCATCGAGCGCCGCACGGCGCGCATCGAGGTCGTCGCTGGCCGCAGCTTCGACCATCGACCACCGAGTTGTTGTGAATCTGAAGGATCCAGACATAGCGCTAGAGTCTACATGGTGGCATCTCGCGTACAAAGCGGTTCCCAGTCTGAATCAATGGACGCGATGAAATGAGCGAACCACGCGACAGCACAAGTACCAGCGACGAAAGCGGACGCGTGCCCCGACTCAGCACGAGCGATCTCGCTGGACGCGTGTTCCGCGGACTCATGGCGCCTGATGCCGACGCCCCGCAACGGCCCCCGCTGATCGATGGCTACCGCCTGCTCACGCCTCTCGGGCTGGGTGGTCAGGGAACGACCTGGCTCGCCGAGCGCGAGGGCGCGAAAGAAAACGAGCCGTGCGTTGCGATCAAAGTCCTGCGCTACTCGGCGCGCGGATTTCCGCAGCACTATTGGACCGAACTCGAGGCGCTCAAGAACCTGCGCGTCGAAGGCATGCCGCGCATTCTCGACTCGGGCATCAGCGAGGGACATCCGTGGTTCGCATCGGAGCTCGTCGAAGGCATCAACCTTGCCGAACTCGACAGTGGGGCAACCCGTTTCGAGAAGGTCACGATGATCGCACGCGCGGCCGATGTGCTCCATCGCATCCACTGCGCGGGATACCTCCACCGCGATATCAAGCCGAGCAACATCATGGTGCGCGCAAGCGACGGCGCCGTTGTGCTCGTCGACTTTGGCCTCGCCTGCCGCACCACCGACGCCGCCGCCGCGCCCGCCATGGTTGGCACCGCGAGCTTCATGTCGCCCGAGCAGGCGCGCGGCGAGGCGTGCACCGCTGCGAGCGATCAATGGAGCCTCGCGGCCACGGCGTTCGCGCTGCTGCTCGCCACCACGCCGCATCCAATCGTCGGCGACCATCAAGAGCAACTCGCGCTCGCCCGCGATGCAACGCCGCGCGCCACCGCAGCCGTCGACGCGACGATTCCGAAGGCGATCGCGCGCGTGCTCGACCGCGCGCTCAATCGCGAACCGCGTCGGCGATTCGCCAACTGCGCGGACTTCGCGTTCGCGCTGCGCAACGCTGGATCGGGCGCGCCGGTGTTGAACTCGATGCGCCGGCACGCGCCCGTGCTCACGCTTGTACTCGCGGCGGCGATCGTCGCTACACCCATCGTGCTGCAATGGTTGACGCGGCGACTCCCGCCGATTCCCGTCGGCGGCGACTACCCGCTCGCGGAGTTCGGTCAGTCGATCGCCACCATCGGCGACCTTGATGGCGACGGCATCGATGAAGTCGCGATCGGCGCGCCCGGCTGCCCCGCGCGCACCGACGGCCCGTGGATTCCCTCGGCTGGCACCATCCACATCATCAACGGAGCCAAGCTCGCCAATGCCGCGATCGGTATTCGTGAGCCATTGGCGCAACACGAACTCACGGGCATGACCGAACTCGGACGCATCGGCGAGTGTCTCGGCGCGATCGGCGATGTGGACGGCGATGGCATCGCCGATCTTGCCACGATCGTGAACACCCCGCTGCGCCGCCAAAGCGCATTGCTCGTGATTCGCGGCGAGGCCGCGTTCGCCCGTGCGGGGCGCACCGATCTTCGCCAGCGCGCGACGCGGATCGTGCCCATCGACACCGACCGCGGCCCGTTGAAGACGATCACGGGCTTCGACCTCGATGGCGACGGACTCAACGAGGTCGTCGTCGGCGAAATAAACGCCGGTGTCGAACGACAAGGGCGGCTGCTCGTGCTCCATGGCGCGCGCGGATTTTTCACCGATGCCGCGATTGGGTCGCATGTCGTTGCGCCACCGGCGGGTGTGCGCGGATTTGGTTGCACGGTGCTTTTTGCTGCCGTTCCCGCCACGGGCGATCGCGCGGCGACAACGCTCGCGATCATCGGCGCGCCGCTCGGCGAACAGTCGGACGCGCGCGACGACCTGCATCTTCGCGGGCAGGTCGTCATCGTCGATGCACGCAGCCTCAGCGATACGGCGGCGCCGCGCGTCTTGCGCTCGATCACTGCAGCTCGCGCGGATGACTGGTTCGGCTGCAACATCGATGCCGCGGTCATCGGCAACCAACTGCGGATCGCAGTGGGCGCGTCCGCAATCGCGCGCGATCGGGACGACAGCGGCCGCGCGTATCTGTTGGAGATTCCCCTCGCGGAGCTCGATGGCCGCGCATCGCCCATCGATCTCGATGCCGCGGGCGGCGAGCGTTATCTCGTCGCACAGCTTCGATCGCCTACGGTCACTGCAAACGGCGCGGGCGACACTTGCGGCTACCAAGTCGCGCTCGTCCCCGGCGGATGGTGCGTGAGCGCGCCGCGCGCCGACGCAGGCGCGGACAACGCAGGCCGCGTCTGGCTCGGTCCGCCCGGCGCGGAACAACCGATCGACGGAGAACAACGCCTCGAACGCCTCGGCGAATCACTCGGCGTCTGGCGCCTGCACGGGCGCATCTTTGTGCTAGCCGGCGCGCCAGTTGCGGACTTCAACGGCATCCTCGCACCGGGCGCTGCGCGCATTTTTGAAGCCGATTTCGCGCCGAATGCGCAGTGACAACCACGATGGCGGTGCGGCGCGCGTTTGACTTGGAACCGTCACCGAGCAACCAATGCTCAACGCCAAGCTCTCGTTCGTATGTCTCTGCTTCGCCCTCGCGTCAACCGCGAGCAACTCGCACGCCCAGTGCACTCCGTATCCGAGCGCCGTCCAGTGGCGGATCGAGGACGGTGGCAATGGGCACTACTACGCGCGCATCGACGATGGCGTGCTCTGGCCCGCACCACATGGCTGGAAGGTTGTGTGGGACTTTCAGTGTTGAGTTGGCTCTGTCATTCCCCTCTACGAGTGGGGCCTGAGTTCAGACCTTCCATCACTTACCTCTGCTCAGCCGAAAAGTTGTGTGGAGGCTTTCAAATAGCGGACGCAAAGTCCGCACGAAGGCCGCCGCCGAAGCGCTCGGCGGGCATCTTGCGACCATCACTTCGCAGCCGGAGAACGCCCACATCGCGGTGATCGCGACGGACGGCATCGTGAATGTAAAGCACCTGGGCGGCACACGCGATGGCGACACCTGGCGCTGGATCACCGGCGAGCCAAACAACGCCACTGGCAACGAAATCTACCTCTCGACCTGGATCACTCCTGGAACCTGGAACGACATCTACCCCGCTTATGCCGCGGGCTACATCGTCGAGTGGGAGCCGCTGATGGC
>QWPT01000057.1 GCA_003671075.1 Planctomycetota bacterium
TTCGCGCTCGACTCCGCGCGCGCATACGCGAAGTACACTTCGCACCCTCGGGGTGGTAGCTCAGTGGCCTAGAGCCGTCGACTCATAATCGATAAGACGCTGGTTCGAATCCAGCCCGCCCTACTTCAAGAGGCGCGCGCGAAACTGGCGCGCCGACCAGTTCAGAGTGAACGCCCTGGCCTCACGGCCGGGGCGTTCGCGTTTTGCGGCGTGCGTACGCGCTTTTGCGACAAGGGGTTGCGTGCGCGGAGGTCTCTCGGGGTGGGCCAGCGGAGTGGATTGGCCGCGTGTCTGGCCGACCGTCGCCGAGGTCTCCGCGGATTGTCTCTCCGCGCATCAAGAGACCTCGCGCCCCGAAAGGTCTCTGGTTCACGGTTCCCGAGGCCGAAATGCACGAACTCATAAGCAACTGAGCCGCTCCGGGCAAAATTCGGACGGCGCGGAGGGCGCGGGAGGCGGAACTCTCGGGTCATGAGTCGGGTTGGGCGTTGTCGCGGCTCACGCCCGTCGTTACCGTGCGTCCACGGTTCGTGGACCGATGAGAGCGACCCGGTCAACCTCATGAAGCCCTGCCCATACGAGGCAGGAAAGTGGATTGAACTATGGAGTTTTTGAGAAGCACGATCGGCTACCTTCTCACGAGCATGCTGGCGTTCGCTGCCGCGCCAATGTGCGCACACGCGCAATCGGGGCCTCCACCGCAACCCCTTCCGGGTGGCCGCGACATCCAAGAGCCGATCTTTCCGCCAGGCCCGTGGGGCACTTGTCTGGTTGGATGCCCACGAGAACCCGCGACGCCGTGGTTTGAGACACACAACGGCGAGGCGCTCCGCCAATGGAGCGCAGCACTTACCTGCTACAAGTGCGTAGGTAAACTCTCATGCTGCGGTGACAAGCGAACCCCCAAGCAGAGGCCGTCGCCGCCCGTGAAAGGCACGCATGGAAGCTGACAATGGTTCTCCGCAGTTCCGGCCCGGTTCGGTTGTGCCCGGAGGATTGGCGGAACATCTCTTCGTTCGCGACGACGAGGGAAATCCCATCGGCATCAACTTCGATGCGTACTGGAACGTACTGCGTGACTCGAAATCTGGCGTGAGCGATGCCGCCGAGACGATCCGTGATATCGAACCTGAACTCGAAGTATCTGCGACTGACCACCAGCGGCTTCTGCTTCGTTGCGCGGCTGAAACCGCGGCCGCAATCGATTTCTACCTCGCGGCAGAGAATCGATGCCATGGGCCACCGAGCGCAGCGCTGCAAGATAATCCAGCAGCCGATAGAGAGATTCGAAATTTCCTTCGCTCGCTTGTCTCTTGGCCAAACCGCAATGCTCAGCCACTTGAGGTGACGCGGGCGATTGAGGAGACACTGGCGGCCGAGACGTCAGATGAAGAGATACGCGAGGTCTGCAGGCTCTTCCATAAGAGGTCGATCGATGACTTTCTTAAAGGATCCCTGCGCGTCATACTTGCAAACGATTCACTACCCCCACTGACCTTTCTTCCTAACGTGTCGTACGGATACTTCCTCCCCCTCGCGCTTGAGCTCGTACTGCGGCGCCACGGCCGACTCTGCAATCAGCCCGACTCGGTTTTCGGGAACTTTATGCCGTCCCCCACGTTGCACTGGTCGCGCGGTTGGTTCTACGAGGGATTCGACCGGGAGCATTTCCGGCGCGCCATCGCAGACTTCACGCAGCTCCAGCGACAGACCTTCTACGACTTCCTACAGCTAGTGCGTCGAAGGCCTGATGTGTTTCCAGATCGGTTCAGTCTTATGAGCGCCGCGGTTTGCCACCACTTCTTTTGGAAGGACCACGCGAATTGGTCGATGAATAGTTAGCCACTCACATCTCCCAACTAGTGCGGAGGATGGCGCGCGGCGTGGAAGCCCAATCCTCGGACATCAAGGCGGCGTGCGGTAGCCCTCCTGGTTGACATGAGTTCCCGCTCGCACTGCCTCGGCTCGACGAGCTTAGCATTCGACGCGCGCTGCAAGGCGCTCGGGATTGTGCCGGATCTGAAGCCAGCTAGCTACTTCAAGAAGTAGGCGATCCGCCCCGGTCAGCGGGGCGAGGTATGGTCGATCGTTCGTGGGCAGATCCACACCTGCGACCTCGCGAACGACTGACGCCACTGCAACGATCGGCTTCGTCTCGTTCTCCATCTCACTCTCCCCAAGCGATCCCAACCCCCGATTCCAGCGCATCCGAGGGGCGTTCGGATCTCTATGCGAGGCGAAACCCAACTCGCCTGTTCGAAACCTGTTTCGCTCTCCCTACTTCAAGAGTGGTTGCAAACAGCAGCCCTCGCCAAACGCACGAGAGACGCGTCCTCCATGAGGGCGCGTCTTTCGCTTTGTACGCAGGGATTTCGAGGGGTGGGCCAGGGCGGGCGGTCGCCGCGTATCTCGCAGTCTTCACCGCCGGGTCGCCCGGATACCCACACTGGCCGACCGGATGGGCCGAAAGTCTCTCCGGGTCTCTCCGCGGGAGGGTGCCGGGTTAAGAGTGGGTCCGGCCCGCTGGAGCGGTCACTACCCCCGGGGTCGGGAGCGCTGGTTCGGTCCCGAACCGTTGCGAACAGCGACCCGTGGGTGATGACGCTGCTCACGCGGAGGGGTATGGTGCGTCCAAAGAAGGTTGGGGTGGGCTGGCCGGCCAGGGTGGTCGGAATGCGATCCGGCCCGGGATACGAGTTCTTGCGCTTGCTATGAAATCACTCTCGCTTCATACATCCGAATGGTCGGCTGCGGAGCTGCAAGGGTGGTTCGAGCGGCGTGGCCTCGTGGTCGATGGCGCGGCGCTCGCGCAAGGTGGTCCAGCTGCGGTCACTCTCCAACGAGGGCTTTGGCCAAGAGCACTGGTGCCGGTCCGATCGATCAGGATCGGGAACAGTCGCGTGTTCCGTGCCAACGCCACTGAGTACCGATCGTTGCATGCATTCTTCATCGAGGTCCTTCAAGAGGACGAGAGGTGGGTCCTATCCCTTCGGAGGGATCCGAGTTGGTTCATGGCCATGGTCGGTTGGGGGGCGGGCGGCACCCTTGTCCTCTCCTGGCCATTCGCGGCGATCATGACTGCGAGCGGGACCCCTCCCACGTGGCTCGAGCCGTGGTGGCGGATGGCGTTGCTCAAGTTGGCGTTGGCGGTATTGGCGCTGCTCCCCGCGCTGCTGATTCTCCAATGGCTGCGAGATGGTCGGAACTCCCGGACTGCATACCAAGCGCTGCTGAGCGAACTCAAGTCGAATCTGAATGAACCATCAGTTGGCGGAACGGTTTCTTTCGAGATCAAGGCTGAGTGATTGGAAATCGAAAGTGATGCCCTCAACCTGATGTGTGGAGCGCCCGGGCCCCCACCCCCTCTGCCTCCGCTCACGCGGAGGGGTATGGAGCGGGCCAACTAGAGAGATCTAGAACCCTGTTCTGAGCGCGCCACGAGGGGCTATCCAGCTCTCTTCTGCGAGCGAGATCCCTCGAAACGTTCAAAACCCGTCCAGCTCTCCCTACTTCCGATCAGCGGCCGAAGGCCGCGTGAAACTGATGGGCGCGCGCGAAACTGGCGCGCCTGCAGGTTGAGAGTGAACGCCCTGGCCTCACGGCCGGGGCGTTCGCGTTTTGCGGCGTGCGCACGGCGTTTTGCGACCCAAAATTGAAAGCACGGGTTGCGTGCGCGGGGGTCTCCCCTGCTTCAATTTGAGTGGGCCGGCGGAGTGGCGTGGCCAAGTGTCTGGCCGACCTTCGCGGGCGTGCTCGCGAGTTGTCTCGTTGCTTTCGGATTGCGCGCATCGACAGACCGCGCGACCCGTTTGTCGCTGGCTCACAGTTTCAGAGGCCGGAATCCACGAACGCATAAGCAGCCGAGGAGCTTCGGGCGAAATCTGGACGGCGCGCAGGGCGTGGGATGCGGAAGTCTCGGGTGATGAGTCAGAACAAGCGCTCGCTTCGGGAAAAGTGGCAGGTGCGGTTGTTCCGAGCCACATCCGCAGCGCAGCCCCGGACGGAAGATTGAGTCGTCACGCGGTCGGCCGCGAACCAAGATTCATGATGAACTGCCGGGGCGGGATGTGCTGCGCGATTCGCGCAAACCGCCCGAGTTCAATCGCATTCCCGACCCAAAAGACACTCAAAGTCGACGGTTCGACGAGATCGCCATTTGTGCTCGATGCCGCGATGAGAAGCAAGGCACACAGAAGGCATGCCAACGGCGTTGGCCAGACGGGTCTCGATACGCCAATCGTCCGGCGCTCGCACAAGGCACGCAGCCGCGCCTGCATCAAAAGCTGTAGTGCGAGAACAATCGACACGGCCGCGCTCACACTCATAGCGATCGGGCGTGATGACCCCGCCGGGTTCCAAAGATAGAGCGGCACGATGATCGCCATGACGGCGATGACGGATCGCATTGCATTGCGCGCCGCATCGCTCACTTCCGGATCCCCGTCACCGGCAGCGCCCCTCGTTGCACGACAGACTCGAAACAGCCCAGTCCACGCAAGCCCGAGCGAGGAAGCCATGCCTCCGAAGACCACGACGATGCCGATCCAAACCACACTACCACCAACAAACTCGAGAGCCCACGCGAGCGCCACCTGCGAAATCGAACGACAGGCTCCGAGTACGAGGGTACCCATGAGCACTGCAGCGAAACCCGACAAGACTACGATCGCCGCTGTTCGCGAATACCGCAGAAGCAGCACTCCGCGCGTGAGCGACTCGATCCGCATCGTTGACAACTGCGAAAAACGCCTCCCGCCGCGTGGCGTGCCGCACTCGGAACACGCCACCGCGTCCGTGGCGGATAGTCGATAGCCGCACTCATCGCAAAGGAAATCCACCTGCTTCGCCATGGGGGAAGTCTATCGCGTGCTCCCAGCTATCGACGGTGGATCGCACCCAAGGACCTGCGCACCGCCGGCGACGTGCCCGAATCCGCGGAGGGGATCACCCTCGCCGAGGCGGACGCCGTGTGGGCGGACTCTCGCTTCTCACCGGCTTGATGCTCAAGCGCTCGGGCGAGAACAAGCGAGCGATTGCTGAGAAAAGGACTCGTGCAACGCTGGCATCGAAGAAGGCACACGGTTGGTGCTCGAGGCGCTGCATCCAGCGCTTCAATCGTCTGATCCTTCCACGGCGCCGCTTCCGTCTTTCCGTCGAGATCCGGCGAGCTCACCACCTGCGAGGATGGGTTGAGGTGCGCCGAAAGGGACTCGGCGCGTTTCGAGGATGTTGTGAGTGCTCGGAGCTACTTTGCTCGTCATACCCAAACGCGCATCATGACCCGCCGCGTACCCGACGAGCAAACAACTCGGCTTCCGTAGACGCTTCGCCGCTTTCCGCCCAGACTTTGATCTCCCCGTCATGATCTACCGCGACCGCGCGCGCTGCGGTTTCGAACTCAACAGTGAAACCCCATGCGTTCAACATGGCGCACTCGATCACCGCAGCGAGTTCCGCGCGTTCGTGTCCCATGAACTCATGCCCAGGAGAAGATTCGATACTCTCAAAATTTCCAAAGCGTGCGCGCAGGCACTGATACAGCACTCGGCGATCCGCTGATGGAAAAATTCCTGACTCGAAAATGAAAAGGTAGGCATGAGCGCTCGCGACCGCTGATGCGGACGCCCAACGCACGATCTCGTCCGAAAGTAGATGCACGCGTTCCACCGGAAGCGCGGCAGCGTTCGCCGTCAGCTTGACCCACGGCGCGTAATCGCCACGGCACTTGGCCACATGTGCCATGTCGCAGCGAACTCGCCAGTCAACGGGATTTAGGAAGATCATGGGTATCCTTCAGTCGCAGGTTGATGAGTCACTCTCGGGGCAGACCAACCTCTGCCTCCGATCGGTCACACGCGGTGCAGTTTAGACCGAGAGGCCTACATTGAACACCGCGGTTTGAGGTTCGACATCTGCTCTGCTTCGCGCCGTGACAGAGAGAGTGGCACGTAGACCGCCGGATAGACGACGTCGGCTTGGTCGTTTGTCGCCACAAAACACCAGCAAGGGCGGTCTCAAAATCGGAGGGTTGAGTTCAGTGCACATACTTTCGTCAACCCCACGCAACACTGCTGCAGCACTCCCAGATGATCAGGATGATCAGTAACCCGCCTGCAGTGATGCTGAGGGTGACGACAGCCACGCACGCGAACTGGGCTGCAATCGCGGGGTCGATGCCAGGGAATTGGGAAGGTAACTCTAAGCCTGGAGCTGGTTCGTGGTCTGGACCAACAAGTGTTCCGTCTGGCTTGACGCGAACTCGATCCCCTAGACCGTTATCCACATCCCAGTGCCCATGCTCGTCATCCCAGCTTCCGCCTGGTTGTCCGCCTCCAGGAGCGGAGAGTGGAGTTTCGGGAATCCACTTAATAGGCCGTGCAGGAGTTCCCTGAACAGGCTTCCACTTGTTCGGTTTGCCTCCGGGCCCGGGCGGGAGCTTAAGCGGCGGCGGAAGAGGATTGCCGCTTGGATCAACCGGATTGAGGCCTTGTTGTCTACCTTCGGCGAGTGCCGTAGCGGAAAGCTGTTCTGCCACCTCCTCCGAGACCGGCGAGAGCACTACAAGCGCAGGAGGCGCGGCGGATGCCCCTTGAGCCGCGATCGACTTGCCAAACTCCTCCACCTCGACCGTCGGCTCTCCGGCGGTGAACACGACAACAATCGAGTCGCATTCCCCTTCTGGGATAGCAACCAGCGGAGCGGCAGTGGCGCGGGACGAAGGCCCGACCACCACGCCCATCGGCAAGACCCACGTCCCCGCCGCCAGAAACGCGCACCACAGTCCAAACGCCCGTCGCACCGAATTGATCTTCGTCAAGTGATTCCCCAGTGAGTTTCAGGATTTCCCATTTTCCGCGCGGGGATTGCCGACCCATCGAAGCGCGGATTGCAGCTGCCGAATTGCCGTCAAGGGCACCTTGGCCAGTCGCCACCTTGCTGTCCACCGCATTTGGCAACAGATTTTCGAAAATGAACATTCTGTAGTCCGGGGACGTCGGGGCTCCCCGTCGGTACCTCACGGAGGCCCCATGCCCGTGATGGTCGACAGCAAGGGCAAGTGCGTGTCGTTCAACTTCCCATCAGCGGCCGAAGGCCGCGTGAAACTGATGAGCGATCGCGAAACTGGCGCGCCAGCAGGTTCAGAGTGAACGCCCTGGCCACACGGCCGGGGAGTTCGCGTTTTGCGGCGTGCGTGCGGCGTTTTGCGACAGGTGGTTGCGTGCGCGGAGGTCTCTTGGGGTGGGCCAGCGAGGTGACGTCGCCGAGTGCCTGGCCGCCCCTCGCATGCGTGCCCTTGTGCAAGGCTTGGCGCGCAAGGATGTGGCGAATCGCCTCGGCCTCTCGGTGCACACGGTCGGCACGATGTGCAAGCGCGGCTATGCGAAGCTGGGGGTGAGGAGTCATGCCGAGCTGGTCGCGAAGCTGGCGGGCGGCGAGACCTGAGCCGTACATTATGACGGAAGGTGCGCGCGAATGGCGCTCCCTTCGCGGTGTCCGGATCGGGCATCCGCACGGGAGCGCATTGCGCCAAGGCAGCACGGTATCCGCCAACCCTCCCTGCTACCATCGGTACATGCTCACCCGCCGTTCGGCCATCGCCTCCGGCGCGTCTGCGCTGATCAGCTCGACCTTTCTTTCTCGCGTCGAAGCATCACCGTCGCCATGGCAAGGTGTCGATCGACCATCGGACAGTCGTGCCGGCAGCACGACCCAGAGTGCCCTGTCCGGCCGCCCCGTGTTCATCCCGAACGTGAGCGAGCCACCGATGCCCGCGATCGCGCCTTCCGGGCCGGTGCTGAACGGCGAACCCACTACCGCCTTCGATGTGGCGAAGCTTTCATCGGGACACCCTGACGCATGCAGCCATCGACGGCGGTTCGGGCTGCTGATTCCTGCCACCAACACCACGATGGAGAGCGAGCTCTGGAACATCGTGGTGCGCAACCGCGAGCACGGCCTGGACGGCGTGGGCCTTCACACCAGCCCGGTGCTCACGCCCAAGCCCGACGTGGGCTCGCCCGAGGGCATCGAGCAGTACCGCCGGCACTTTCTCTCAGGCGTGGCAAGTGCGGTGAACAGCGCGATGCTGGCGGGACCCCAATACCTGATCCTGGGCATGAGCCTCGAGCACATCATCTCGGGCATCGAGCCGATCCGCGCCACGGCAGATCAGTTGATGCAGGGAAGCGCGCTCTCGTGGGCCACCTGGCACGACGCGTCCAAGGCTGCGCTGCAGCGCTTCGGAGTGCGACGCATCGGCCTGATCACGCCGTTTGAGCGCTCGGGCAACGAGTCGGCCGCGCGCATGTTCCGCGACATGGGGTTCGAGGTGGTGTCGACCTTCGGCTTCGCCTGCGCGAATGCGCAGCACATCGCGCACATTCCCAACGAGGCGAAGGAACGTGCGGTGCTGGAGCTGCTTGCGACCAAGGCCAATCGCCTGGATGCCGTGGTGCAGTGCGGCACCAACATGGGCATGACGGCCGTGGCGGAGAAGCTGGAGCCTCGGATCGGCATTCCGATTCTCGGCATCAACGCCACGCTGCTGTGGTACGCGCTTCGTGAAAGCGGCATCCAGACGCCGGTGCATCATGCGGGGCGACTGCTTCGCGAGTTTTGAAGACACGGCCGGCATCTAGCGCGCGCTCGGTGACATCGCCCGCGCGGTCGGCATGAGCAAGGTCGCTAAGCAGTCGGGCCTCAGCCGCGAGAGTCTGTACAAGGCGCTCAGCGAGGACGGCAATCCGAGCCTTGACACGATCCTTCGGGTGGCGCGAGCCGTCGGCGTACGGTTCCACGCGTCGGCGGCGTGAATTGTTCGAATCCCGTGCAGCCCTGACTACTTCAAGCGGCGACCGCGAAAGCGGCACGCCGAACGGTTCAGAGCGAACGCCCTGGCCTCACGACCGGGGCGTTTGCATTCAGGCCACCCGCCGCGTGGCGTGCGGGGTCACCTCAAGCTCGATTCCGGCAAGCGCAAGCATCTCGACGAGGGCGTCGCTCGAGAACTTGTCGACCTTGGCGCGCATCAGATCGCTCACCCGTGGCTGGCTCACCCCAAGCAGGCGAGCCGCCGCCGCCTGCGTGAGCTTGCGAGACCGGACGATGCGGATCAGCTCGGCCATGAGCCGGGCCCGCAGCTGCAGGCTGGCCGACTCGAGCGGCGCGAAACCGAGGTCGGCGAAGATGTTGCCGTTTGCCTTGGTGGTGCGGTGGCGAGCTGGCTTCGTCGCCGTGCGCTTCGTGGTGGAGGCTTTGCGTGGCATGGTCATTCCTTCGTTCACGGCTTGGCTCGCCGCAGGGCGAGCATCTGTGCGTATCGGCGTCTTGTCAGATCAAGGTCGGTCTTCGGGGTCTTCTGTGACTTCTTGCCGAAGGCATGCAGCACGTACACGGCCTCGGCGAACTTGGCGACGTAAATCACCCGGAACTCGCCGGGCCGATGCACTCGGATCTCCATCACGCTCACGCCGACGCCGCGGATCGGCTTCCAGTCGGTCGGCAGGTCGGCGGCTTGCACCAGAGTCAGTTCCACGCCGATGTCTCGGCGGGCAGCCTGCGGCATCGCGCGGATGTCGTCCAGAGATGACCCGAGCCAGTGGATGGGGCGGAGCACCGCGAGAGTATAGCGCGATCGATATACAAGTCAAGCGCGTGGTCTGGCGATGCGGATCGTCCAACTCGCTGGAGCGAGCTGGATCCCTTCTTCCAGCGCACCACGAGGGGTCATCCAGCCCTCTCTGCACCCTAGAACCCACCGATCGTTCGAAGCCCGTCCAGCTCTCCCTACTTCCGATCAGCTCCGGTTCGCCGGGGCCGATCGCTTTTTTTGCGTTCGGCCGTCGTCGCCGGGAACCTCGATGGATTCGATGGTTAGTCGAGAAACCGCTCTTGAAGCTCGGCCCTGGGCACCATGCACGCCTCGGCGCGCCCGAACCATCGGTATCGGTTGCGCGCCACGAAGCGGTACAGCGCATCGCGAAGCCCGCGCGGCAGCACGCGGAACACGCCGAACATCGGCCACGGGGACGACATGCGCCTCGCGATGGCAAGTGCTGCATCGGAACGCTCGAGTGCTCGACCGCCCTCGATGACCACGATCGTGCTCGGCGTGTCGAAGGCGGGCAGTTCGTAACCCACCTTCGCGCACGCAGCGCGCGCCGCCTCGGACTGCAGCGCCGCGAACCGGCATCGCGCATGCGGATCGCGCGCGATCACGAACCGCACCATTCCGCTGCAGAGGTTGCAGACGCCGTCGAAGAGGATGATGATGGGCTGGGTGGCGATGGTCGGTGCCCTTGCGGTTGCAAGGGTACTCGTCGAGTGGCAGCCTTCGTTCACGCGAAACTCTAGGCTCGTTGGAGGCCGAAGTGTCCCAGACAACTCGCCGAAGAATCGGATCAGGATTCAGGGGGAAGACCAGAAGGGCGCTGCTTCGGCGTTTCGATGAGCGGCGCGCATCAGCGTCGAGGGATGCATGAGGCAGCCTCGCGCGCGCAGCGCCATTCACCGACGCGCGCCGAGCTTCCAGCCGATTGCCGCGGCGATCGCAGTGGCGGCGGCGCACGCGGCGATGCCGAGCGCGACTCCGTCGAGTGCGGGGATACTTCGCGAATCGTGCGCGACGAGGAGCGCGTCGCCACTCCATCCATCGAGCAGCGTGGATGTGAACGAGATCGGCCGGTCGGGCCACGGACCGATTGGGTCGAGCAGCACGAACCCGTCTTGCTTGCTGGGTATGCCCACAAGGAGATGTGCGCTGCGCCCTTCGACCTCCGGCGTCAGCACGAGAATCACACACTCATCCGGCGCCAGCGAATCGAGTTGCGCGCGAGTGAGCCCTTCGACAAAACGCGCCGACATGCCGCGCCCCTCAAGTGCGTCGGCGACATCGCCGAGGGTCACAACGGTCGATGCGAACTGCAGCAGATCGACGGGTTCACCTGCGACGCCGAATCGCCGCGACAGCAGATCGACCGCCGCGGCGCCGCAAAGTCCGATGTCGTGCGCTGACGACTCGCCCTTAGGCACGCTCGAGCGAGTCGCGGCCTCGAGCACCGCACCGCGCGGCGCTCCGACGAGCGTCGACGCCGTCATGAGCGCGATTCCGACACCTGCGTCGCTCGTCGTCGGCGCGCGGCGGCGAATGCGCCGCCGCCGCCGATCAGTGGGATCGCGGCGAGCATCCAGAGTCCAGCGCGCTGCGTGGTCTCGCTCGCGCGGAGCTCGTCGTGCTGCAACTCGCCGGAGCGAACCACGCCGTGTCGCGCGAGAATCGACTCGGCTTGCGCGGCCCAGTTCGCCGTGGCGATGTGCACCTCGCCGGTGTCGAGGTCGCGCACCGTGGTCCCGACGCTCGGCCGGTGCTCCACCACGACCGCTTCGCCGGTGAGAAGTCGCGGCGAGCCATCGTCGTTGCGCAGCACGGCGAGTTGGCTCAGTCGCGGGGCGCCCGCCCCTCCCGGCGCCAGCATCTCGATCGTGCCGTGCAGCGGCAGGTGCGGCGCGCCAGCCGCGACTTCAACGAAGTCGCTCGCCGAACGGCGCATTCGCAGCTCGCCGGCGATCACGGTCTCGCACGCGACCTGTGCGTAGCCAAGCGCGGGCGCGATCCAGTACCGCAGTCGGTTGTCTTCGGCGCTGCCCTCGGCTGCCAGCATGCCACCGGTCAAGAGAGGCAGATCGACGATCACGCACTCCTGGCCGTCGCGCAGCGCCAAGCTTTCCGAGACGCGCGCAGCAGGCTCCAACAATGCGTCCAGCAAATCGGCACGACCGTCGGCTCCGAACGCGGCCGCATGGAGTGGGGCCATCCCGGTCAGCTGCTCGAAGTCGCTCGAAACTCCCGCGAGCCCGACGGTTCGACCGCTCTGTGAGCGCCGCACAAGCTGCCCGACCTCGTCGGCGGCGTACGCGCGGCCGATCGTCGCATCGAAGCCCCATACGACAACATCCGGCGCATCGGGCGCGCTGGCGGCACCCCCGGCGGCAGCCTCGGCGGCAGCCTCGGCGGCGGCTTCGGCGGCGAGTTCCTCAGGGACGGGCGTCTCCACAGTCAGCCGCACGGAGGATCGAGGATTCGCCGGCTCCGCGACGGCGTACACCCATTTTCCGCCGAGCAAGCCGCCTTCCGCATACACGGAGTACTCGAGCGAATAGCGCGGCAACCGCTCGCGTGCGGTGGCGATGAGCAGCCGCAGTTCGTCGGGTGTGAGTGCGTCAGGCGACCCCGCGAACGCACCGGACGCAAGAAGTGGAACAGCCCCGAGGAGTACTAGGCCGGACGCGCGGAGCGAGCGATGCGAAGTGACACGCTGGTTCATGATTTTCCTTTCAAGACTGGCAGGTGAGTGGCGCTTGCGGAGCAACCGTCGATTCAACCCCAACCCATCCTACGGACGCTTCGCGCGCGCAGTGTTCGACGACGGAGTTGGGGGCGAGCGCAACGCTCTATGGGCACGGATTGATGAGGACAGGCCCCGGCGGAACCGGGCATGGACACGGAAACTTCGCGGAGCCTCCATCGACATTACAAAGGCACGTTCCTCCCAGCGTGGCGACGCAGAAGTACTCTACCCTGAGAACCACTTTCGCGCCACGGCTATTGATCAAGTCTTCGCAGTTGCCCACACCACCACCAGACGAACAAATGGTCGTGGGCGACGGCGACGTCGCGGTCCAAGCCGAGCCGATTGCAACGCAGTCAGCAAGGAAGCACCGCCCACATTCAGGTGGTGTCCAACACAGGTGTTGGCCGTTCCACAGGCCGCAGCCTGACATGGGTGGCTCGACGGCGGAATCCGAAGGACCGAAGTGATAGCACAGCCGCCGCCCGTCGGTCCGCCCGTCGGTCCGCCCGTCGGTCCGCCCGTCGGTCCGCAAGGCGTACCCGGACTCGGAGTCTGCCCAACTCGGACACTCCGCCAAGCCTCGCTCATCGTTCCGTTGCCACGAAAGGTCGCGCGTGCTGCGCAATCGACGCGAGAGGGCACGTCCTTGCCGCGAATAGAGGTCAACCTACCCACGGTTGAAATGCCGGGGCCTTCGCGTCCAGCCCAATCTCCAACTCCCCACGAGGCTCTCCCAACCCACAAGGGGCCGCTCGCGATGATTCCACAAGCGGTGAGAAGTACGAACGGCAGGAGTACGGCGCGTCTTCCGATGATTCGAAGCGGGCGGACGACGCGCCGATTTGAAGGAATCGCTGTGTCAACACGAATGGCGCCGGACGGTCTCTTGGGCGTCCTTCGTGAGAAGACGAAAGCTCCGCCGCAGCTCGTGACCAGCGTTCGAGTGAACGCTCCGCCCGACAACCGCAGTGCTGCAACCGCAACAAGCGCCACTCGTACGCATCGAGGCGTCAGCCCCGGTCCGCCCGAGATGAAGATCCCGAAGCGGTTTCGCGCCGGTCCGTTCGATGTTAAAAGCGGCTTGAAATCCTTCGCGGGATCGCCCCGCTGCCGCCAACGCGCAAGTCGATGCGCAAGTCGATGCGCAAGTCGATGCGCAAGTCGATGCGCAGTTCCGATTTCAGGCTTCATTTCTGGCTCCATGTAAGGAATCAGACGGCGCGGACGAAAGTCGATGAAAGAATTTAGACGCTGAGCCGGTTTCTGTCAATAGAAAGCCGCTATTTTGTGCGTCTTGGTACAAGAACGTGTGACGGGGGCGAGGTGCCGCCAGTGCGCTGGCCGATCGTCGCGGCGACCTCGGCGGATTGTCTCCATGCTTTCGGATCGGGAGCATCGGGCGTGCTCGCGCGCGTTTGTGTCTCTGGTTCAGTGTTCCCGAGGCGCGCGGACATGAACGCATAAACGTCCAAGAGGGTCGAAACGAGAATCCGCATCCGCTCGGCGAGAAAGCGGAAGTCTTTGATTTCGGCTGCGGAGATAGAGGGATGGAGGCACCCGCTTCCGCCCTCGCCATGACCCAGCAGCCGGACCGCCAACTCGACCCCTCGCTCCCGAACGCCGCGCGCATGCAGGCGATCGGCGACCTCCTGGCCCGCGGCATCCGCAGGCTCAGCGACGAGCTCGAGAGCTCGGATGCGAGGATCGCAAGGCCCATTGCACCGCCGTCAGTGCGGGCGCTGACGGCGCGTCCTTCACCGCGCGGATCGCCTTCGACTGATCCTGCTCCTCGAACGCCCTCGTCTCCCACGATTCCGCGACCGCCGCCGCGGAGACCTTGCGGTACCAGACCGCGGTGAGGTTCTCGCCTGCATGCTGCATCACTTCACGACCGTGCCACATTCCGGACAGCGCGCAAGCCCCGCGAGCGGGTGACCGCACGCGCGGCACTCGCCGCGCCGCGCACGAAGTACGCGCGGAAGCGCACACAGCGCACACAGCGCGCGCCACATCCACCACAGCACGAGCGCTTAGATCACGGCGTTCAGCACCGCCCCGGTCCAGAGCGGCTGGATCGCAACGCCCACGCTCGAATCGGACTGCTTGAACGGGTCGGAGACCCCGCTCCTGACGCCGTCGTACGACAGCACTTCCCAGTCAGGCGCGTACCAGCCGTCGACCCCACCCTCGACGAAGCGCAGCGGCCGCCGCTGCAGTTTCGCGCGCTCGATGACTGAGCGAAACGGGAAACCCCACGCCCTCGAAAGGAGCCCGAACGGGCGTATTGGATCATCGGTCTTCGCAGCGGCGCGATCGAGCAGCCCCTGCAGGTCCACCCAACGCGGAGGTGTCACGCGGAGAGTCGAGGTATCGAGAAGGTGTATGAGCCAAGCGTGACTCTGCCCAACATGACCGTCAAGGTCGAAGAATAGGCCCTCGGGATAAGCCCTCAGTCGCGGAGTCTGCCACTCGCGGCACCACCAGTCGTTCACCAGTTCGACCGTTGGAGCATCATGCTGACTAGATTCCTGCTCGGGATCGCGCAGCTTGATCGGAGCGAGCGCCACCCAAGTCTCACCGAGGAACCCGCCGCCTTCGAAGCACTGGACGAGACTGACGGGGAGCCCGGACAACTCAACCGCGAACCCAGGCTGCTCCCGCCACACGCTCGCGTCGAACGGGTGCCAGGCGGGGTCCACTCGGAGTTCGGGCCGATCGTCCGTGTTCGTGTCCGCAGGCCACAGCTTCTTCTGCCCTATAAAGGCGCGAGCGTCGCGCGGGTCGTGGATGAACCGCTCCAGCACCCAGCTCGCCCACGCAAGTCGATACTCCGAAGGGTAGATCCCCTGCTGGTGTACGAGAAACGATGACACAACCGCCGCGGTGTACTGAAGCAAGAACCCAGCCGCCAAGAATCCAACCATCAGTCGCACGCGGCCCCACCCAAAGCGCCGACGCGGCTGGGCAGGCTGCGAGGTTTCACCAACCGTGGAACGCTTCGTCAACCGTGGATCCTCTCGAGAGAGATCTGCAGCCGGCGCCGAGTCCATCAGTGCACGGTCGAACTCTCGCGCTTCGGCAGGATATCGACGCGCTGGTCTGGTGGCACACTGGCGCCTTGATCAAGACAATCAATGCCCCGGCGGAGGCAGGGTCTGGCAGTCTGGGCAAGGGAAATCGCAGCCACCGAATTCATGGTTGAAGTCCTCCACGATGCTGCATGCACGCGCCCGAATCTCCGCATCGGTCACGCCGAGACCAGCGGGTGGCGGGCAGTTCGTCGGCGAGGCGAGCGCCGGGATGAGCTTGCTTCACTTTCGTGGACACCCATTTTGGCGAGAATCCTCGCCAGGAGTGCTCCATGGACAAGCCTACAAAGACAGCCAAGCGGCGCGATCGCCGCTCGTTTACACCCGAGTTCAAAGCAGAAGTCGTGCGCCTGTGCAAGGCCGGCGATCGCAGCATTGAGCGAGTCGCGAAAGATCTAGACCTGACGGAAACTGCACTGCGAGAGTGGGTGCAACGCGCCGACATCGATGCCGGCAACGGACCAGCTGGCGCGCTTACCACGGACGAGCGCGCCGAGCTCGCACGTCTTCGACGCGAAAATAAGCAGCTGCTTATGGATCGGGAGATCCTAAAAAAAGCGGCGAAGTTCTTCGCGAAGGAAAGCCCATGAAGTTTGCTTTCATTCACGTCGAACGCGCGTACTTTCCAATCTCCGCGCTCTGTCGCGTGCTTGATGTCACGCGCACTGGCTATCACGCGTGGGCGGTGCGTAAGCCTTGCACGCGCGCGTGTGAAGACCGGGTGTTAGCCGCGCAAATTACGGCGGTCTTCACGCGCAGTCGTCAAACGTACGGCAGTCCGCGCGTGCTGATGGAGTTGCGCGAGCAGAATCTCTCCTCCTTCGACAAGTGCATTGGTCGACGTCGAACTGCACGAATCATGCAGGAAAACCGCCTTTTCGCTCGTCGTCGCAAAGCCTTCCGCAGATGCCCGGCGACGTGCGATGTTGCACGCGTCGCAGAGAATCTGCTCGCGCGCGACTTCAGCGCCTCTACGCCGAACAGTGTCTGGGTCACTGACGTGAAGTATGTGCAAACGGATCAGGGATGGCTCTACCTCGCGCCGGTACTCGATCTTTTTTCGCGACGCATCATTGGTCTAGCGATGTCCGAGGCACACGACGGTGCGCTCGCGCGAGCTGCGATTGAGAATGCGGCAGCGACGAGAATTCGCAATAGAACTTTGCGCATTCACTCTGACCGCGGCGGCATTTACGGCGAGCATGAGTACGTGCAGAGGCTCCGTACGCTTGGCATCGAACGCAGCATGAGCCGCGCAAGCAATCCCTGGGACAACGCCGCCATGGAAAGTTTTTTCAGCACGCTGCAGTTCGAACTTCTTTCGCGCAAGCGCTTCGAGACGCTTGAGGACGCACGCGCGGCAATCACCGAGTGGATCGACGGTTTTTACAACTCCCAACGGCGACACACGACGATTGGAGGAACTAGTCCGATCAAATACGAATTGAGTTGGCAGATGCGTCAGTCGAGGACATAATCAACCTGTCCACGAAAGCGGTGCAAACTCAAGGAGATGAGCATGGCGATGATGATCGATGGTGCACCGAGCGACTGGTTCGACCTTTTCAACGCACGCAAGCTCCATCTAGTCGCGCTATCCGTGGGAGGATTCTCAACCCTGGGGGCCATCGAGATCAGAATTGGCTATCACGGGCCTTACCTCTCCGATTCGGTGAACCGCAGCGGCCGCGCGAGGACATTCGCGCCTGAGCATCCACTGACGGTGATTCCGCTCGTCGAAGACACGCACGGCGGCCGACCTCTACCGCCCGATCCGGAGGCGTTCCTGCGCAAAGTATTCAGGGATGTCCTCCGAGCGCACGCGAGCCTCGACGACTGCAGGGCGATCTTCCTCGACCTGCGCGGATGGGGGCGCGGCGACGGCTTTCCGATCGAGACGGCGCGTCGTGCCGCCGCGAAGGTCTTCGCGAAGGCCGGCCGTGAGCTCGCGGTGTACATCGAGACGGATGCAGACCCAAGCCAAGCGCGCCACTAGCCAATCTGGATTGATTTCGCATCCAAACTTCAACACCTCATTGTTACGATTGCCAAGCAATTTGCGTAAGAGTGCCAGACCGTTTCTCGAAGCCCAAGGATCCATATGTCCCTCGTACGACCCACGCCCGAGATCGTGTCGATCGCCGCGACGCGGTTGGCAGGCACGCAGGCGGATCTAGATCACCTCAGCCGCTACTCCTATCGCGACCATCCGTTTCCGGGCGAACGCGCGATGCACGGCATGCTCTCGCACCGCAGTGTTCTGATCTTTGTTTCGGAGAAGGATGGGCCGATCGGCTTCGTGCTCTATCCGACTCCGATTTCCCACCATTTGAATTCTTTCGGCATGGGAATCGCTCTCGGCTATGCAGGCCGTGGATACGCAAAGGCCGCGCTGCGCGAGTTCGTGGCGCGGTGCCCCGAGTTCGGCATCACGGACCTCAACGGATACTGCCGGGATGACAACGCGGCGAGGATCAGGGTTCTCGAGGCGTGCGGATTCCAGCATGTGGCTGGGTTCCGCGATCCGCTTGATTCGCGAGCGCTGCACTACCGTCATCCGCTTCATGCGGAGGAAGGTGGCAATGCGCATGGGCACGC
>QWPT01000058.1 GCA_003671075.1 Planctomycetota bacterium
ACGAGGAGTCAGAGATGAGCAAGCTTCGGTCGATGGTCGTCGGTTCCGCTCTCGCAATCGCGTCGGTAGCTTCCGCGCAGAACGCGGTGGAGTGGCGCGTGGCGGATGGGGGGAATGGGCATTGGTACGCAGCCATTGAAAATGGCGCGAACATCAATTGGATCGCTTCGCGAGATGCAGCGGTGGCAAGGGGCGGACATCTTGCGACGATCGGCTCCGCCGGTGAGAACGCGGTCGTTTCAAACCTCGTGATTGCCTTGGGCGGAAACGTCTTTCTCGGTGGCTATCAAATCGACCCATCTGCATCGGCCAACGTCGGTTGGACTTGGGTTGACGGTTCGCCTTGGTCATACACCAACTGGAACGAAGGGGAGCCGAACGATCAGGGCTCTCCAAACGAGAGTTACCTGGAGATGTGGGGAACAACTTGGTCGGACACGCCAGTTGCCGGATCTGTGTATCAAACGCACCGATATTCGGTCGAGTGGGACGCCGACTGCAACAACGATGGAATCGTGGACTACGGCCAGATCCTGAGCGGCCAACTCGCGGACGCGAACCACAACAACATCCCCGACACCTGCGAGTCGAGCTCCACCGTTCCCACGCAGTACCCGACGATTCAAGCCGCGATCAACGCAGCGCCTGCATCGGCCCCGTGGACGATCAACGTGCTTGCCGGCACCTACCACGAGTCCTTCCGTATGAACGGCAAGAATGTGGTCGTCCGCGGCGCTGCCAACGGAACGACGATCATTGACGGCACCGGCCTCACGAAGTCGATCGCCCAGATCATCGACAACGAGCCGCCGACCGCGGGCCTCGAGAACCTTGTGTTCCGCAATGGAACATCCGGCACGCTCTATCCGCCGGTCTACGAGATCTATGTTGGCGGCGCGATCTTTGCGAGCAACTCCTCGGCCTTCCTGCGGAACTGTCGCTTTGAGAATTGCCGCGCTGATTTCGGAGGAGCGCTCTATCAGTATGTGGGCGGCGTCTCTTGGCAAAACTGCGTGTTCAGCAACAACATCGCCGACATCGATGGCGGAGGCGCGCTGATCTACAACACCACGGGAACCATCGTTGGATCGACCTTCACCGGCAATCGCGTTGGAACCAGCGGCCCAGGCAGCGGCAGCGCCATCAAGGTGGTCGGCTCGAACGGCGACGGCGAGTCCGTTGTGCTCGACACTTGCACGATGACCGGGAATTTCGCAGGCGACTCGGGTTCCGCCGTCGAGGTGTATGAGCACACGAAGTACCACCCTGTGGTCCTGCACATCGTGAACTCGTTGATCACGGGCAACACGTCTGGCGACCCGCTCCTTTTCGGCGCTGCCGGATTGCGCGTCATTGGTCGCGAGTCGTCGTGCATCGTGTCGGGCTCAACGAGCATTTGCGCAAACGCGCCGATCGATGTGAGCGGACCGTTTCTTCTCGAGGGGTCGGCGATCGTCTGTGGATGTTTCGCTGATATCACCGGCGATGGATCCGTCAACGGCGGCGACCTAGGAGTTCTCCTGAGTTCCTGGGGGATTGCTCTGCCTTCGGGAATTGGCGATGTGAATCACGACGGCGTCGTGAACGCCGCCGACCTTGCGGTGCTGCTGTCCAGCTGGGGAAGCTGTCACTGACATCAGCAGAAGATCATGTCCGACCTCTTCCCCTCCACCCACGCCACCTGGCTGCTCACGCAACTTGACGCCAACCCGGACGCCGCGCGGGCGCATGTGATGTCGCGTTACTTCGAGCCGCTTTGCGCGTATGTGCGCGCGTCGCGGTTGCGGCAGTTTGGTGATCCCGCTGACATCGTCAACGACTTCCTTGCCGCGCGCGTGGGCGATGCGTCGTATCTCGCGCGTTGGCGTAGCAGCGGACTTCCGCTGCGGCGCTGGCTTGCGAACGGCCTCTTGCTGCACACCCGCAACGCCGCGCTCGCCACCCGCCGTCGCGCTGAGCATGGCGGCAGCACCAGCAACGACGAGCTCGAGCGCGCCGCGTTCACCACGCGTGCGTCCGACCACGAGACCGACGCGCTCCTTGCGCTCGAACGCACCTGGGCCGTGCGCACCGTGACCGAGGCGCATGAGCGCATCCGCACCGAGCTGGGCGCCGAGGGGCGCGGCGCGTGGTGGGAGCTCTTCCGCCTGCACACGATCAATGGCATGAGCTATGCGCAGGCGTGCTCCATCGTCGGCACTCCGCTCACGAGCGCGTCGAGCGTGCATCGCACCGTGGTCGATCGCCTTCGCGTCGCGCTGCGCACGATCCTCGAGCGCGACGGCATCCGCCCTGAAGACATCGACTCCGAGCTCGCGGCCATGCAGGACTTTCTCGAGAGCTAACCGAGCCGCGCCCGTCGAGGGACGAGCGATCGTGGGCACGGTTCCGCTCCGCATCCCCATTTCTCCGACGGGTTCGTTGCCGTTACCATCGAATCCATGACCCGCCGAGTTGCCATTGTTGCCGCAATCCGCACGCCTGTTGGTCGCTACGGCGGCGCGCTTGCGTCGATGCGTCCCGACGACCTCGCTGCGCACGCGATCCGCGCGGTCGTGGCGCGCGCGGGGATCGATCGCGCGCTCATCGACGATGTGTACTTCGGTGCGGCGAATCAGTCGGGCGAGGACAACCGAAATGTCGCACGCATGGCGGCGCTTCTTGCGGGATTGCCCGTGAGCGTGCCGGGCGCGACCGTCAATCGGCTTTGCGCGTCGGGGCTGGAGGCGGTCAATGTCGCCGCGCGCATGATCGAGTCGGGCTGCGGCGATGTGATGATTGCCGGTGGCGTTGAGTCGATGAGCCGCGCGCCGTATGTCCTGAGCAAGTCCGATCAAGCCTTCGGCCGCGGGCAGGAGCTGCACGACACCACGATGGGTTGGCGCTTGGTGAACCCGCGTCTTGCCGCGCTTTACCACCCATATTCGATGGGCGAGACTGCGGAGAATGTCGCACGAACCCATGCGATTTCGCGCGAGGATCAGGATCGTTTCGCGCTCGAGAGCCAGCGTCGATGGGCGCAGGCGCACGCGGCGGGCCGATTTGCCGACGAGCTTGCCGCCGTCGAGATCGCGCAAGGAAAGAAGCCGCCGATCGTCTTCGATACCGATGAGCATCCGCGCCCCGACACCACGCTTGAGAAACTGACCGCGCTGAAGCCGGCTTTCGCCAAGGATGGCAGCGGCGGCACCGTCACCGCGGGAAATGCGTCCGGAGTCAACGACGGTGCGGCGGCGCTGCTTTTGGTCGAGGCTTCGCGAGCCAAGGCGCTCGGGCTTCGGCCGATCGCATTCGTCGGCGCGAGCGCGTCGGCGGGCGTCGATCCAGCGGAAATGGGGATCGGCCCGGTTCCAGCGATCCGCAAACTCATGGCGCGTACCGGCCTCGACATCGCCAGCATCGATCTCTTCGAAATCAACGAGGCTTTCGCGGCGCAGTCGGTGGCGTGCATGCGCGCGCTTGGGCTTGATCCGGCGCGGGTCAATGTGAACGGCGGCGCGATCGCGATTGGTCATCCACTCGGCGCGAGCGGCGCGAGGCTTGCGGCAACGCTCGTGCATGAAATGGCGCGCCGCGGCTCGTCGCGCGGCATTGCTTCGCTTTGCGTGGGCGTCGGGCAGGGGCTTGCAACGCTCTTCGAGCGCGAGTGACGATCAGGCGCGCCGCGTTTGCGGCGGGTTGGCTTCAGCTCGCGCGGATCTTTCGCAATCCGCCTTCGATCGCTGCGACAAGCGCGTCGATGTCCGATTCGGTCATCGGCGTCGAGAGCGTGGCCGAGCAGGTGTTGATCATCAGGAATCCCTCGGCGAAGAGGTGGTTCAGGAGCATCTTCAACTGCTTCGTTTCTTCGGCGGTGTTGTACGCCTCGCGATAGTTGGCGGGCGGGGTTGCCTTCATGTGCACGCGGAACATCGATCCGGTTCCGGTGACGCACGCAGTCGCGCCCGTGCGCCCGATCGCCTCTTCGATTCCGTGCATCGCGCGCGCGCCGAGGGCGTTCAGCCGAGCAACCGCGGCGGCGTTGAAGTCGCGCATGGCGATGAAACCAGCGGTCATCGTGATCGGGTTTGCCGAGAAGGTTCCCGAGAGCGGATAGAGCAGCTTCGAGGCGTTGGGGTTCATGACCTCCATCACATCGGCGCGGCCGGCGATTGCGCCCGCGGGAAAGCCGCCACCGATGAGCTTGCCGATGGCGGTGAGGTCGGCGGTGAAGCCGTATCGCGACTGGAGTCCGCCCACTTCGGTGCGGAAGGTGATGACCTCATCGAGCGCGAGCAGCGCGCCATTGGCCGCGGTCCACTCGCGAATCGCCGCGATAAACGCAGGGTCGACGGGCTTGAGTCCGACGCGGTGGGGCATGAGGTCGAGCAGCACGCAGGCGAGATCGGTCTTGTGCGCGTTGAGAAGCGCGATGGCGCGATCGACATCGTTGAAGGGCAGGATCACAACATCCTCGAGCGCCGAGCGCGGCGAACCGTGCACGAGCGGCACGCTGTTGGGATGATCGGTCGTACCCCAAGTGTCCGGCTTTGGCTCTTGGCTCACTTCGGCGTAGTCGTAGCCGCCGTGATAGGCGCCCTCGATCTTCGCGACCTTCGGCCGGCCCGTGAAAGCGCGCGCAGCCTTGAGCACCGCCATGAGCGCCTCGGTGCCCGAGTTCACAAAGCGCAGGCGTTCAAAGCCAACGCTGCGCGACGCGAGGTGTTCGGCGTAGATCACCTCCGACTCGGTGGCCATCATGAACGCGCTGCCTCGCGCGAGTTGCGCCGACACCGCATCGACGATCGGCCGATAGGCGTGGCCGTGGATGAGCGACGCCATGTTGTTGGAGAAGTCGGTGCGGGTGACGCCGTCGAGGTCAGTGATCCGGCAGCCCGAACCGAAGTCGGCGTAGGGCGGGATCGGCGCGCGCAGGACAGTGTTTCGGCTGACTCCACCGGGAAGAACGTGGTTGGCGCGCGCGAAGAGTTCGGCGCTTCGGGTGGTGGTCGCGGAGGTGTCCATGGCGTTGGGTCTACCTAAGTTGTCGAGTGGTGAGGCGGAGGGCGACTAGGTTCGGACGCGCGCTAGGTTCGGACGCGCGCAGCAGTTACGAAATGGGCGCAAGCAGCGGGGCGCTGGTGTTCTTTTGCAGGAATGCGAAATCGACACCGGGCGCGAGTTCGACAACCCGGAATCCATCGGGCGTGACATCAACCACGGCCAGATCAGAGTAGATGCGGTTGACGACACCGCAGCCAGTCAGCGGATAGGTGCAGCGTTCGACGAGTTTGTGCTCGCCTTCCTTGGTCACATGTTGCGTGATCACGAACACGCGCTTCACGCCCGCGACCAGATCCATCGCACCGCCGACGGCGGGAATCGCGTCGGAGCCGCCGGTGGACCAGTTGGCGAGATCGCCGTTGGAGGCAACTTGCAGCGCACCGAGCACACTCAGGTCGAGATGCCCGCCGCGGATCATCGCAAAGCTGGTCGCTTGATCGAAGAACGACGCGCCTGCAAGCGCGGTCACCTGCCGCTTGCCCGCGTTGATGAGTTCGGGGTCGCCCTTGCCGGCGGCGGGAGATGGACCCATTCCCAAGAGGCCGTTCTCGGTGTGGTAGACGAGCGTGCGCCCCTCGGGCACGAAGCGCGCGACCAGCTCGGGAATGCCGATCCCGAGGTTGACATACCAACCATTGGGAATGTCGCGCGCGAGTCGACGAGCGATATCGTCGCGGCTCCAGCCGATGGCGGGGGCGTCCTTGGTCATGGGTAACTCGCTCCCGAAGCAATGAGTTCGGACTCTTGCGCGGGGCTTGGAATGTGCACGATGCGATCGACGAAGATCCCTTGCGTTACGACCGATTCGGGATCAAGCCCGCCCGCGTCGACGACTTCGGCCACTTGCACGATCGTCACCGTGCCGGCCATCGCCATCGGCGGCGCAAAATTGCGCGCCGTTGCGTGGTAGACGACATTGCCGTGCGTGTCGGCGGTGCGTCCCTTGATCAGGGTGAAGTCGGCGCGGATTCCATGCTCAAGCACATGCTCGCGTCCGTTGAACACGCGGTGCTCCTTGCCTTGCGCGAGGGGCGTTCCAACGGCGGTCGGAGTGAAGAACGCAGGAATTCCTGCACCGCCAGCACGAATGCGCTCGGCGAGCGTGCCTTGGGGAACCAGTTCAAGCTCGATCTCGCCACGGCGGTAGAGCTCGGGGAACACCGTCGAGTTCGCCGTGCGCGGAAACGAACAGACCACTTTCGCAACGCGCCCAGCCTTGAGCAACGCCGCCAGTCCGACTTCGCCGCTGCCAGTGTTGTTACTGATAACCACAAGCCGCGACGCACCCTGGTCGATCAGGGCGTGAATCAGCTCAATCGGGCTTCCGGCCTCGCCGAACCCACCGATCATGACCGTCGCGCCATCGAAGACGTCGGCCACCGCCGCATGGGCGTTCGCAACGCGCTTGTCGATCATCGGCAGCCAGGGGACGGTGCGGCGTGGGTGACGCGCGCGCTCTTCACGCGCGAGTAGGTGTAGAGACCGGCTTCGTCGTACAGCACGCGGTCGTCATATCCGTCGAACCAGAGCGCTTCTGGATTGCGACCGACGATGCAGACCTTGCCGCGATCAGCCGCGTTTCCTGCGTTTCGGAGGATCTTGAAGATCACGACGCCGTTCTCGCTGCCGGCCAGGCCCGGGATCGGTGTGTTGGTGACGGCGTTGACTTCGGTCTTGCCCTTGTAGTGCGTGATCGAAAGTCGCGCGTGGTTCTCGATGCCAGAGAGACCCTTCTGCGACTCGTTGAGGATGTGCCAGGCGCGCTCCATTGGCACATTGAACGAGCGGTAGGCCACGATGTCGCGGCCGCAGAAGAAGTAGTGGTTTTCGCCACCGGCGCGCTTGAACTCGCGCTGAAGAATGCGCAGGGCGTCGGGATCGTCGTTGATTCCCTTGATGATCGGCGACTGGTTCTCGATGCTCAGCCAACCACGCTGAACGAGACGACGCATAGCAGCGCCGGTCGCGGGAACCCACTGAAGGAATCCGGTTGGGTTGCGAACATACTGGCCATCAGCGTCCTTGGCGAGGAACTCGTCGGGATGTTCGAAGTGGACGACGATGTGCAGCCCGACCTCGGGGTACGACTCGTGGAACCGATCGAGCATCGACACGAACGCTTCGTCGAAACGCTCGGGATAGAAGGCCATTTCCTTGGTGCCGATGCGGATCGACTCAACGCCCGCTTCAGCGAGCGCGGCGAGCCACGCGGCGATCTTCGAATTGTTGAGCACCATCGGGTCGCCACCCGACATCAACACTTCGCGCAACTTCTCGCGGCCGCAGACCGGATGGCGACCACCGTTGGCAGCGACCTCGGCGTTGAAGCGCCCGATGTAGGCGGTGACTTCGGGAATGGCGGCGAGGCCCTTCTTGGCAACGGTGCCGTCCTGACGCGTGATCTCCTTGCGCGCGATCAACTCCTCGCGGTAGCAGAAGCGGCAGTGCGCCGAACAGGTCGACACAACATAGAGCAGCCCCATTTCGTACTTGTGGAGCATGCCCTCGACGGGGCTGTAGTCCATCTGAAAGCCCGGGTCTTCGGAGCCCGCGAGATCCTGGGTCTCTTCCGGATCGGCCTTCACAATGCGACGGATGGGCGCGCTCGACTTCGCCAGCTCAAAGTAGTGGCGCGTGATCTTGACGGGCATGCGCTTCTCGACATCGCGCTCGGTGCCCTTGAGGACGCGCAACTGAATCAGTTCGTTCGAGGTGTAAAGGCCGCGCATGTCCTCAGGCGCCCGCTCATCGAGAAACGGCGCAAGGCTGTTGATGATGTTGCGCTCGTGGCGGGTGTCCTCGACCGTTGAAAGGAAGGACTGCTCGCGGTCGGTAGGGGCGTATTCAAGAGTTTCCGACATGGGGAATCCTTAGAAAGTGATGAGGTCGAAGCCGATCGAGTGTACACCGAGGCAGTCAGCGGACCAAGCAAATGGCGGTGATGGAGGTCTGCTGTCTTGGTCCGAACCCTCGCGCGAACCCTCGCGCGAACCCTCGCGCGAACCACCGTCGTGCATCGGCTGCGAGGAGCGAACGATTTGAGAAAGTCCGCGCGTGTAGGCAAAGTTTCAACAGAACGACGATCCGCGAGCAAAGCGGTCTGTAACCTCGATCAGCGCCGCGTTGGAAATCGTGTCGGGTGGCTCACAGGCTTCCAGGTCGCGGGTTTGAGGGCGATCAAGGCCAGCGCTGACCTGACTTTCCGCAGGGAGGGCGCGTTCGCCGACCACGCAATGAGCTGAATTCAGGCAATTGAAGCTCATCCGAGCGCTGATTGCACCGCCGCCGAAACCCACATTGCTTCGGTGAGGCAGGTCTCCACCGCGGGAAGCAGCCAGTTGTCTTGGTTGGCGAACCAAAGGCGATCACCGATCGGGCGGCGGAGTTCTTGCGGGAGCCCGCTGGAAATGGTGCCGGGACCAGCGAACGGCATCGCGTGGCCCCAACGCGAGAGCCGCACTTGGGTGACATCGCGCGGTGCGAGTCCAAAGTGCCCGAGCTTGGCGAGGATCTGCGGCGCGGCCAACTCGGCGTAGGTGCGCCAGTCTTCTTCGTTGACGATGCTGAATCGCGCGGTGTGCCAGGGAAGCGGCCAGTAGAGCGTGATCGCGCCGGCGCTCGGAGATGTCGCGAAGCCAGCGTTGACCGCGTCGGTGATGACGCGATGCTGCTCGAACGCGTTGTCGTCCATGGGAAACGCGCGGCCGCCGCCGAGATAGAGGTCGTAGAAATCGCGCGCAAGTGGGCGCGAAAGCACCACATTCGCCACGATGTAGGCGACGGTGGGAACGCGGTGCATCGCCTCGAGCTTCGGCTCGTCGACGGCGCCCAACCAAGGCAATACATGGCGGGCGATGTGTTTGGAGTTGGCCATGACCACATGGCGCGCGAAGGTGGTGCGTCGGGTTGCGTCGCTCATGCGCCAGAAAACATGCGAGCCGCCGTCGACGAGCCGAACTTCCGCAACGGTGCAGCCGGCGCGCATGCGCACCCGCGCGCGCGCTTGGTTCCACAGCGCCTGCGCGAGGCCCGCGTTGCCGGTGGGCAGCACATTTCGGCCAAATTCCTCGGCGGCAACGAAGTTCCAGCCCGCCGCGGCGCTCAGTTCGTCGAAGCCAACGCCGAGGCTTGAGTAGCAGTACGCCTGCAACAAATAAGCCAATCGCGGCGGGAGCGTTCCGCAACGAAGCTCGAGGTCGCCTCGAAAACTGCGTCCATCGAGCTCGGTGATGATGGCGTTGGCGCGGCCTTCGAAGGGGATCTCGGGGTAGTCGCGCCCAGCGAAGCGCAGCACCGCCTCGCGATAGGCCGCGAGCGCACGCTTGTCGGCGGGAGAAGGATCGGGGCCGAGGAGATCGCTGCCGACGACGCCGTCATATTCAAAGGAGAAACCGCCGGAATCCTGCCGCCATTGCGCGGGCAGCCCGAGCTCGTCGTAGAGCGTCGCCAGCGGTCCGCCGCGTTTGGCCTGCATGAAGTATGCGCTCGCGAGGCTCCACGACTGGTCGCCGTACGCCTCGCCCATCGCGTTGCCGCCCATGCGCGGGCGCAGTTCGAAGAGCACGGTGTTGCGGTCGCGCAATTGGTACGCCGTGGCCAGGCCCGACAGCCCGCCGCCCACGATCGCAACATCGACCGACTCGCTCGGTGGTGGAAAGTCGTCGCAGTTCTCGCAACCGTGGAAGGGGATGGCGTTGCCTTCAAAGGTGTCGCCGAACCATCGCTTGGCGAAGGGGACTCCGCCGACAAGCTCACTCTCGCCCAAGGACGCCAGCCGGATCACGGGGTCCGAGAGCAGGCGCGGCGGCGACGGAGGGATCGGAAGGTTGGGAGCCGCGTGGGCGCGTCGGCCGAGGGCGACCATCGCCGAGAGGGCGCCAAGCCCTTGAAGGAGCACCTGTCGGCGAGATGGATGTTCCCGACCCATCGAAGGAGGCTAACGGACATCCGAGGTCAAACCAAGCGAATTCAAGCACGAGCGCGCGAGTGGCGCGCCGGCCGAGCCACCAAAGCGTCATTTCGGCTCGCGAGAGTTCTGACGAACCATCGGGAAATGCCGTGATCGGTTCATTTTTTGGCCGATTGTCCGAACGCATCCTCCCGTGCAACGGGGGGATGGCATCCTCCGCGCCTCGATTCAAGATGAACCACTCCGCCAAGCAAACCATCCTTGTCCTCGGTGCCAGCGGCCTGCTCGGCAACGCGGTGTTACGCGTGCTCGCACAGAGCCCGGCCCTGAACGTGGTTGGCACGCTGCGCAGCGACGCGGTGAAGGCTCGGCTGCAGAGCGTGACCGATGCGGCCCTCATCCTGCCCGTCGATGCCACCCGATTCTCCGACCTGCAGAAGGTCATGGACGAGGTGCGTCCGAGCGTGCTCGTAAATTGCGTCGGCGCGACCAAGCACATCGATGCGGGCAACGATCCATCGATCGCCTACATGTCCAACGCCGTCCTTCCCCATTCGCTCGCCGCGCTGACCGCCAATGCGGGGTGCCGCCTGATTCACATCAGCACCGACTGCGTCTTCAAGGGCGACAAGGGCATGTACCGCGAGTCGGATCCGACCGACGCGACCGATGTGTACGGCCAGTCGAAGGCCGCGGGCGAAGTGCATTATCGAAACTCGATCACCGTGCGCACCTCGATCATCGGTCACGAGATCGACACCCGTCGCAGCCTGGTCGAGTGGTTCATGATGCAGGGCGCCGAGTGCAAGGGCTTCCGCAAGGCGTTTTTCTCTGGATTTCCCACGGTCACGCTCGCGCGCATCATTCGCGACCATGTCATCCCGCATCCCGAGATGCACGGCCTCTGGCACGCTGCGGCGCCGCGGGTCGGAAAGTTCGACCTGCTCTCGATGATCGCGAAGACCTACGGCAAGCAAATCACGATTCGTCCCGATGACACCTTCGAGCTCGACCGTTCGCTCGATGGAAGTCGCTTCCGCGAGGCGACGGGCTTCGTCTCGCCCGACTGGCCTGCGCTGGTCGCGGAGATGTACGAGGACAGGCAGCGAAACCAAGCTCTTTTCGGCAACTAGCGCACGACGCACAGGATTCCCATGCTCGATTCGAATTTTAAGAACAAGACGCTTCTCATCTCTGGCGGCACCGGATCTTTCGGCAACGCGGTGATGCGCCGATTTCTTCACACCGACATCGGCGAGATCCGAGTTCTGAGTCGCGATGAGAAGAAGCAGGACGACATGCGCAAGCGCTACAACAATCCGAAGCTGAAGTTCTACCTCGGCGATGTGCGCGATTTTTCGAGCGTGCGCAATGCGATGGCGGGCGTGGACTTCGTGTTTAACGCCGCCGCGCTCAAGCAGGTTCCCTCCTGCGAGTTCTTTCCGATGGAGGCGGTGCGCACCAATGTGATGGGCACCGACAATGTGATCGACGCTGCGATTGCCTGCGGCGCCAAGCGCGTTGTCTGCCTCAGCACCGACAAGGCCGTTTATCCGATTAACGCGATGGGCATGTCGAAGGCGCTGATGGAGAAGGTCATGGTCGCCAAGAGCCGCAACCTGAGCGCGGGCCAGACCGTTGTCTGCGGCACGCGCTACGGAAATGTGATGGCTTCGCGCGGCTCGGTTATTCCGCTGTTCGTAAACCAGATCAACGAGGGCAAGCCGATCACGATCACCGATGCGAGCATGACGCGCTTCATGATGACGCTCGACGACGCCGTCGACCTCGTGCTCTACGCCTTCACCAACGGCAGCAACGGCGACATCTTTGTGCAGAAGGCGCCCGCTGCAACCATCGAGGTTCTCGCGCGCGCTGTGTGCGAGCTGATGGGTCGGCCCAACCATCCGATCGACATCATCGGAACCCGCCACGGCGAGAAGCTTTACGAAGCGCTTTGCAGCCGCGAGGAAATGGCCGGCGCGCATGACCTCGGCGATTTCTACCGCGTTCCCGCCGATACGCGCGACCTGAACTACGGCCGCTACTTCGAGCAGGGCGAGATCAAGATCACCCAGTCGACCGACTACAACTCGCACAACACCCATCGCCTCGACCTCGAGGGCATGAAGAAACTGCTGATGAAGCTCGACTTCATGCGCGACATCGTCGAGGGACGCGTTCCGCAATTGGTCGACTGAGCGCAGCAGGTGAACAAGCGAGGCTTTGCCATGAAGAAACTCGAAGTAAAAAAATTCGAAGTGAAGAAGCTGAAGGTCGTCACGATCGTTGGCACTCGACCGGAGATCATTCGGCTCTCGCGCGTCATGGCCCTCCTCGACCAGCAC
This sequence comes from Planctomycetota bacterium, assembly GCA_003671075.1. Taxonomy (GTDB): domain Bacteria; phylum Planctomycetota; class Phycisphaerae; order Phycisphaerales; family SM1A02; genus QWPT01. The sequence continues at coordinate 12,301 of QWPT01000058.1, forward strand.
TGCGATCACGCGATCGTTCACACCGGCCAGAACTACGACTACGAGCTCAACCAGATCTTCTTCGAGGATCTCGGCATCAGGAAGCCTGATTACTTTCTCGAGGCCGCTGGCGGAAACGCTGCCGAGACGATCGGCAAGGTCATCATCGCTGCCGACAAGTTGCTCGCCGAACTGCGCCCCGATGCGGTCCTCATTCTGGGCGACACCAATAGTTGTCTCTCGCTTCTCTCCGCCAAGCGGCGCAAGATTCCGACCTTCCACATGGAGGCGGGAAACCGTTGCTTCGATCAGCGCGTGCCTGAGGAGATCAATCGCCGCATCATCGATCATGCCGCCGACATCAACCTGACCTACAGCGAGATCGCGCGCGAGTATCTGCTGCGCGAGGGTCTTCCGCCCGACATGGTCATCAAGACCGGCAGCCCGATGCGCGAGGTTCTTGAGTTCTACCGCGACAAGATCGAATCGTCCGACGCGCTCGCGCGCATGGGCCTCGAGGCGGGGCGCTTCTTCGTCGTCAGCACTCATCGCGAAGAGAACATCGACTCCGACACCAATTTCGCCCGCATGGTGACGCTGCTCAACGCCGTCGCCTCGACCTATGACATGCCGGTGATCGTTTCGACGCATCCGCGCACGCGCAAGCGCATCGAAGCAACGGGCGCATCGTTCCATCCGCGCGTGCAGTTGCTCAAGCCGCTCGGGTTCAGCGACTATGTTCACCTGCAAATGAAGGCGAAAGCGGTGCTGAGCGACAGCGGCACCATCACCGAAGAATCTTCGATCATGAACTTTCCCGCGCTGAACATCCGCGAGGCGCACGAGCGTCCCGAGGGCATGGAAGAGGGCGCGGTGATGATGACGGGCCTCAATGTCGAGCGCATTCTGCAGGGGCTCGCGATCCTCGATCATCAGCCGCGCGGCGCCGAGCGTTCGCTGCGACTGGTCGATGACTACGCGACCAACAATGTGTCCGAGAAGGTGTTGCGCATCATCATGAGCTACACCGACTATGTGAACCGCGTGGTCTGGCATCGCTCGACCTGAATTCGCACGACTGCCCCAGGCTTCATTTCATGCGCATTGCGATCATCGCCGACACCTACCCGCCCCTGAAGATTTCAGGTGCGGTGCAGATGCGCGACCTCGTGCAGGAGTTCGCTGCGCAGGGGCACGAGCCGTTCGTCATTGTTCCCGCGAGCGATCTCGTCGAGCCATGGAAGATCGAGCGCACCGGCAACATCACCGTTCTTCGCGTGCGCACGCCGCCGACCAAGCGGGTGAACTATGTGCGTCGCACCATCAATGAATTGCGCCTGCCCTATGTGTTGCTGCGGGCGATGGACGCCAGCGGTCTACGCAAGTTGCGCTTCGACGGAATCGTTTGGTACTCGCCCACGATTTTCCTCGGGCCGATCGTCAAGCGTTTGCGCCGCGAAAGTGGCTGCAAAAGCTATCTGATCCTGCGCGACATCTTTCCCGAGTGGGCGGTCGACATGGGCCTGATGCGCCGCGGTCCGGCGTACTGGTTCTTCAAATTCATCGAGCGCGGGCAGTACGCGGTTGCCGACACCATTGGCGTGCAGACCGAGGCGAATCGGCCGTACATGTCAAAATGGGCGGCGAAAGCAGGGCGTTCGCTCGAGGTGCTACAGAACTGGCTGAGTCCCGCGCCGTCGGTCGGTTGCACGATTGATGTTTCAAAGACGCGGTTGGCTGGACGCAAGATCTTCGTATACGCGGGAAACATGGGCGTAGCGCAGGGGATGGATGTCTTCATCGATCTGGTCGTGCGCATGCGCGACCGCCGGGACATCGGCTTCTTGTTCGTCGGCGGCGGCAGCGACACCGCACGGTTTGCCGCGACGGTCGAGCGCGAAGGTCTCGACAATGTGCTGTTTCACAAGGAAATCGAGCCGACGGAGATCGCGGGATTGCTTGAGCAGTGCGATGTTGGCATCGTCGCGCTCGACCCGCGCCACAAGTCGCACAACATCCCCGGGAAGTTTCTGACCTACATGCAGGCGGGAATTCCCGTGCTCGCGCGCATCAATCCGCACAACGACCTTGAGTCGCTGATCAACAGCGAGCGGGTTGGAAAGGTTTGTACTGGCGGCGATGCGGCGACGCTGCAGCGGCTTGTGGAGGAACTCGTTGACGGCCTGGTCGACGGGCAGGAGATGCTCGACGGCGCCAAGCAACGCGGCAGAGCGCTGTGGATGCGGCTCTTCTCAACCAAGGCCGCCGTGGAGCAGATCGTGCGCGCGATCGAGGCGCCGCGCAGCCAGTCGGTGCTCATCCTCAACCAGTTTTTCTACCCCGATGTTTCCGCGACGGCGCAGCATGCGTTCGATCTCGCGTGCTACTTGCAGAAAAACGGCGATCAGGTTTCCGCGCTGGCGTCGCGCAGCACCTACGGACAGACCGGTGGGCGACTCGAAGCTGACGAGACGGTCCATGGAATTCGCATCCATCGCGTCGGTAGCAATGTCTTTCGCAAGCGCAGCCTTCTCTCGCGTTCAGTTGATTTCACCGTGTTCAATCTCGCAGGCTTTCTGAAGGCGCTCACCTTGCCGCGGCATGATGTGGTGATCTGCCTCACAACTCCGCCATTTATCGCGCTGATTGGGCTGTTTCTGCGCTGGATCAAGGGGAGCAAGTTCGTCTTCTGGACGATGGATCTCTATCCAGAGGTTCCGTTGGCCGCGGGTGTCATCAAGCGCGGGTCGCTCACGCACCGCATCTTCGATCGGCTTGATCGATTCTGTCTCACGCAGGCCGATGCGGTGGTGGTGCTCGGGCGATGCATGCGCGAGTTGGTGCTCGCCAAGGGCGTCGATCCTGCCAAGGTCACGACGATCACGCCGTGGGCCGACGCCGACGAGGTGCGTGGCGTGCATGGTGACGGCGACAGGGCAACGAACATCTATCGCGCGGAGTGGGAAATCGGCGATCGCTTTGTCATCGAATACTCGGGCAACTGCGGCATCGGGCACGATGTGAGTTCGGTCTGTCAGGCCATGCTTGAATTGCGCGGCGACGATCAGATCCGCTGGGTGTTTGTGGGTGGCGGTGTAACCCGCCCGCGCATCGAGGAATTCGTGCAAAAGCACGGGATCAAGAATGTGATCATGAAGCCCTACCAACCGCGCGCGCGGCTGGGCGATCTGCTCTCACTCGGCGACGCGCACCTCGTGCTGGTGGCTGATCGGTTTGAAGGGCTTCTGCTTCCGAGCAAGTTCTACGGCGTGATGGCGGCGGCGCGTCCGACGATTTACATCGGCCCGGCCGCGAGCGAGGTTGCGCGGGTGATTGCCGAGGAAAACTGTGGTTTCGCCGTTGCCAACGGTGACTGCGCCAGTTTGGTGGCGGCGATTCGTCAGCTGCAGTCGATCCCAGGATCGGCCGAGGCGATGGGCGCGCGCGGGCTGGCGGCGCTCGAACGCGCTTATTCGACGCGCATCGGCTGCGCCGCGTGGCAGCGCTGCATTCGCCAGCTTGGCTAAGTCACTACGCGCCGCCGTAGCCGCGGCGCAGGTCGTAGAGGTACCACGACTCGATCTTCTGCCGCGCCCACGGGTTCCTGCGGAGAAACGCCAGGCTCGACTTGATGGTCGGATCGTGGGTGAAGCAGCGGATGCGAATGCGTTCGCCGAGAGCTTCCCAACCATGACGCTCGACGAGCTTGGTGAGTATCGCCTCGAGGGTGAGGCCGTGGAGCGGGTTGTGCGGTTGGTCGGTCATGCGGCCGCGCCACCCTAACGCAATCGGCTGTCTAATGCCTCCGTGCCCGCAAAGAAGAAACCGAGCAACAAGCCGCCGACCAGCGCAGAACTCGTGAAGGAGGCCTGTCGTCGCATTCGATTGGCGCGGAGCCTGTGGGACGCGCACAAAAATGCGGCGTGCCGCGCCGAGCGCGCGAAGGCGATGGAGCTGTACGAGCGGCTCACGCACGAGCAGCGCGAGCAGGTGCCCGAGCAGCTGCGGGTGTGGCTGCGCTATCGCAGTGAGAAGTACTTCGGCGATCACACCACGCCGCCGGGCGGATGAGCAGGATGCCGAGATCGATAGCGTTCACGAGACCGTCATTGTTGAGATCGCCGTAGATAGCGCCGGTCAGAGCGACAGCGCGCCAAAGTAGAAATGTTGTAGTAACAAATCTATGTGCTTGAACGGGCGGATTTGAATGCTCGTCAGGAGGCGCGAGCCGCGTGGGTATTCTCGGTGTCGATAGGTCCTTGAATTTGAAGCAAAAAGAAAGCGAGGACCGCGGATGCGGCCCTCGCAGGAATTGCAGTCTTTCGTTGCGCCGATCAGAAGGTGACGACGCCGTAACGGCCGAGGATAATCCCCAGGTCGTAGGCGTTGACGGCATTGTCGCCATTGAGATCGCCGTAGAGCGGATTGGTGATTCCCCACCAACCGAGCAGGATGCTCACGTCGTAGCTATCGATGAAGCCGTTCAGGTTGAGATCGCCGATGGCGAACTCGCAGCTGTCGAGAGTGCCGTCGCTGTCGGAGTCCTGCGCGCCGTTGGAGATCTCGGTGCTGTCAGGAACGGAGTTCGCGTTGCAGTCAACGCTCATCAGCGCGGTGGCCAACGGGATGTACGGACGGAAAGGCTCCTCAGCGACCTTGCTGATTTCCGTGACGACGGTTTCGGTGACTTCAGGAACCCAGACTTGGGTCGTCTCGATCTTCTTCTCGACGACTGGAATAGTGACGACCGCGGTCACGGTGTTGACGACCGCGCTCACGCGACGCTTGGTGCCACTGGCGGACATCGGCGCGGTGCCACCGAGGGTGGCGTCAGCGATGATGGCGGTCAGGCAGAACGCAGCCACAATGCTCAAAGTGCTTCTCTTGCTCATTCAATAATCTCCATCTACATAGGGAGCGGGCCCGGAATCCCGCGGTTATGCATCACGGCGCAGAACATCTGCACCATGCCGATCTCAACCGACAACAGACGAGGAAGCGAGTCCGAACAAATAGACCCGTTTCACGCACGCAAGCTATGTGCGGAAGGTGTCGGCGAGAGACGCTGGCCGATCCTTGCGCGATAACCTGCGCTGCGATGTGAGCGGCCACGGTACTCGCTTACCTTGGGAAGAGGGTGCGACTTCAGCAGATTTGCTGCGAGTGGGCTCGATTGATGACCTGTTGCTGATCCCCCGTGCGAGGCACGTGCGAGTCACGTGCGAGTCACGTGCGAGTCACGTGCGAGTCACGTGCGAGTCATGCCTTGCTCATGTTTGGCGCATGTATGGCGCATGTCCTGCTCATGCCGACCCTTGTGTCGACTTCCTGCGTGGGGTATTCTCATCGACCCCTCACGGGTAGTTGGTGGGCAGATCCGGGGTGTAGCTCAGCTTGGTAGAGCGCTTGCTTCGGGAGCAAGAGGCCGCAGGTTCAAATCCTGTCACCCCGATTGAAGTACGAACGCCCGCAAGCCAAAGCTCGCGGGCGTTTGTGCTTGTTCTGCCGCACAGAAGAGCACCTTCGCAGTCGTCCTTGGATGTGCGCTCGCGCGCCCTCCTTGGTCCAGCCACGGTCAACCGTGTCGGCAACTGACTGGGTTGAGAGGGGGCAGGTCAGCGCGGCTTCATGAGGCCCCACGGCCCATCCTTGCCAACGCTGATGATGGTTTCACCGTCGTAACGGAACAGCCCCTGCCAGCCGCCGAGCCAAAGTCGTCCTGTTCGATCTTGGT
>QWPT01000059.1:0-12539 GCA_003671075.1 Planctomycetota bacterium
CGCCCGGCGCAGAGCATGGTCTTCCCGAGCGCGCTGCTGATGTCGGGCATCGATGGCCCCGATGGCCGCTGGATCGATGTCTTTCCCGATCCCGACGCCGGCGTCGCCACCCGCTCCGCCCTCCTGCGCTGGACCAACTTCGAGGACTGTGACGGCGACGACCTCCCCGACCTTCTCGAAATCGCTCGCACCCCCACACTCGACGCCGACCACAACGGTCAGCTCGATGATTGCACCCATCCCAACCCCGCCGATATCAACGGCGATGGTCTCGTGAACGCGTCGGATCTCAGCCTGTTGCTCAACGCGTGGGGCACCGCCGATGCGAAGGCGGACATCGACCGCAACGGAACGGTGAACGCCCTCGACCTCACCGTCATCCTGTCCGCCTGGACAGGAACCTAATTCGAAGACGAGCGCGGCAGCCCTAAGCGACAGCCCTGAGCGACAGCCCCGAGCGACAGCCCGAGCTCCATCCCGAGCGACGGCTGACGCATCGCTCTGACCCGTGTTGCGCCGTCGCCCTCGACAATTCGTGCCAATGTTTGCCCGTGGCGCGACTTCGCCGTCCCTTGGCGGCACGCGCTTGCAAACCTCGCGGCCAACTTCCTCGGCAGGCTCGCTCATTTCAGAATCCATCCATGAACAGCACCACCATCAGTCACGCGCTCGCGGTTGCCAACATCAGTGTTGCGACCGCACTTGCGTCCTCCGCGCTCGGCCAGACCAGCGCGTTCGTGAACTTCGAGTCGCCACAAGTGCATCCGATCGACATCACGCCAGACGGCACCACGCTGCTCGCGGTCAACACCGCCGACGGTCAGCTGGAGGTCTTCGACCTGGTGGGCGGACTTCCGGTGCGCCGCGGATCGGTGCAGGTCGGCGTCGATCCAGTGAGCGTGCGCGCGCGCAACAACGCCGAGGCCTGGGTCGTCAACCAGATCTCCGACTCGCTCAGCGTGGTCGACCTCGCGACCATGCGCGTAACCAGAACCATTCTCATCGGCGACGAGCCCGCGGACATCGTGTTCACCGCAAAGCCTGCGAAGGCGTTCGTCTCGCTCGCGATTGACGCGAAGCTCATCTCCTTCGATCCGAACCTCGCCTCGCCCACGCTCACCACCACCGCAATCCTCGGCGCTCAGCCCCGCGCACTGGCGACGAGCCCCGACTCCACCAAGATCTACCTCGCGATGTTCGAGTCGGGCAACAACACGGTCATGGTTCCGCCCAATGTGGTGAGCAACGCCGCCGGCCCGTACGCCGGCGTCAATCCTCCGCCCAACTCGGGCACCACCTTCGATCCGCCCCGCGCCGCTGGGCAGGCGAATCCGCCCGCGGTCGGACACATCGTCCGCAAGAACGCCGCTGGTCAGTGGGTCGATGACAACAGCCGCAACTGGACCAGCCGCGTGACTTGGGGCGTGGTCGACAACGACATCGCCGTCGTCAACGCCACAACGCTTGCCACGACCTATGTGACTGGTCTGATGAACACCGTCGCCGGCATCGCCGTTGCGCCCAGTGGGCAGCTCCTCGCCGTCGGCATCGAGCCCCGCAACGAGATTCGCTTCGAGCCGAAGCTCGACGGCAAGTTCGCCAAGATGTTTGCGGCCTTCGTCCCCGCTGGTGGCGTCGGCGCGTCGACGATCGTCGATTTCAATCCGCACCTCACCTACACCACGAGCTCGATTCCACTCACCGAGCGACTGCAGTCCGTTGGCGATCCGCGCGGCGTGGCGTGGTTGCCAGATTCGAGCGCCGCGTTTGTGGCGATGCTCGGCACCAACTGCGTCGTCGCCATCACGCCCTCGGGTTCGCGCATCGCCAAGATCGAAGTCGGCGAAGGACCGACCGGTGTTGTCGCCGCGCCATCGGGATCGTTCGTTTATGTGCTCAATCGCTTCGAAGGTTCCGTCAGCGCCATCAGCACTTCGTCGTACCTCGAGGTCGCCAGCGCGGCCTTTCACGACGCGACGCCCGCGGCGGTCAAGGCCGGACGCAAGTTCCTCTTCGACACTCACCTCACCTCGGGACTCGGCCATACTTCATGCGCGACCTGCCATGTCGACGGCCGCAGCGACCGCATCGGTTGGGACCTCGGCGATCCCACCGGCGCAGTGCAGCTCTTCGACGAGCTCTGCCAAGTGCCCGGATGCGTCGCCTGGCATCCGATGAAGGGCGTGATGACCACGCAAACACTCGTCGGCATCATCGGCACCGATCCATTTCACTGGCGCGGCGAGAAGAACGACCTCAGCGAATTCAATAGCGCGTTCACCCACCTGCAGGGCGCGGACAATGAAATCAGCGTTGCCGAAATGGCATCGTTGCAGAGTTATGTCGCGTCGCTCAACTTCGGCCCGAATCCCAACCGCAACATCGACAACTCGCTCAAGACATCGCTGCCCATCTTCGGCGGCGTGGTCACTGGCCTCGGTGGAACGGGCAATCCGACCGCGGGTCAGACGCTCTTCAACACCGCGCAGATCTTCGGCGCGCCTCCCGGACTCACCTGCCTCAACTGCCACTCGGGCGTTGCCGGTACCAATCGGCGCGTTGATATTCCCGAAGCGGGCGGCGAGATACAGAATCGCAAGAACGCGCCGCTGCGCGATGTGTGGCGCAAAATGGGCGCCAATCGCGCGTCGACCACCGCGCTGCGCGGCTTCGGCTTCGATCACAACGGTGAGGAGGCGACGCTGCAAGACGTTCTCAACATCGGTTTCCGCTTCACCGCTGGCGCGACCGGCGTGACGCAGCGGCGCGATGTGGAGGCGTTCATGCTTTCCTTTGGCTCGGAAACGCACGCAGGCGTTGGCGCACAAACCACCGCCAACGGCATCAGCAACGACGCCGCGCGAATCAATCAGTTCATCGCCATCGCCAACGCCAACGCCTGCGGGCTTGTGGTGAAGGGTGCGGTCGGTGGTGTTGCGCGCGGCTGGATGCTTCAGGCCGGCAACTTCCGCAGCGACCGCGCCAGCGAGGCCGCGATCACTCCGGCCGCACTGCTCGCACTGGCCAGCAACGCAAGCGAACTTACTTACACACTTGTTCCGTCGGGATCGCAGACACGACTGGGCATCGACCGCGACCTCGACGGTTTCCTCGACCGCACCGAGGTCGATGCCGGGAGCGATCCGGCCAACGCGTCGAGCGTGCCGCAGCCATGCGTCGCCGACATTTCGCCCGCCATCCGTGACGGCCTCGTCAACGGCGGCGACCTCGCATCGCTGCTGGCGGCTTGGGGCAGCAACGGCATCACCGACATCGATGGAGACGGCACGACTGGCGCGCTCGACCTAGCGCTGATGCTGAGTGCGTGGGGTTCCTGCAACTAAGTTTCGTCCCTAGAGCCGCAGAGTTCACGCGCCCGCGTCCCGTCATCCGGAACGCGGGCGCTTCCTTTATGCGAAGCCATCCCTAAGGACGCAATCCGCCGAAGTCGGATACGTTGCGTGGTTACTCGCAACGCACGCTCCGTCGGTCGGGTCGTCGCGCGCCCAACCTTGTCAGCACAGATCTGGAGTCGGCCACGCGCCGCGCATCATGACCAACGCACGCAATTTCACCCGCTCGCTCACCCTCGCGCTCACCCTCTCGCTCGCCTCCCTCGCCACTGCCCAACAGGACGGAACCTTTCCACCGGGTGGACCAGCTGGCGGTCAAGACGGTCAGCGTCCCGGCGGTAATCGCGGCGACCCAGCGCAGCTCGTTGAGCGCATGATGCAGATGGACGCCAACAAGGACGGCAAGATCTCGAAGGACGAAATGCCGGCGCAGCAGGTCGAGCGCATGTTCGATCGCGCCGACACCAACAAGGACGGCTTCCTTGACAAGGCTGAGCTCGAGGCGTTCGCCAAGGCCGGCCAAGCGCGCGGTCAGGGTGGCCAGCCCGGCGGTCCGGGCGGCGCTCAGCGCGGCGGTGCCGTGAATCTCGAAGGCGCGATGAAGCAGATCAACGGCGCATACAAGGCACTCAAGGCTTCGGCGTTGGACGCGGCGAGCAAGAGCGCCGATCTCGATGCCGTGCAGCGCATGCAGATGGGACTCATCGGCGCCAAGGCCGGCGTTGCAACGCTGAAGATGTCCGATGCGGCCCGCGCGAAGTTCGGCGAAGACAAGGCCGGCTTCGAAGCCGCCTTCCGCCGCAAGATGCTTGACTCGGCGAAGCTCTCGATCGAACTCGAGCTGGCGATCCTCGATGGCAAGAGCGCGGAAGCCAAGGCGATCGTTGGCAAGATCCACGATGCCGAGGAAACTGGACACGATGTCTTCAAGAGCGACGAGCGCGAAGGCGGCGAAGCTGGCGAGGCTCCGCAGAACCCTGGTCGCGGCGGCCGCACCCGCGGCGGCGAGCGCCCTGCTGCGAACCCGTGATTTGCCGTCCCGTGATTTGACGTCCTGGGAACCAACACCAAGTTGCATCCAATTTATCTTTCAGCGCGGCGGTCCAACGACCGCCGCGCTGTGTTTTTCTCAGCCGAGCTGACGCGGTCAAGAACCCCATTTTGCTCATTTTACCGAGGAAAATTCGTAATACGGATACATCTATCCGAATCTATCCTAGACTCACTTTGTCTACGCGCCACCTCGGTCAGTGGCGCCTCTCCGCAAAGCAAACAGGAGCACTCATGCCGCACCAACATCTCCGCACGCTCTCTCAGCTCTTTGCCCATCCGACTTCCCACAACATCCACTGGCGAGATGTCATCCATCTCTTCAACACGCTTGGTGGAACGACTGAACAGACGAAGCACGATCACCTCAAGGTGAAGTTCACCGATCGCGAGATGACGTTTCCCATCCCGCGCGGCAGCGGAAGCACGCTGCAGAGTGACCATGAGATTTCGGCGATTCGGCGATTCCTCAAGGAGTGTGGATTCGCGCCCTCGGAACCCTCGGCTTGACGCGTAGCAAAGGGAGCTTCACTGGCTCGAAGACTCCTACTTGGTCTTCAGGGGGCTGAAGATCAGGACTTTCGGCGATCAAGTCGAGACTGAGGACATTCGTTTCGAGGGATGTTCAGGCACACAGCTCGACCGCGCTCAACGCACGGTCGAGCTGTGTCGCTTCTACGCGGAAGTCTCGGTCGGTGACTCGCTTCGCGCCTTCAGCCGCCAACGGGTGACCGACGATGGGCAAGTAGCGCATCGCGCAAGCGCCCGCCAGAAGAAAGTAAGTGTGGTTGAGATATCCCGGCGGCATCAGTTCGACCAACGCTGCGCCGTGGTCGGCGTGGACAATGTTGGCCAACGCCGCTCCGTGCGCGCCAACAATCAGCGATGCGCCGCGAAACGCGGAAATCTGCGCGTCGAGGGAGAGATCTTCCATCGCAACCGACTCGATTCCGTAGCGCTTGAGCACAGGCGCGAGTTCCGCTTCACCGTCGACCTTGCGTCGGCCTCGGCGCGCGACATAGATCCGACGGCCGCCGCCGCCAATCCCGCGTTCACGCGCAAATGTCGCGCGTAAAAACTCCACGCTACGCGGAGTCGGCTGACAGATCTTCCCCGCCGCGCTTGTGACCACCAGTTGCTCGCACTCGACATGGCCGCCCCGCCCGACCGCGACCACGCGATCCCGCTCGATGCCGCAGCGCGCAAGCAATTCGCGGGTGACGGCGAGTTTGCTTTCGGCCACGATCCAGTGGTCGATCGCGCCGAAACCCGCCGCGCGCACCAGACCGATCCGCGGAAGCACATCGAGCATCCAGTGGTAGAAATTGTTGTGGCCGATTGCGCCGATCAGCGCGCAATTTCCTGCGATGCGCCGTGGCGCGGGGGCGACGACAAACGATGTGAGCGCGCGGTGGCGGGCCAGCGGCTCCTCTGCGTGAGGACTGACATCGGCAAGGGCGATGCCCCCAGGCGCAACGGCGCTGCAAGCCAGTCCAAGCACCCGCCCGCGCGGAATGCGCACGGCAAACGCCCGCGCATCACGCCCGTCCGGCGAAATCCCCGCGTTCAGAATCGCCAGACTTTGTGCGTAGGCAGTTTCGTCCACCACCCGTGGAAGCTTGATCGCATTGGGGCCGAGATCGACCAGCGGCCAACCGTTGGCGCGGGCGAGCGCAGGCGTGTCGGCGGCAGCGATGGTTGGAAGATGGAACAGCGCGTCGTTGGCTGCGCGGGGCAGCACTTCGCGGGCGCGCGCAAATGACGCAAGCACGCTCCGGCGGATCGACTGTAACGCGCGCGGCATGGGCCGCGTACGGTATCCACCCAACGCAAGCAGCGCTACGCTCCACGGATGAGTGATCAACCGATGGATCGATTCCACCAGAAATCAGGGAAGATGTCTCAGGATGAAATCCGAGAAGAGTCGTTGCTCGCCACCGCGCTCGACCATGTTGCGCGCTTCAACATGCACCCTTGGGGAATGCACGGCGTCGCCCATTGGTGGCGAGTGCGCCACAACGGGCTGCTGTTGGCGCCCAGTACCGGGGCCGACGCGAAGGTGGTGCGCATGTTCGCCATCTTCCACGACTCGCATCGGCAGGACAACCACGCCGATCCGATGCACGGGCCGCGCGCGGCGCAGTGGATCGAGCGCGTGCGTTTGAGCGCTGGATCGGAACATCGGTCGGCAGATCTGCCCGACGACTCGTTGACCCGCGCAGCCATCGTTGCCCTTTCCGACGCGCAATTCGCCCAGCTGCACACGGCCTGCACGCTCCACACCAGCGCCATCCACCACGACGATCCGACGATCGCCACCTGTTTCGCCGCCGATCGGCTCGACCTCGGGCGCGTGGGAACGCGACCCAACCCCAAGTACATCCCCATCGACCGCGCCATCCTCACCGATACGGTGATCGAAGAGGCGATCGCGCGCACGGAATCGGCGCTGAACTGGACCGATGCCGCTGAGTTCACCCGCACTTGGGGCCTCGCGATTCCCGACCGCCACGAGTAGCGCGCGGTACGCTTCCTCTGTGTCGACCATCGAACCATCTCGCAGCGCCCATCCCGATCCACGCCGCTGGCTGGTGCTCTTCGCACTCACCGGCAGCCTGTCGATGATCTTCGTCGACATGACGGTGACGGCCGTCGCGGGACCATCGATCGGCGCAACGCTGGGGATGACCGAGCACGGTGTGAGTTGGATCATCTCGAGCTACCTAGTGACGCTCGCGGCGCTCATGGCCATCGGCGGAAGGCTCGGCGACATTCTCGGCAAGCGCAACGCGTTCCTCGGCGGCGTGGCGATGTTTGCGGCGGCGAGCGTGCTTTGCGCGATGGCACCTGACGCGGCGACTCTCTACGCGGGCCGCATTTTGCAGGCAATCGCGGCGTGCCTCATGCAACCCGCATCGGCCGCGCTGGTCATCGAGAACTTCGCGCCCGGCGAGCGCGGCAAGGCGATGGGCATCTACATCGGCATTTCCATGTCGTTCTTTGCGCTGGGGCCAGTGATCGGCGGCGTGCTGACCCAGCACGCGGGTTGGCGCTGGGTGTTCTATGTCAACATTCCCATCGCGCTGGCGGCGATCGCGTTGGCGTTGATCGCGCGGCCAGCCAATCGACGCAGCGCTGATCGCTCGTTCGACATTCCATCGGCGCTGCTGATCGCGACCGGACTTCCGCTGGTCATCTTCGCGCTGCAAGGAAATTCCAAGGAAGAAGCGAGCAATATGCTGCGGCTGCTCGAGCCGAAGTATCTGGTGATGCTCGGCGGCGGAGTCATGCTGACCGCGATTTTTGTGATGCGCCAACTCAGTGCGCGCAAGCCGCTCATTCATCTCGCGCTCTTCGCCGACCGGAGGCTGCGCGCCAATGTTTTGCTGATCGCGATCATGCAATTCGCCATGGCGTCGCTGATTGTGCAGGGTTCGATCTACGCAAAAGATGTGCTGCTCTACGACCCGCAGACCGCGGGGATGGCGCTCATGCCGATGCTCGTGCCCGTGGTGTTTGTTGCGCGCAGCGCGGGAAAAATGTACGACCGCCACGGCGTGCGGCCGGTTGCGCGCTTGGGCACGCTGGTGGCGACGCTGGGAATCGCGACCTGGGGAGCGGGTTCGATCGCCGTGAGTTACCCGATCATCGCCACCGGGATGGTTCTGCTGGGCTTGGGTGTTGCGTTCATCATGTCGCCCGCCAACACCGACACGCTTTCGAGCGTGAGCGACGATGCGCGCGGGCAAGTCTCGGGTCTGATGCAGACGGCTCGACAGGTCGGCGGCGCGTTTGGCGTTGCCTTCTCGGCGTTCGTCACGGGAATCGCCAGTGCCAATGGCGCGAACCTCGCGACCTCGATCGGTGCGGCGATCCTTGCGAGCTCGGCGGTCTCTGCGCTCGGCATCGTCGTCGCGCTGCGCATGCCCGCCCACGCCGCGCGCACACACCATTGATTACTCTGCGCCCATGACTCCGCGGTTCGCCTTCATTCTCGCCCCCATCCTGCTGGTGGCGTCCAACATCTTCATGACCTACGCCTGGTACGGCCATCTCAAGGACTTCAAGTCCAAGCCGCTGTGGATCGCCATCGGCGTGAGTTGGTTGGTCGCGTTTTTGGAGTATTGCCTGCAAGTGCCGGCAAATCGAATCGGCTTCCAACAGGCCGGATTCACGCTGGTGCAGTTGAAGATCATGCAGGAAGTCATCACCATGTGCGTCTTCGCTGCGTTCGCCGTCTTCTACATGAAGGAGCGACTCACGGTGAACTTTCTATATGCGGGCATTTGCCTTGTCGCGGCGGTGTTCTTCCTGTTTCGTGATTTTAAACCCGCCAGCTGAACTTGAACTATGACCGCAATGCACGCAATTCGCCGCATCCACTGGACAACACTCCTGCGCGAATTGCCCATCGTGATCGGGCTGATCACTGGCGTTGCCGTGATTGCGCATTGGTCGCCGTCGGGCGATCCCTCCACTGGTGCGGGGCTGCGCTGGAGCTTGTGGCTGGTCGCGTGCATCCTCACTTGTTCATTCCGTGCAATGGCGCACGCCGACGCGCTGGCTGAGCGATTGGGCGAACCAGTCGGCACGCTGATCTTGACCATTTCGGCGATCACCATCGAAGTTGCCGCTGTGTGCGCGGTCATGCTCGGTTCCGGCGGCGACCCGACGGTTGCGCGCGACACCATGTTCGCGGTGATCATGTTGATCATGAATCTGCTGACCGGGCTGGCCATGATTTGCGGAGGCTGGAGGCGAGCGGAACAGGACTTCAACGCGCAGTCGGCTAAGGCGTATCTGCCGTTGCTCATCACGCTGTGCATGATCACGCTGGTGCTGCCGCGGTTCACTCGCAGCGCCGAAGGCGGATGGATGAGCGAACCGATGGAAATCTTCGTGGGCGGCGGATCGCTCGCCGTGTACGCGGCCTTTCTTTGGATGCAGACCACGCGCCACCGCGAGTTTTTTGCGTTTCACCGAACCACCGAGCGCGCCAAGGAGGCGGTGCTTGAGGCGCACGAGGCTGGCGAGGTACATGTTCACGCGCCTGCGGCTCGATCGGCAACGCTGTTGGTGCTTGCACTGCTTGCTGTGGTGTTGATCGCCGAGGGATTGGCCGGCCGCGTGAGCACCCTTCTGCACACGCTGCACATTCCACGCGAGATCGGCGGCGTGTTTATTGCGGCGCTGGTGTTGGCGCCCGAAGGGTTAGCGGCGCTGCGGGCAGCGATGCGCCAGGACATGCAGCGGAGCGTCAATGTGCTTCTCGGAAGTGCGCTGGCGACGATTGGCTTGACGGTTCCCGCCGTCATCGCGATCCGATTTCTCACGGCGAATTCGCCAGAACTTGGACTCACGCCGCCGTACATCGTGCTGTTGGTTACGACCTTCTTGGTCACGGCGATCAATATGAGCCGAGGCAAAGTGAACGCGATGGGCGGGCTCGTGCACCTGTTGTTGTTCCTGGCCTGGATCGCGACGATCCTCGACGAGGGCAGCGTCAAAGGGTAACGATGGGAAATGCGTGCGTCGCTTCGAATTCGACGCGCTCTCGTCTACACTGCGCCGATGCGCATCGCGTCACACCTCTTCGCTGCACTCACCGCACTCGCGTCCACGGCGTCCATGGCATTCATGGCGGGCTTCCCAACCGTCGTCCATGCGGCGAGCAGTTCTGCCATCGAGCGAGCAGGCGCGAATGGGCCGGAGATCGAGCGCGCGATCGCGTCGTCGCCGGCTGAGCAGCGCGATTCGATGCAATGGCTCGTCGAGCACATGCCCGACCAGGATCTGCGGACCCTTGATGCGAAGTTTCTCCTCACCCATGTCGACGGCGCATACAAGGCCTGGAAGAGCGCGCCTTGGACGGCGATGGTCGATGTCGAAACTTTCCGCGATGGCATCCTGCCTTACGCGAGCGTGAGCGAGAAGCGCGAGTTGTGGATGACGATTCTGCGCGCGCGCTGCATGCCGATGGCTGCGGGAGCCAAGACTCCCGACGCGGCGGCGGTCATGCTGAATCAACGGCTGTTCCCCGATTTCAAGGTCAAATACTCGACCAAGCGCGCGCGCGCCGATCAGTCGCCGAGCGAGTCGATGGAGTCGGGACTTGCTTCATGCACGGGACTTTCGATCCTGCTTGTCGACGCCTGCCGCGCGATCGGCGTTCCGGCACGATTCGTCGGCGTTCCGATGTGGACCGACGGTAGCGGCAATCACTCGTGGGTCGAAGTCTGGGACGGCGCGAACTGGCGCTACACCGGAGCGGCGGAACCTTCGGGCGACAAACTCGATGAAGGCTGGTTCAGCGGACGCGCAAGCGGCCAAAATCGCGACAAACCAGAGCATGGAATCTACGCGGTCACCTGGCGCGAGTCGGGAGTGGTGTTTCCGATGATGTTCGATCCGTCGCGCCCGACGGCGCGCGCGGTGGATGTGACCGATCGATACGCCAGCAAGGCGCCGCCAGTGCCCGCGGGGTCGAAGATCGTGCGCGTGTGTGTGCGCGACAGTGCGACGCAGCAGCGGTTGGCGGTAACGGTCGATGTCGTCGATGGCGCGGGCGTGGTGCGTGCGCATGGAACATCGAAGGACGAACGCTTTGATCTCAACGATCACCTCGAGCTCGTGGTGCCCGATGGCGCTGCGCTCGAGTTTCTGGTGGCGGGCAAGCCTACACGCGCGAGAGAAGACGGGAAGGATGCGGGCAAGTCCGCTGGACACCTGACATTCTTCGCAGAAACAGCTTCGAAAGCAGATGCGAAAGTTGCGCCCGAGGCCGAGAGCAAGGCGGGCAGCAAAGCATCCAGTAAGGCAGCCAGTAAAGCAGTATGGGGCGCCGTATCCGGCCGCGCCGACGCAGTGGACGGTGTCATCGAAGGAGAGTTCATGATGGCGGAGGTCTTCGCCACGCGGCGCGACCCCATCACGGAAGGCGATGAGTCGGCAAGCGCCGCTGCGATGCGCGATTTGCAGCGCTTCCTGAAAGACGGCGCGGTTGCGGAAGTCGCCAAGCAGCCGTTCGCAACGGTCGCGGTGACCAACGACGAAGCTGAACGAGCGAGCATCCTCCTTTGGAAAGTGCTCGCCGATGCGACCCGCAAGGACGCGAAGGCCGAGTTCGACTCGAGGGTTCTCGAATGCGATGGCGTGAAAATGCCCTTCTGGTACGCGGTTTACGGCGACAAGCCCAAGTCAGGCCGCAGCATGTTCATCTCCATGCATGGCGGCGGCGGCGCTCCGAAGGAAGTGAATGACGGACAGTGGGAGAATCAGAAAAAGCTCTATAAGCCCGCTGAAGGCGTCTACATCGCGCCGCGCGCGCCAACGGACACTTGGAACCTCTGGCACCAGGGGCACATCGATCCGTTGTTTGCCAAGCTCATCCGCGACATGATCGTGTTCGAGGATGTCGATCCCAACCGCGTGTACATCATGGGCTACAGCGCGGGTGGCGATGGCGTCTACCAACTTGCGCCGCGCATGGCCGACTATTACGCCGCCGCGTCCATGATGGCGGGCCACCCCAACGAGACGCAGCCTGACGGTCTGCGCAACATTCCGTTCACCCTGCACATGGGCGGCGAGGACAAATCGTTCAACCGCAACGCCATCGGACGGCAGTGGAAGACGATGCTCGCCGAGATGGCCGCCAAGGACCCGGGCGGCTACGTGAACGAGGTCGTGATCCACGAAGGCAAAGGCCACTGGATGGATCGCGAGGATGCGGTGGCGGTGGCATGGATGGCGAAGTACACGCGCAACCTGCGGCCGACGAAGATCGTCTGGCTGCAGGATGATGTGACAAGCCCTCGGTTCTACTGGCTGGCGAATCCGAGCCCGAAAGTCGGCCAAAAGGTGGTGGCGACGCGCGACGGCCAGACGATCACCATCGCGCAGGCGACGGGATGTGAGGAACTCGTGATCCGGCTCGACGACATGATGGTCGACCTCGATAAGCCCGTGAAAGTCTTGATGAATGGCGCGACGCTGTTCGACGGGATCGTCCCACGGAACATCGGCGTGCTTGCGACCACGCTCGGCGAGCGCGGCGATCCCACTGGCGTCTACTTCGCTGAAGTACGGGTGAAGCTTCCACCGCCACCCACTCTTTCGCCGTGAGGGTTTCGCCGT
>QWPT01000059.1:12554-17844 GCA_003671075.1 Planctomycetota bacterium
AGGGTTTCGCCGTAAGCGTTCACTGGTACGCGCAAGCCGCGCCTTTCGCGTACTTTGCCACCCATGAATCTCCGCCTCGTTGCCTCACGGACGCTGCTCATCGGTTCCGTTGCGCTCGCATGTGTGACCGGAACCCGCTGGGCACCGCACTCGCCGACGAGCATGGCGCTGGAGTGCCTCGGGCTCGCGATGCTGCTGTTCGGCGCCTTCGGGCGGGTGTGGTGCGCGGTGCACATCGCCGGCCGTAAGAACAAGGATCTGGTGGCGGTCGGGCCGTTCTCCACCATGCGCAACCCGCTGTACTTCTTCAGTATGTTCGCGTTCACCGGCGCGGGGCTCTGCTTCGATTCGATCTCGCTCGGCGCGCTCTTTCTTGGAGTGTTCCTGCTTACGCACTGGCCGACGATCCTCTCCGAGGAGAAGTTCCTGCGCGGCGCGTTCGGCGCGGAGTACGACGCCTATTGCGCGCGCGTACCCCGGTTCCTTCCCAAGATGAGCCTCTATGTACCGGCAGTGGAAGTCACCGTGGGGATTCGTGCGTTCAGGCGCGTGCTGGTCGAGGCGGGGCTGATGCCGCTTGCGTTCATTGCCGCGCAAGGCGTCGAGTACGCGCACCAGACCGGGCTGCTGCCTTCATTGATCATGCTCTACTGAACCGGCGCGCTGGGAACGACCACAGGTTTCGAACTCGCCTCGATCTCGCCAAAAACGCGCTCGGTGGCGTCGGTCATCGGACCATCCTTGAGTCCAGCCGCACGGCCGCGGGTAAGCGCGTCGGTCGTTGACAGGCCGCGCTTGGCGACCAGATAGCCGCTCCAAACACCGCCGACGGTCGCCGATGCACCGCAGTGAATGAGCACGGGGCCATCGGCGTGGTCGAAGGCGGCCGCGAAAGCATCGATGTCGGCGACCGAGTAGGTGTCGGGGGCAACGGGAATGACGACGAGCGTGAGCCCGAGCTCCGCGGCGATCTTGCGCGAGTCGTAGCCGCGCGCCGCCAGGACCTGATCGGGAGTCTTGAGCGTAATGACGGTCTTGACGCCGCGGGCCGCGAGTGCGCGGAGCCCCGCTTCGGTCGGCCATCCAGCGAAGTAGGTCGTGCCATCGATGGCGAGGTTGTTGAATTCAGGCGCGAGGCTGGGGTCGTCGATGCGAACGGCGGTGCCGATCGGACGCGGAGCGTGGCCAGGCCCGGTGGCCGCCACGCCCGACGACTTCGCCGAGGGCACGCGCTGCTTGGTTCCGCAAGCACAGAGGCCGACAAGGAACAGAACGGAGAAGCACCAAGCGCAGGCGCGACAGCGGTCGTGAGGAGTGTTCATGGCAGCCTCCTATCGGCTCGAACAGGCGCGGCCGAGGGGCAACGGGAACAACGCTCCATAAGTGATGTGCAGGAAGACGGATCCGCCGAATCGGCTCTGAGAAGGCGCATTACCAGACAACGCTGTTTATCGGAGATTTGATAATTCGATGGAGACCAAGTTTGCTTTCCCCACAACATGTGCAATGTTCGACCATCGCGGTCCCCTCGGCGATGTTCCTGTCCCTGTCCCCAATTTGAGATTACACATGATTCGTATGCTCGGTTTCAGCCTTGCGGCTGTAGTTGTTGCGTCGTCGTCGGCGGCGGTCACTAGCTCCATCGTTCAAGTCAACGCGTCCACAGCGGAGCTGTTGGTCGCTGGCTACACCCAGGTTGGCACATCCGCGTTCACCTCGTACCAAGCGGGCGAATGCGCGGTCAACGGCTGCTTCACCCTCGCAGGCACTGGGGGAACGCTGGCCACCAAGGGCTTCTTTGAGTTCCAGTTCGAGAACTTCATCAACAACCCGACCTACTACAACGGGCTGTATTCGATCTTTGATGTGGGCTATGGAACCTCGGGAATGACCCGTGACACGCTGATCGGCCTGATCAACGCGCAGACGGCGACCACGGGCGTGACCGCGATGTTGCCGACGCAGGCATCGGACGCGCTCTACTCGTCGTACTTCAGCGAGTGGCTACCGGCGAATCTGCAGGATTCAGTCGTCCTGCGTTGGCAGCCGAATCCCGCGCCGCAGACCGCGTCTGGTCTTTCGGCAGCGTTCGTCGTGGCGTGGGATCTGACCGCGGTCAACGGGTTCGGCGGGAGTCAGCTCGCCCTTGATGGCATGTATGGCGTCCCAGGTCCGGGCGCGCTTGGGCTTCTGGCCCTCGGCGGTCTGCTCGGTCGACGCCGTCGCTGACGCGAGCCTGGCAACCACCAACGCGAGATCAATCAACTGTGACACACGGCGCGGGCAAACTCCCCGCGCCGTTGTCGTTTTTGAACGTTGTCGTTTTTGAACGTTGTCGTTTTTGAACTTCGAGTGCGGTCAGAGCTGTTTCGCTCGGCCTCTTCGGCCGATTGGCGCTCTCGCGGGTCGTCGCTGAGTTCAGTTGCTGAAGCGACTTGCTTCGGCGCTCCTCGGGATGGAGCGCATCGGGAATGAGATCAACAACAACGAAGCCTCGGAATCCTTTTGGGCGCCGGCATCCGAGCTGCGCGTTCGTAACGCGTCTGCTCAGATCACGAACCGCTCACTCCCCACTCTGCGACCCAGACGAAATCCTCGGCACCAACGACGCCATCGCCGTCCAGGTCCGATTCAGCGTCGCCACTTCCCCAGTTCGACGCGATGTGCTGCGCCGCGATTGGATACCACTCTTCAACCGAAACTCCCACGAGCCAAGAAGGCAGGACCAGCCGCACAGTGCGAGACTGAGTCGCGACATCGGAAGTGACCTGCGCGCGCAGCGAGGGGAGCCTCCACGACGGACGCTGAGCAGCGGTCCCCATTTCGACAGCCGAAAACACCCGAGCTTCCAGCCGCCACTCGCCGGTCGTCCCGGTGCGCTCACGCCAGAAAGTCGCCGACGGAACCTGCGAACCATTCTGCTCCACCGAAAGATAGTCCGCGCGCATCCAATCTGACCGAATCTCTACGCAACGCGGGCGTTCCAGATCTTCGAAACGATGGCGCAGGCTTCCACCCTCAGCGCCAACCTCGGCGCCAACCTCGGCATCTGATGAAATCACGATACCGATGCTGTTCGTTGTTGCGTCGAATTCAACCGTCGTGTGTTGCCCTTCGACCCGGCTCGTCGGGTCCAGCATGGGGGACCAGTCCACAAGGGCGCAATCGACGTATGCGACTTCCTGTCGCCTGTGAGGGACGGGTGAGAGGCTCGCCACGCCGCGCGCCGTCACTTCCCACTCTTCGTCGCTGGCCGAAAGTGTGCGAATCACTTCGCTGGGTAAGACGACTCGGGTGGCTGCCGGAGCATGCGCGCTGAGTCGAGCGGCGGTCGCAGTGGTCAGGGTGTCATGCGCAGCATCGCGCCGCTCTTCGATCGCATAGCGCGCTTCAGACTCAATCCAAATCGAGATGGAGCGCACTTCGCGCACTGGCAGAAGCGCAAGTAGCTCTTCGGTGAGGTCGTCGGCGGAGCGGCCGGTTCGGCGTTGGTTCTCGATGAGGGCTTGCAGCGCGAGCTCCTGGTCAGAGGAAATCGTCGCGCGGATAACCCGACCGACTCCGTAGAGCGGCAGATCGCTCGCGCGCCGCCGCGCGTTTGCTTCTACAAACCTCACGGCGTCGCCGGAGGGTGCTTCCTGATGTGCCAATACAACTGGTGAAAGCACCGACAGCGACAGCCCCGCAGCGCATAGCTTGGCAATCGCAAACCCGCCTCGCTTGAAAGCGATACGTGGGGAGACTTCCGGATTGTCGGTCGAGGAGGTCGTGGCAGCACCACCGAGAATTCTCGCGCAGACGGGCGTGTGCTGCGTGCGAACTGGCGACTCGGCGAGACGGACGGGGACGGGGACGGGGACGGGGACAGAGGCAAAGCTGAGATAGAGCATCGGAGTCCTTCAGAGCGATTGTGAAAGCCGACTCAAGCAGCGGTGTAGGCTCATCAGATCGACGATACCGCCATAGATAAAAAGTCAAGATGAAATTTCTCTGTTTAAATTCAACGCGCTCGACTCACGGCGTCTCCTCCGTCAGGAAGCTCCGTCATGAGGCTGGATCGATGCAAAGCCAGCAGCACAGGACGTCTCAATCTGCGAACGGCTTGCCGCAACACGGGTAGTTCTCGTGACAGCGCTGCTCCACGAGATCCTCGACCGCGCGCGCGGCAACGCCGAGGGCTGAGTACGGCCGGTGGTCCCTGCAAAGATCGTCGGGACTCGCTTGGGGAGCTCGCGGCTGCATGACGCGCGGTCGTGAAGTGCGCCGATGCTTGCCTCGCTTCTCTTCGCCGCTGACCTACCGCCATCGCGATTGATCGTGGTCGCCCCGCAGGCGTGGTGCGCGACGCTTGGAGAGTTTGCGGAGGGAAAGCGCGGGCTTCCGTGGACGGCTGCGTGCGAGGTCGTCACGCTCGAGACGCTATGCGCGGGTCAGCCCAGCGATGCAGCGGAGTAACTGAAGCGCGGCTGTTCGCGCGATAGCGCGCGCATGCGGTGAACAGCGCTGCGAACGGTGCGGAACTGACCGCGGGAGCTTCGATAGCGTGCTGCTCGTCGGAGACGCGCAGTCGATGCCTTTGCGCTCCATGATGCTCGATCGCGCGACGAAGGCTGCGTGCGATGTCGCGTTCTACCCAAGCGATCTCTACCACGCGGATCTGACGGACGACGCCGGCGCGGACGGCGAACGCAAGTTTGCAGATTGGAACCACCGCACGGATGGCGTGCACGGGCGATACATCGGCGAGGTGCATGGCGAGGGGCGTGGCGAGGGGCGTGGCGAGGTGCATGGCGAGTCGGGGAAGGATGGGCCGATCGACGCGGATGACTGCGGGATGGTGGCGGAGACCGCCGTTGGGTGATGGCCGGTGGGGACGGCGGCGCGGGCGATCGCGGTGGCGACCAAGACGATCGGGCGTGAGCGGGCGGTGCTGGAGGCGCGGGGTGTGAATCATGCCTGTCCCCGATTGGTCGGCGACACGGATCATGCCTGTCCCAAACTGGCCGATGTCGCGAGTCATGCCTGTCCCAAACTGGCCGACGTCGCGAGTCATGCCTGTCCCAAACTGGCCGATGTCGCAAGTCATGCCTGTCCCCGATTGGCCGATGTCGTGAATCATGAACCTCCACACCAATCGTGGACACCCTTAATGAATCCTACCCAACTCTCGCGGCTGCCTCGAACGTTTCGGGGCTGACATAGCCGAGTGAACCGTGGATCCTCGTTCGTTGGTACCACACTTCGATCCACTCGAAGATCGCGAGCCTGGCGTCTTCACGTGTCTTGAAGC
>QWPT01000006.1:0-9603 GCA_003671075.1 Planctomycetota bacterium
ATCCAGATCTGCCCTGGCGCCATCCAGTCATCCCAGATTCGGCCTGGGCCGAAAGGCGTACCCGCGTGGGTATTGGGGATTTCGTCGGCGGTAGGAAACTGCGAGTAACCGTTGGTAGTGGTGATTCCAGTGGCCGATGTGGTAGTGCGATTAGGCCAGGAAATGTTGGTGCCTGGAGTCGGCGCGTAGTAGACGAGCGGAATCGGCGGCAAATCGATGGCGGCGTCGAACGAGCCCGAAGGCGCAGTTCCAACCAGCGCTGGGTCGGTGCGCCCAACGCTGTAGTTGCGCAGATCGCCACCAGGCGCAGCCACGCGATAAACAAAGACAGCGACTTGGACACGCCCAGCACTACGGCGGAACATGCAATCCCAGTAGTACTGCGGCTTGCCTGGAGGAAGGACGGAGTTGCCGTAAGTCTGCGGGCCTTGCGGATAG
Source organism: Planctomycetota bacterium (assembly GCA_003671075.1). GTDB lineage: Bacteria > Planctomycetota > Phycisphaerae > Phycisphaerales > SM1A02 > QWPT01. Next base: position 439 of record QWPT01000006.1, read on the forward strand.
GAACGCTCTGCCTGAGTGAAGGTCACCGCTGGTTCAAGCAGACGCTGGGAGAGCGGATTGGCGAGCGCGGACGCGGCAGTGAAATTGGTGAAAAGCGGGTGCTTGCGACCGTTGTAGGGAATGCCGTAAAGACGCTCGACACCCGCGGAGAACGAATAGCCTTCGTTGATCTCGTTGGCCATCTGCAGATTCACGAATGGCGCCAATCCATACTGCTGGCGCGTGAAGTTTGCGCTGAAGATGTCGATGGTGCCCTCGTCGGCGGGCGTGTTGGCGTTGTCGAAGATGAACCCCGGACGCATCCAGCACCAGTCGCCGCTTGGAACCAACAGACGCGCGCCACCAGCGGTGTTGAAAGTGCCAGCGATGCCAGGGTTCAGGTAGCTGTTGGCCAGACCGAAATCCTGGAAGCTGCCGAAGTCGTCTTGCGAGAGCTTGGCGCGAAGAGTTGCCATCGCGTTCTTGGCCACGATCGGGCCAATCACATCGTCAGTGGCCAATCGCTGCAGCGCGATGCCCGCAGGGAACAGCGCCGAGATCGAGATAACGCCGATGCCGAGGATGAAGACGGCCAGCAGCATCTCGACGAGAGAGAAGCCGACTTGGCGGCGAATGGAGTCAGCACGCATCAGCGCACCTTCCTTTCAGGAATGCCGCTGAAGCGGTTGAAGGTAATGCGGTCGCCGAACTGGGCGATGAAGCCGGCCGGACCAGTGAGCTCGGTGAGCATGTTTGCGTCGGCTGACCAGTCGAGTCGCTTGATTTCGCGCGCGACCTTGTCGTCGTAGATCGAAAGGAACGGCACGAACATCAGGTTGTTCTCATCATCCGGATGATCCTGCAACCAGAACTGCTCGAAGAGGCCCGAGGCGCAGTTGCCGAGCTGAACATCCTGCGGATCTTCTGGCGGCGGAACGAGTCCGCCGTTGTCGTTCCAGTCGACATAGCACTTCATCTCATCGATCGACGAGCGTGGCGGACGAGTGAGGAACTGCCCATCGGCGCCGAAGAGAATTGCGATCGATCGGTTGAACTCGATCGACTCGGTGCAGTTGACGAGCGACTTGATCTCGACTTGGGTGGCAAGCACCAACTCGGAAGAGATGCTGCCGAACGAACCGGGCGGGTCGTACATCGGGCCGCCGACCTTGATGCCCTCGGGGAGCACGGTCGAGGGAATGCCGAGCACGGGGCGGTAGCGCTCGACCATGCGCGCGCCGATCGCAGTGGTGCCGAAGATCGAACGCTCGCCGGTGGAGCGGATGGTGATCAATTCGACACGTTGCGGAAGTTGCGGCTTGGCGGGGTCGTAGGTGGCGCGGAAGACGATGCCGGTGACGGCGCTGTCCTTGATCGCCGCCGCGCGGGCGTTTCCGAGCGCGCTGGTGACGGCGTTGGTTGCCGACGCGAGGCGCGAACCAGCGGTGAGCCTGCGCGCGCCGAGAGTGGTCAGCAGCGAGAGGATGCCGATGACGCCGATGACCACGAGCAGTTCGACGATGGTGAACGCGCGGAGTGCCCTGATTGGCGCCCCTGAGGTTGTCGATGTTCGTTGGGCGTGCATGGTTGAGATCCTCGATCGGCTCACGGTTCGTAGCTGTACAGGTTGTCGTTGCTCAGCGAATACACCCCGCCAGTGACGGCGGTGAATCGCGAGTCGTTGCCCGCCGACATAAAGAGAATGCGGCGGTCTTTGCAGGAAACCTGCATGCCGCCCGCGGTGGGAAGGCCCCACTCGCTGTCGCACTTCACCGTGCCGTCTTTGTCGATGAAGTTAGGATTGTCGGCGGCTCCAGTGGCGTCGGCGACTCGGCGCGCGTCGCGGCCAGGAAACACGGCGATGATCGGAGTGTCCCACGCGTCAACGCAGTGACGCACGGCGGTAAAGCTCGCCGAGTTGGCGTTGGGCTTGATGCCGCGAAAGATCGCATCGGGCAACTTCTGCATGAGCACCGCACAAGTCGGCGACTCGCTCATAAAGCCGATGAGCGCGGCGGTGCGGCGAAACGGAAGCGCTGAGTAGGCGGGGAGTCCACCAGCGGCGGAGCTGTACGGAGTGGCGAGCGATGTCCAGGCCGTGACGCCTGTTCCCGCGGGCGGCACCAAGGGGGCGGTATCGACGTCGTAGCGCAGCGGAACGGGCGGCGTCGATCCTGCGAGCACCGTCGGATCCTGCGCGATGCCGCTCGCGACCGCGGCGCTGCGATAGCTGATGCGCCGATCGACGGTGCGCTGATACTCCTCCGCCGCCATGTTGAGCACTTCGAGCGTGTTCTTGGTTGCGCGCTCTTCGCTCGCTCGCACCACGCTCGAACTCACCGCCAGCACGAGGCTGGCGATGATCACGATGATGCCGATCACGATGAGCAGCTCGAGGAGCGTGAAGCCCTTCTTGCGCTCCTTAAACTTGCGTGGCTTGGCTTCGGCCTCGCCGCCTTCGGTCTTGGGAGCGGGAACGGCCTGCTTGGGAAAGCCGCCGGCCGGGGCCTCGAAGCTGCGGCCCTGACGACCGCCCTGCCCCTTGCCGGCATTGCCCTTGCCACCGGCTTGATCGCTGATTGGTCTATGCATTGCTTACTTTCCTGCCTGGACGACATTGTCCTTGTTGAATTCGCTGGCGTCACGACGGACGGTGCGGTCGTAAGCACGGTCGCCGCCACGCGAAAGCAGCGCGAAGACCGCGCCCTTCATGCTCGCGCTCGAAGAGTTGTCACCATTGGCATCTACTGCGCCCGCCGACTGCTCCGACGAATCGATCTCCCACTCGCGTAGGCAGAAGACATCGCCGAGGTCGAGGTAGCCGCCGTCAGGTGCCGGCACATTGCTGCGCAGATCGTCGCCGCCGTAGGGCGTGCGGTAGTAGGCGATGGGCTCGCCCCAGTAGTCGAGGATGCACTTAGGAAGCGCATCGAAATCGACCGCGTTGTTGGTACCGAGTTGGTCCCTGGTCAGGATGATCGGGCGACCAGATGCGTCGAAGCCAGTGAGGCCGCCGAGAAGACGCTCGTCGATCTGATCGATGTAAGGCCCGTAGACGCGGCCTTCGACGACCTGTGCGTTCCAGCCAGTTCCAGTGACCGGCGGAGGCAACGCCGCCCTACCCGGATTGCGCGCACGGTAGTAGCCTTTGAAATTCACCAGGTTCGGTTGCGGTGCGTCGATGGCGCCCCAACAACCGTCGGCTCCGGGAGAACGAATGCCAAAGGGCGGCGCCTCCTTGAACCCCGGTTCGGAAATCTGTCCGCTGGCCGCGCCATTGACGCGCTGAATGCCGTACCCATCTTCGCCACGATGGCCGTACCCGAGCAAGTAGTCGGCGAGCGTGGTGTAGCTGTACCAATTCTGTTGCTGGGCGATGCCGTTGGGCCCGTTCACCACGGCGTCGTTCAAACGCACTACATCGCGGGCAAATCCCGATGCGGGCGCACTGCCGTCCTTTCGGCCGAGCACCGGCGGCAGATAGCCGAAGTCGGTGTTGAACTGCGCGAGTCCCGACGAGATCGTGTTCATCAGGAACTGGGTCTTGGCAACCTGCGCGCGCTTGGAAGCCGCGTTGATCGCCACGAACAGAGTCCCGAGAAGAAGCACGACGATCGCAATGACCACGAGCAACTCGGTGAGCGTGAATGCGCGGGTTCGGGGGTTGTGGTGGAGGTTCGACATGCTTCGCAATCCAATCACTTCTTGGTCGTGCTCGACACCGACTCGATCATGCTGACGAGGGGGAGGAAGAGCGCGAGAACGATGAGAAGCACGATGCCGCCGAGGACAACGACCATGAACGGCTCGAGAAGCGACAGAAGGCTTGCGACCGCAACATCGACCTCTTCGTCGTAGTTGTCGGCGATCTTCATGAGCATCACATCGAGGTCGCCGGTTTCCTCACCGACATCGATCATGTTCACAACGATGGCATCGCAAACCTTGGCCTCGCGCAGAGGGCCAGCAAAGGTGTCGCCCTCGCGGATCGAGTCATGCACTTTGGTGAGCGCGCGCTCGAACACATAGTTACCCGAGGTGTCACGAGTGATAAGGATCGCCTCGAGAATCGGCACGCCTGCGCTGATGAGCGTTCCCAGCGTGCGAGTGAAGCGCGCGATGGCGGTCTTTCTGAGCATGGTTCCCAGCACGGGAACCTTGAGGATCACGATGTCGGTGAACGCTCGACCTGGCCCAGTTTTTCGCACCAGTTTGAAGAACAGGAAGATGAGAACTGGCGAAATGAGCACCCAGATCGCGCCCGGGACCACCTGATCTTTCGTCGATGTTCCTGCGACCCACTTCGACGCCGCGATCATGTACAGCGTGAGATCAGGCAGCTTGACATCGAAGTCCTCGAAGATCTCCTGGAACTTCGGAATAACGAAGTACATGATGCCGGTGACGATGAGCACGGCAATGAAGATGACGACCGCGGGATAGATGAGCGCGCCGATGATGCGGCGCTTCAGGCGCTGGCCCTTCTCCATGAAGTCGGCGAGACGCTGGAGGATGACATCGAGAACGCCGCCGACCTCGCCTGCCGCGACCATCTTGGAGTAGAGGCGGTCGAAGCACTTGGGGAACTTCGCCATCGCCTCGGAGAGGCTGGTGCCCGACTCGACTTCCTCGCACACGCCCTGGAGGACGGTCTTGAGCTTGCACGGCTTCTGCTGGCTTTCGAGAATCTGCAGCGAGCGCAACAGCGGAAGGCCTGCGTCCTGCAGCGTCGACAGCTGCCGGGTGAAGAGCGTGAGCGTCTTGGTGCTCACGCCGCCGAAGCTGATGTTGATTCCCTTGCCCTTCTTCTTCTTGCCTGGGTCGCGGACCTTCTTGGCAGCGGTCGTTGATCCGCCGGGGATCTTCTGCTCCTTCACGCCGCTGGGAAACAGGCCCTGGGAACGAATCTTCTTGAGCGCCTCATCGGCGCTGGTGGCGTCGACGGTTCCGCTCTGCTTCTTGCCTGCGTTGTTGACTGCGTCGTATGCGAAGGTTGGCATGGTTGGCTCCGGAGTCCCGGTCCTGTGGCGTTTCGTGAATCGCGTGTCGTTTGAAAGCGTGTCGTGTTCAACTTTGCGCGGGCTTGTTTAGTCTTCCATCATCGTCTCGCGCACGACCTCGTCGATCGTGGTCTGTCCGTCGTAGATCGACAGCAGGCCCGACTCGCGCAGCGTGCGCATTCCGCGCTTGCGCGCTTCGGTGCGCAGCACGCGCGTCGAAGCCTGCTTGATGACGAGTTCGCGCAACTCGTCCTCCATGATCATGATTTCGAACAGCGCGAGTCGGCCCTTGTAGCCCGACTTCAGGCACGCCTCGCAACCGCGGCCGCGAGCGAACTTGCGCCCCTCGACATCACCCGAACGCAGCGCGAGCTCCATGAGCTGCTCCTCGTTGGGCGTGAAGAACTCCTTGCACTTCGCGCACACGCGGCGAACAAGGCGCTGAGCGATGATCGCCTCGATGGTGGCGGTGAGGAGGAATGTTTCGACGCCGAGGTCGACGAGTCGGAGGATGGTGCTCGGCGCGTCGTTGGTGTGCAGCGTGGTGAGCACCAAGTGGCCGGTGAGCGACGCCTGGATGGCGATCTGCGCGGTCTCAAGGTCGCGGATTTCGCCGACGAGAATGATGTCGGGATCCTGACGCAGGAAGCTGCGGAGAAGCTTGGCGAATGTGAGTTCTTGATCGGTGTTGACCTGGCACTGCACCAGTCCAGCAACGTCGTATTCAACGGGATCCTCGGCGGTGAGGATCTTTACATCGATCGAGTTGAGCTCATTGAGCGCGGCGTAGAGCGTGGTGGTCTTTCCCGAACCAGTCGGGCCAGTGACGACGACGATGCCGTTGGGCTTGTTGATCATCGCGCGCACGCGATCGAGGTCATCCTCGCGCAAGCCAACCTTGTCGAGCGAAAGCTGAACATTGGAACGGTCAAGCACGCGAAGCACGACCGACTCGCCGAACATGGTCGGAAGAACCGCCACGCGCAAGTCGACCGGGGCCTCGCCGAGATGGAGCTCGATACGACCGTCCTGCGGCAGACGCCGCTCGGCGATGTCGAGCTTGGACATGACCTTGACGCGGGAGACCAGCGCGGTGGCGAGGGCCTTGGGAATCTCCTGCATCTCGTAGAGCACGCCGTCGATGCGGTAGCGCAGCTTGAACTCGTCTTCGAAGGGCTCGAAGTGGACATCGCTGGCCTTGTCCTTAATGGCGATCATGAGGATCAACTGCACGAGTTCGACGACGGCGTTGTCGTTGGCGGCGTTGGCGATGGCGCTGAGGTCGAGCGAGTCGTTCGAACGGTTCTCCAGCGACGCAACCGCCGCGCTGCTGGCGACGCGAGAGATGTCGAGTCCAGTGCGCCTGCCCGCGTAGCGGGCGGCGAGGATGGCATCGATGTGGGCGGGCTTGGCGACCACCGCGCTCACGCGCATGCCTAGGAGCTGCTTGAGGTCGTCGACGGCCTGAAAGTTGTCGGCGTTTTTGATGGCGATGGTGATGCGGTTGGTCGCCTCGTCGAAAGTGACGGGGACAACGCCGTAGGCGGTCGCCGTTTCGGGCTTGAGCCTGGCGAGCACCGACTCCTCGATCTCGAACTCGGCGAGATTGATGTAGCCGAGTCCACGCTGAGCGGCGAGGGACGTCGCGAGCTTTTCTTCGTCGAGCAGACCCATCTTGATGAGGATCTCTCCGACCATCACGCCCTTGTGCTCGCCTTCCTGCAGTTGCAGCGCTTCGTGAACCTGTTCGCGGGTGACATAGCCAAGCTTGCGCAGCACGCGACCAATGCGGCTGCCCTTGACATTCTTCAGGAGGTCTTCATCGCGAACGATCGACATCGTCGTACTCTCAGGCGCCGCGCGTTTTCACACCGGTACTCACCGGAGCCCGCCCGACCGCACGCGCGGTCGAAAGACAGGCACTACGTGCTATACGGCACGCTCCACCCCCCGAGAGCACGGCGCCACGGGGGTTTGGATCAGGACACTTGGATTCACGCGTATGGCCAGAAGCGCCCAATCGCGGTTTTGCGGTCGGGCCGACGGCGGAGCGCGGTGATGAGCACCGAGCGCCTGACCGCCCCGCTTCAGGCTTCCCTATTCATGTTCCTCATCGAGTTCGGTGCGACCGATCACGCCGCCGGCGCGATGGATCTTGTCCTTGAGATCGCCAGGGTTCTTGCACTTGTCGATGCACTCCTCGGGGGAGATCTTGCCTTCGGCGTAGAGCTTCCAGAGGTGGTCGTCGAGCAGCTGCATGCCGAACTTGCGACCGGTCTGGATGGCCGAGTCGATGCGGAAAGTCTTGCTCTCGCGGATGAGGTTGGCGACCGCGGGGGTCACCACCAAGAACTCGTAGGCGGCCACGCGGCCGGGCTTATCGGCGCGCGCGCAGAGCTGCTGCGAAAGCACCGCGATGAGCGAGGTCGACAGCTGAACGCGCACCTGCTCCTGCTGAGTCACCGGGAACGCGTCGATGACGCGGTTGATGGTGCTGGCCGCGCCCGAGGTGTGCAGGGTTGCGAACACCAAGTGGCCGGTTTCTGCAGCGCGGATCGCCGACTCGATGGTTTCGAGGTCTCGCATTTCGCCGACGAGAATCACATCGGGGTCGGAGCGAAGCACGCGTCGAAGCGCCTCGGAGAAGCTCGGGACATCCCTGCCGACCTCGCGCTGGTTGACGACCGACTTCTTGTGATAGTGGTAGTACTCGATCGGATCTTCGATGGTGACGATGTGGCGGTCGTACAGCTCGTTGATCCAGTTGAGCATCGACGCCAGCGTGGTCGACTTGCCTGAACCGGTCGGACCGGTCACCAGGAACAGACCGCGCGGACGACGGCAGAGCTCAGCGACGATCTTGGGCAGGCCGATCTCGTCGAAGGTGAGCAGCTTGTTGGGGATGAGTCGCAGAACCATCGAGATGTCGCCGCGCTGGCGGAACACCGAGGCTCGGAAACGGGCCGCGTCACCGAAGGCAAAGCCGAAGTCGGTACCGCCGCACTCGGCCAACTCAGCCTGGTTCTTCTCGGGGGTGATCGACTTCATCAACGCGGTGGCGTCTTCGGCATCGATGACCTTGGTGGCGAGGCTCTTGAGCTTGCCGTGAAGGCGGATGGTCGGCGGGCGGCCGGTGGAGATGTGAAGGTCGGACGCGCCGTTCTTCACGATGGTGTCGAGGAGGCGGTCAATCTGCATCGCGGACATAGTTGGATCTCACTGGTTCGGTACGGGCCGTAGCTCTGCGCGAACGGCGCTGCAGCAATCGGTTTCATCACGCACTGGCGACTTCGCTCGGGTCGTAACCTTCGACCTGGGCAAAGTTGGCGATCTCGGTCGGGGTGGTATTGCCGCGAAGAATCTTGATCTTGCCGTCGCCCACGAGGCTGCGCATGCCGCCACGAACGGCAGCTGCGCGCACCTTGGAAACGCTGGCGCGATTGAAAGCGAGATCGCGGATCTCGGAGTTCATAACCATCAGCTCGAAGATGGCGCGACGACCGCGGAAGCCGGTGCCGTCACACGCCGCGCAGCCGACCGGACGCATGATGCTGCCCATCGCCGCTTCCTCAGCACTGATGCCGACAAGGCGCATCATCTTGGGATCGGGCGCTGGATCAGGCTCCTTGCACTTCTCGCAGAGCACGCGCGCGAGGCGCTGGCCCATGATCGCCTGAATCGAACTGGCCACGAGGAACGGCTTCACGCCCATGTCGATGAGACGGGTGATGGCGCTGGGCGCGTCGTTGGTGTGAAGCGTTGAGAACACCATGTGGCCGGTGAGTGCGGCCTGAATCGCGATGTCCGCGACCTCGCGGTCGCGGATTTCACCGACGAGAATGATGTTCGGCGCTTGACGCAACATCGAGCGAAGCACCGCGGCAAAAGTCAGTCCGATGTGCTCGCGCACCTGCACCTGATTGATGCCCTTGAACGCATACTCAACGGGATCCTCCGCCGTGATGATCTTGCGATCGGGCGTGTTGAGGTCGTTGAGCGCCGAGTAGAGCGTGGTGGTCTTGCCCGAACCGGTGGGGCCGGTGACGAGAAAGATGCCGTTGGGGCGGCGAATGATGCGGTTGAAGTTTGCGAGATTGTCAGCCTCGAAGCCGAGGCCCTTGAGGCCGATGCGCGCGCTGTCCGGGCGGAGAATACGAAGCACCACCGACTCGCCGTGCACCGCGGG
>QWPT01000006.1:10126-17964 GCA_003671075.1 Planctomycetota bacterium
TCGATGTCGGATGGATCGTGGACGCAGACCAAGATCGTGCCGCGCTCTTTGCGCATGGGCACGACGGTGTATTTCATTTGCACTTCGGCCTTGAGCAGCCCGCGATCGGTCCGCGCGAGCGACTCAGGCTTGGTGAGGTCGAGGAACTCAAGGCCGAACTGGATCGCGATCGCCTTGGCGACATCGGTCTCCTTGCACGCCCCCTGCTCGATGAGCGCTTCGCCGACGCGCTTGCCCGTGCTCTCGGCCTCAGAGACCGCGGCTGCGACCTGTTGGACGGTCACGGTGCCTGCCTCGAGGAGGATCTCTTCGACCTTCTTGTCGCTTTTCTTTGCCAAAATCAAGTCTCCGAAATCCTGGACGGGCCGCACTGCGCGGAGTCTCGTAGTATCGCGTTTCGAACCCGCCGCCGCAACCGTCTGCGCGGTCGCACCTTGACGAATTCCCGCCGCCCGCCATCGGCGCGCGCACGACGCGATTCATGACGCAGTCCTGACGCAAGCCCTGACGCAAGCCCTGACGCAAGCCCTGACGCAAGCCCTGACGCAAGCATGACCGCCCCCACCAACAACCGCGCGCGCTCCCTCGCGTTCGTAACCGCGGGACCGACCGAGGAGCCGATCGACGCCGTGCGTTTCATCGGCAATCGGTCGTCGGGGCGCATGGGAGTGGCGTTGGCAAATGCGCTGCTTTCAAAGGGTTTCGATGTGGTTCTTGCCCTCGGCCCCGTGCGCGGACAACTTCCAGTTGCGTCGCCGCCGCCGATTGCTGGCGATCGACGGGCGGGAGCGCCCAGGCTGAGGCTCGAGCGCTTTTGCACTTCGAGCGACCTCGAGCGGCTGATGCGCGCGGAGCTGCCGGCCGCGGACCTGGTGGTGATGGCGGCGGCCGTCGCCGATTTCCGGCCGCGCTCCGTGCTTGACGGGAAGATGCGCCGAACCGATTCGGGCATGCAACTTGAACTCGAAGGCGTTCCCGATCTGCTCACGGTCACGCGCGACTGGCGCAAGGCGGGCGCGTGCGTGATCGGCTTTGCGCTCGAACCGCGCGAGCGACTGGAAAGTTCGGCGCGTGAGAAACTCGCGCGCAAGGATCTGGCGGGAATCGTGGCCAATCCGCTCGAAACCATCGATTCCACCCACATCGACGGAACGCTGTTTTTGCGCGACGGCAGCACGCGCACTCCCGGTGGCCCCTGCTCCAAGGAGGCGTTTGCCCACTGGCTCACGGCTCAGATCGCTGCCGATCTCATCACCAAATTCGCTGCCGATACCGACTGATCGCGGCGGTCAGCCACGACCGCCGACCGATTCGATAGAGTCCCGCCATGCAAATCGGAATGATTGGCCTCGGGCGCATGGGCGCAAACATGGTTCGCCGACTCATCAAGGGCGGGCACACCGTTGTCGTGTTCGATGTAAACGCCAAGGCGGTGACCGACCTCGCCGCTGAAGGCGCCGTCGCATCCTCGAGCGTCGCCGACCTTTGCGCGAAGCTCACTGGCCCGCGCCATGTGTGGCTCATGCTCCCGGTTGCGTTCGTCGACGGGACGATTGCCTCGCTGCTGCAGCACCTCGCCAAGGACGATTGCATCATCGACGGCGGCAACAGCTACTACATCGATGACATTCGCCGCGCTGGCGAGCTTGCCGTCAAGGGCTTGCACTATGTCGATGTCGGAACCTCGGGCGGCGTCTGGGGACTCGAGCGCGGCTACTGCCAGATGATCGGCGGCGACAAGATCGCGGTGACTCGGCTCGACAGCATCTTCAAGACGCTCGCGCCCGGACTGGGCGACGCGCTGCGCAATCCCGAGGCTGCCAAACTCGCCACCGCGGAGCTCGGCTATCTGCACTGCGGACCAGTCGGCGCCGGCCACTTTGTGAAGATGGTTCACAACGGCATCGAGTACGGCCTGATGGCGGCCTACGCCGAAGGCCTCAACATTCTCGAGCACGCCGACATCGGCAAGCACGCCTACGAGAAGGATGCTGAAACCACGCCGCTGCGCAATCCCGAGCACTACCAGTACGAGTTTGACCTCGCGGCGATCACTGAGCTGTGGCGGCGCGGAAGCGTCGTCGGTTCGTGGCTGCTCGACCTCACCGCGCAGGCGATGGCGAAGGATCCGTCACTGGCGCAGTTCGGCGGCAAGGTCAGCGATTCGGGCGAAGGACGCTGGACGCTCGCCGCTGCCAACGACGAAGGAGTCCCAGCGCCCGTCCTTGCGGCGGCGCTGTTCGGACGCTTCCAATCGCGCGGCAACGCGGACTTCATGAACAAGGTCATGAGCGCGCAACGCTTCGCCTTCGGTGGGCATCTCGAGAAGAAGGACTGATGGTCGCCGCGAGGTCGTCCGCGCAGGAGCCCACGCCACGATGTTCGCCGATGTTCAAAAAGTAGAGTCAGCAGCGCTCAGCAACCCGCTTCGGTGGGTGCTGTGGGCGCTGCTCGGGATCTTCGCGATCCGACCCGCGGTCCAGAACACCGTGCTCGAGCTACTGATCGAAGTGTTGGTCATCGCCATGTTCGTGTCGCTCATCCGCCAACTGTCGCCGTCGCGGCTGCTGTTCGTTGCCGGGTGCGTGCTGATCGGGATCACCGCCGCAGTCCGGATGCTCGACAACGCGAAGATCGGCTTGTGGACGGCGAGCCTGGCGCACCTGCTTCCGCTGCTGCTGTCGGCCACGGTGATCCTGCTGCTGGTCTCGTTCGTGGTGCGATCCAAGGTCATCAACCACAACACAGTGCTCGCGGCGATCTCGATTTATGTCTACATGGGCGTGTTCTGGGGATTCGCGTACCTGCTGCTCTACGACATCGATCCGAACAGCTTCGATCTCGATTTAAAGAGCGGCACGGCTGAACAACAGCTGCGCTACTACTCGATTATCACGCTGACCACCGTCGGATACGGCGACATCACGCCCAAGACGCCGCAGGCGCGGTCGTTCGCCGCGCTTGAGGCGCTGGTCGCGCAGATCTACATGGCCGCGATCGTGGCCCGCCTCGTAGGCATCGAGATCACCATGGGCATGAACAAGAAGGTCGAGCAGGAAGTCCAGCAGCGGCTCGAGGCCAAGAGCGACCCGTGCGACGATCGATCGCGCGACGGCGGCCGCTGAACGCGCGGCCTGCCCGCGCTACCATTCGGATTCACGGGCCCGTGGCGGAACAGGCAGACGCAGCGGACTTAAAATCCGCAGCCGCAAGGCATGTGGGTTCGATTCCCACCGGGCCCACTGCATCTCAGTTGCAAATTGCGCGAAGGCCGAACCTTCGCGGCGGAGCGGTCTATGAGTACTGCTATGAAAACAATGATTGCACTTCTTGTGATTGCTCTGGTCGCCCTGCCCGTCACGGCCTTGGGATGGGCGCGCGCGCAGACCGCGCCGGCAGTGGTCGCAGTCCCCGCCACCGATCACGCCCCCAAAGATGGCACGCAAGACGGACCGAAAGACGAATCCATGACTACTCCCGCTACCAAGAAGTATTCGCGCCCCGGCTACGACATCACGCCGCTCTCACGCGCGCGCGTCGAGGAACTCGCCAAGAAACTCGATCCCGAGGCTTATCGAGTTACGCAGAAGGCGGGCACTGAGGCTGCGTTCTGCGGCACGCTGCTCGACAACCACAAGGACGGCACCTACTGCTGCGTCGTTTGCGGACTGCCGCTGTTCTCCAGCGCCAACAAGTTCAACTCGGGCACGGGTTGGCCGAGCTTCTTCCAGCCCTTCGACATCGAGCATGTGTTGGCTCATGAAGACAACGCGTACGGCATGCAGCGCGTCGAGATTAATTGCGCGCGCTGCAGCGCGCATCTTGGCCATGTGTTTGACGACGGCCCGAAGCCGACGGGACTGCGCTTCTGCCTCAACGGCGCCGCGCTGAAGTTCTACGCCAAGGACGAGGCGCGCGGACCCGAGTCTTCGCCGATCACTGGCGAGACCGCGTATTTCGCCGGCGGTTGCTTCTGGGGCATCGAGCACTACTTTCAGCAGGCTCCTGGCGTCATCAGCGCCGAGAGCGGCTACATGCAGGGTTCGAGCGCGAAGCCTGACTACAAGGAAGTCTGCGGCCAAGATGGCACGCCGGCATCGAAGCGTCCTGAGGGCTACCGCCCGCACGCCGAGGCGGTGAAGGTGGTGTTTGATCCGACGCAGATCTCCTACCAGCAACTGCTGCAGGGTTTCTTTGAGATGCACGATCCGACCCAGCTCAATCGCCAAGGCCCCGATGACGGCACGCAATACCGTTCGGGCCTGTACACCGTTGGTGATCGGCAGCTGACTGAGGCGAAGGCCTTCGTCGCTCAGCTTGGGGCCAAGAGCAGCTTCAACGGCAGGAAGATCGTGACCGAGATCGAGCCGGCCAAGGCGTTCGTCGACGCGGAGGAGTACCACCAGGACTACCTCGAGAAGAATCCCTCGCGTTCGTGCTACATCGGCAAGCCGTGGTGGCTGCGCCCGAACGAACCCGCGATGCCAGTCACGACGCCAGTCACGACGCCGACCACGACGCCGACCACGACGCCGGCCACGCGCTGACCAACGCTTGATGCGCAGTCGATTTCCGAAAAACTTCCGCCACGCCGCGCTGCGTGTCAGTGCGGTCTGCTTCCGCGCGTGCATGCTTGCGTGCAAGCTTGCGTGCGTGTTTGCGTGCGTGGCCTCAAGTCTGATTTCCTGCGCGCCCACCGCCCATCGCCATCGCTTCACCGGCACCGCGATGGGCTGCACCATCGACATCACCGTCGACGAGGATGACGCTGCGCTCGCGCGTAACGCAGCGCGGTCGGCGCAACTAGAACTTGATCGACTCGACGCGATGCTTTCGGATTGGCGCAAATCGTCCGAGCTGACCAAGTTGAATTCCGCGCGGGCGCTGCGCGTGCAAGCATCGGCGCAGTTGCGCGAAGTGTTGGCGCGATCCATCGAGGTTGCGCAGGCGACCGACGGCCGCTTCGACGCAACGATCGGGCCGCTGGTGGCGTTGTGGCGCGCGAGTCGCAAGAGCGGCGTGTTGCCCAACGCCGATGCGGTGGCCGCGGCGAAAGAGCGCGTTGGATCGGACAAGGTCGCGATCGATGGAACGATGGTGGTGCGGGCGCGCGACGACATCGCGCTTGATTTCGGCGGCATCGGCAAGGGGTTTGGCGCGGTGAAGGCGCTGGAGGCGATGCGACGGATGGGCTGTTCGCGGGCGTTGGTTGCGGTTGCCGGCGACATCGCTGCCGGCGACGCGCCGCGCGGCGAGCCCGGTTGGATCGTCGTCATCGCGCCGGAGTCGGCGAACGCGCAAGCGCAGACGCTGCGCGCCGTCAACCAAGCCGTCAGCACCTCGGGCGGCGCTGAGCAATGGATCGACATCGACGGCGTCCGCTACGCGCACATCGTCGACCCGCGCACCGGCCTGGGAGCAACCCGGGTCGCGCAGGTCACCGTGGTCGGGCCGCTTGATTGCGCCGTCGATGCAGTCGCCACCGGACTCGCGCTCTGCGAGACCGATGCGCAAGTCGCCGCGATCATGGCGAAATTTCCCACGATGCGCGCACGGGTCGAGCGCGATGGGATCGCGCGCTGGATTGCGTCGAACGGCCCATGAACGGCCCATGAACGCCGCATGAACGCCGCCATCCGCTCTCAGACGCGCGTCTTGCCTGGCATCGCAACGGGTGCTTGCGGACGCGCGCCGAACTCGACGACTTCAGGCATGAGCACTTCGTTGTCGTTCAGCGCCTGTTCCCAAGTCACATCCTTGCCCGAGTAGGCGGACATGCGACCCATGATGGCGCAGAGCGTGCTGTGCGCGACCTGCTCGGCCTCGTTCAGCGCGATGTCCTTGATGATCGCGTTCTGCAGGTCGATGTGCTCCTGTGTGTATGGATCGACCTGTTTGCCGCTGAATTTCCACGGCTTGGCGCCGGTGAGTTCGGCGAATCCCGACTGCATGCGCGCGACGCCGTCGGTGCCGATGAACATCTCCTCGACCTTGCCATCGGTGCCATCCTGCTGACGGCACATCGAGAAGACGAAGCGGTCGCCGGGGAACTGGAACTCAAGCCCGAAGTGATCGTTGATGTTGCCGAAGAGCGTGGTGTCGGTGCGAACCTGACGACCGCCGACTCCGCGCACGAGTTCGGGATGACCGCCCATGACCCACTGCATCACATCGAGCTGATGCACATGCTGCTCGACAATGTGGTCGCCGGAAAGCCAAGTGTGATAGAGCCAGTTGCGCACCTGATTCTCGACCTCGGACTTGGTGGCGTCGGGCGCAACATTCCAAAGGCTTCCCATGTTCCAGTACACGCGACCCGCAACGACCCTGCCGATGTCGCCCTTGGCGATGCGGCCGACGCTGTCGATGTAGCAAGTCTCGTGGCGACGCTGCGTGCCCGCGACGACCTTGAGCTTCTTCGAACGGCTCACCGCGGCGGCCTCAAGAAAGCGGCGCACTCCGGGGCCGTCCACCGCGACCGGCTTCTCGCAGAAGACATGCTTGCCCTTGGCGGTGGCTTCCTTGAAGTGAATCGAACGGAAACCGGGCGGCGTTGCAAGGATGACGAAATCGCAATCGGTCGCGCACGCCTTCTTGTAGGCGTCGAAGCCGGTGAACACGCGATCGGCGGGCACGGCCTTCATGCCGTTCTCGGCGAGCGCCTGGTTGGCGTTGTTGGCACGATCAGGGAAGAGATCGGCGAGGGCGATGACCTCGATGGTGCAACCGGAAGTCTTGCCCGCGCTGATGGCGTTGAACATCGCGCCAGTGCCGCGACCACCGCATCCGATCACCGCGACCTTGAGCACAGGGCCGTTGGCCATGTTCGCCAAGGCGCCGGTTGCGCTCAGAATGAAGGGAGAAGCCGCGGCTGCGGCGACGAAGTTGCGTCGGGTCAAGTCCATCTTGGATTCCTATTTCTTCGCGTCGGTCGGTTCGCAGATCACTCGGAAGCCAACGAAGCCACCGCTTGAATACCACCACTTGCTCTTAGGGAATTGCGGATCAATCTCGTTCCATTCAACTGGCTTGCACGGCGAGAGCGCGCCGCACTCGAGATCGGCCATGGCGTCGAGATAGCAGCCGCCGGCAACGGAGCCGAACTTCGAACCATCGTCCACCCATTCACAGGCGTTGCCCATGAGATCAAACAGGCCGAGCTTGTCGGCCTTCTTGGCCGCAAGCTTGTGCGTCTTCTCTTGAGCGTTGTCCTTGGTCCAAGCAAAGTCGCCGCAATTTTTTGGATCGATGCCCGACTGCACGCAGAGCGCCTTCGATTCATCGGGCGTGGGAAGGCGATAGGTGCGACCGGTCTTCGCGCTCAGCCATTGGCAGAACTGCTTGACGGAGAGAAACGATGGCGAGATCGCAGGAAAGCCGACATGGCCAAACTCGCGATCCATGCCGATGTAGGGCTTGGTCGGCTTGGTGACAGCGTCGGCCTGCTCGTTGCTCTTTCCGTCGGCCTTGTCGCTGCCGTAGACGAAGACATCGAAGAGTTCCCACGGAATCTCGGTGGTGGAAACAAAGAGTGGCTCGCCCTTGCCGCCCTTGAAAGGAACGAGGTCGATGACGAAGGTGCAGCCCGCGACCTCTTGCTTGAACGCGCCCGCTGGTTTGGAAGCCGCTGGAACGGGATCGTCGCCCGCCGGCGCCGCGGCGAGCAGCGCGCTGGCGAGTCCAATCAAAAGAGCGGCGTGCATGCGCACGCCGCTCGGAAACATCGAAGTGAAAGTGAGGTCGGTCGGGGACTGCGTCATCTCGCTGAGGATTCTGACCGTCACAGGTTCGAAAAGCAACCGATGAACGAAGTCAGAACAAGAAAGCTGCGCACTCAA
>QWPT01000006.1:18346-61955 GCA_003671075.1 Planctomycetota bacterium
GACAGCTCGATCGGCATCGAATCCGTGTTGGGCGCGCCGCCGAGGTTGTTCGAATACCAGTACCAGTACTCAATCGTCGGTTCGTCGAGGCCCGCGAGGTTGATCACTGGAGAAAGCAGCGTGGTGGTTCCGCCGTCCACATCGACCGCGCCGTCGGCGCCGCCAACCACGCCGTTGCCGGTGACCCAGCAGACGGTTCCAACCGCCGAATGGTCGTTCTCGGGTTGCGCGATGGTTCCGGCCGGATCGGCGCGCACCCATATGCCCGAAACCGCGGTATCCCCGACAACGCCGCCAACCCAGCCGTCGGCGACCTCGAATTCACTCGACACGATCACCGACTGTCCGACCGCGGAAAGCACGGTGCGGGTAGCGGTATCAATCGAAAGCTCGCCCGCGGTGTTGGCGATCTCAAACTTGTAAGTCGCCGTCAGCAGGCACGCCACGGCGGGAAAGCTCGCGCGATAGGCGTTCCCCGAGAGCAGCGTCATCGCCGAAGTGGCGGTGCCGGTGGTGCCCCATGTGGTGGTCATCTTCGCCGTTGCTGGATTGAGCGTCTGGCCAGCGGTGGGCGCGATGACGACATCGATCGTCGTGCCACCCTGCGGATTGATGCTGGCCGGAGGCGCAGCAACGACATAGGTCGCCAGCGGCGGCGCGATCTTCCACACAAAGAGCCCGCGCTCGATATCGCTGCCAATCACGGTGCCGCTCGGGAAGAACGGCCACAAATTCCACAGACCGTTGAACTGCGCGCTGTCCGAGCCGGGATAGGTATCGAAGAACGCGACCTCAGGCGGATTGGTTCGGCTGACCGCGAGATCGAAGACCCGCATGCCTGAGCGGTAGTTCGCCTCGTAGAGCTTGGTTCCGTTCACGAAGAGGTTGTGGCCAATGGCGGTGTTGCCGTTGGTGAAGGTTCCAGTGAGCGTTGGCGCGTTGAGGTTCGACACATCGACCACGATGGTGGTGGTGACGGAAACCGTGGCGCCTTCGTCGAGCTCGTCGTCGATGTAGAAGTACTTGCCTTCCGCATCGAGCCAGCCTTGATGGCAGTAGCGCGCGTTGGGATAAGTGGTGTAAGAAAGCTGCACCGGGTTCGCCTTGTCGGTGACATCAACGATGTAGAGGCCAGTATTAGCGTTGCCGTTGTTGGCTCCGCCGCAGCAGAAGGCGATCTGGCGATTGGCGTATGGGCCGCTGGTAAAGGTCTTGATCATCATCTCGTGGACATAGATCGGCGTCCAGGTGTTGACATAGGCGGGCGCGGCGGGGTTGGCGTTGAGGTCGTAGATGCGCAGGCCATTGGCGCCACCGCCGGCGCGATAGAGAAATCCACTCACCTCGTCGAGCGCCAGCGTGTGGGTGGCGGCGGTAGTGGTGGCCGGCGCAGTGACGCTGTTCACCAGGGTCACAGTGCCCAGCGCATCAAGCTGACTCATATCGATGACCTGCACGCCGCTGCCGCCCTCGGAGCCGGCGTAACAGAAGTTGCGGTAGACGCGCACATCGCGCCAGAGGCTGGTCGGCCCAGGGATGTGCGCCTTGACCACTGCAGCACCAGGGTTGGTGATGTCGACGAACGCAGTGCCGTCGGAGAGGCCGATGATCGCGTACTCGCGGCCGGCGGGAGAGATGTAGCCCCAGCAGGAGTTGGCGCTGGTGGATGGGGCGGAAAGTTGCGCGAGCGGAAGCCAACTGCGCAGAGTGACGCCGTTGGAGTCGAAGGTGCCCGCGACCGAACCTTCGATCGGCTTGCCATCAACCTCGCGCCAACCCGGCCCGCGATAGGGCTTCTGGCGGTCGCGAACCTTGCCATCGTCGTCATGGGCAAACAACGGTGTGCCCACCACGATGTAGGCGATGATGATCACCCAAAGAAACAACTTGAGTGGGACGAAGCCCAGAAAAACGGAACCCGGGAGGACGGGGCCCGGGAGTACACGATTCTGGGGTACAGGCTTCGAGGCAGAGATCATGGGCAATCGTCCTAGAAACTGAAGATTCGCCGAGCGCGAAGCAGATTCAATCTAACGCAAGGCAGGGGTCGAGGTCGTGGAGGTTGTGCCGAAATCTCGCCATCCGCCGTAAAACACGGTCGAGTTACCGACCTACTGCTTGCGACTCGGTACGCGCCGCTTCGACCAGCGGATTCACTTTCCACGGATCTCCCAAAGAAACATCCGTGCCAAGGGCGCGGAGGAATTCGACGAGGTCGGCCCGCCCCGATGCGCCGAGATCAAGCGGCACGAGGACCGACTCGCCGTGATGGCCGATGGGGCTTGCGCCGACGAGGGTGTCGTAGAAGTGGGCGACGGCGTCGAGGCTGGCGAATCGGCCGTCGTGCATGTACGGCGCCGTCAAGGCAACGCCGCGCAGCGACGGCGTGCGGAACTGGCCGAAGAGTTCGCTTGATCTACGCAACCCCTTCACCATGTTCGCCTTGGCGCTGTCGCGCGCATCGCTCAAAATACCCGCGCAATTAAAGGGATTTGCCCGCAGGAAGTCGACGGCGGCCAGTCGCGCAGGGTCATCAGGAACGCGGCCGTTGGCGCCGGCAAGTCCGAGAGCGTGAAACTCTTCGTCGGTAAAGCTCGGACCGCGGTGACATTGGTAGCAGCCGCCCTTGGACACGAAAGTCGCGAGACCACGACGCGCGGCAGGCGAAAGCGCATCGAGATCGCCGCCCTGCTTCCCGTTGAGTCCGTCAACGAAGCGATCGATCGGCGCTGGGCCGGAGAGAAGTTTGCGCTGATAGGCGCCGAGGGACTTCAGGACATTGGCGGTGGTGGCGTCGATGAGCGCCTGCGTGGCGGGCGCGGTCGCGGGAACGGGCGCGGGAACGGTCGCAAGTGGATCGCGCGCACCCGCAGCAAGTTCGCTGGGGAAGTCGCCGAAGATCGCGTTGTAGCGTGCGCGCAAGTCGGGGTCATCGCGCACGACCTGCAAGAGTCGCGCGCGGCTCGAGCCCATTTCCATAGGGTTTTCTAGTGGTGACAACGCCTGTGACCACAACGAGTCGAACTTGCCGTCCCATCCGTTCCAACGGCGACGAGCAGCGTCGAGAATCGTCGGCGTGTTGCGACGCGCGGTGGCGATGCCCTGCGCGAGCGGCTTTGCATCGGTGAAGGCGAGAGCAGGGTCGTGGCAGCTCGCGCAGGAGATGCCCTTTGGCGAAAGCCGTTTGTCGAAGAAGAGGCGATGGCCGAGTTGGGCGGCGGCCAGACTGTCGGCGACGCGATTAGTCGGATCGGCGGGAAGCGCGGGAAGCGGCGACATGGCGCCGATGCGCGCAAGTTCTTCGTCGTTGAGGGCGGCGAGCTCGGGCGCAAGCAAAGCCCGCGCAATCGGCGGATCGCCAGCGAGTGCGGGCGGGGCGACGAGCAGAAGGCACGCGCACGTGAACCAGGCGCTAACGAACCGAGCGCTAACGAACATCGACATACCACTGCGTCCTCTCGGCGATGGCGTCCTCCTCAATGTCGATCGAAAGCACCCAGCGGCCGGTCATATGCAGAAGCATGCCGCGGGCGAGGTACAAGCCATCGCCCGCGCGCGCGATGGTCGGCGTGAGATTCATTCCATGGCCGTGTTGGGGCATCTCCGCATCAACGATCACGCCCGCCGTGCGCGCGACCGGCTTGCCATCGGCGCGCTTGATCTCGAAGCGCATATCAAACGGCTCGGCATCGGGAAGCGATCCGCCCACCGGCTCCCAACGAACGATGTAGGTGCCGTCGGCGGAACGCGCCTCGATGGCAGCGGCGGTCATGGTGAACGGTGGCGCGACGGCTTGCGGGACGGCTTGCGGGACGGCTTGCGGGACAGCTTGCGACGAAGAGGGCGCGAGAGATGGCGCGGCTGCTGTCGCCGGTGCAACAACTCCAACGCTGGGCTTTGATGGTTCTGCGCGATCGCAACCGCAAGGCAACAGTGTTACGCAGGCGCAGGCAACGCAGATGACGCAGGCGAAGCGAGCGCGCGTGATGCGATCGACCGTCATGACTCCTCCAACTTGGGCACGCGCGATGCGGGCGTGCTCGCGGGGGCAGCGCCAGGCGAGCCACGACGCTTGCGGTCGTAGTAACGGCCCATGCTGCCGGTGAGATTCCAGGTGAATTGCCCCGCTCCGCCACCAAATCGTTGGAATCGATGGTTGCCGCGATCGACAACGATGAGCCCGTTGGGCGAATCGACCATCGCCTGCGGATCAAAGAACTGCTCGTCGAGAATGCCGCGTTCGCCAACGAGGCGCGCGCTGGCGTTGACGGTCGCGCCACCAACGATGCAGGCGTCGCGCGCGCAATCGCTCACCACCAGCGCGCCGGTGTCATCGAAGCCAACACCGGCCGGACGCGCGAAAGCAATATCGCCGAGCCGGGCGAGCGTCGACCACTCCCCCGCCGCGCTGCGCATGAACACCACGCGAGCAACGGAATCGGCGACGGCGATGCGACCGTCGCTGGCGATGGCGAGTTCCTCGGGAGCGCGAGCACCGATGGGAAGTAAATCGACGGTGCCCGATTGCAGGCGCAGATCAGTGTTGATGATGGCGCGATTGGCCGCGTCGAGCAGCAGCACGCGCGTGGGATCGCGCGTGTCGAAGGCGATGTCGACGATGCTGGGAACGCGCAACGCGGTGCGTCCGCCGGGCAGCGTGAGCCGATGCACAAACGCGCCGAGATCCATCGAGCGCGCCAGTTGCGGGATAAACATGTCAACGATGGGCGGCTTGGCACGATCCCACACCGTGTTGAATACATCGAGTCGCGCGCGCGCGGAGTCGGCAATCCACACTCGCCCGCAGACCGGTTCGACGGCGATCGCCGAAACATCGCCGAAGCGGTTGGGGAGCGCGCCCGATCCACCGATGATGGCCATGTGGATCGGCGGCGTGGTGCGCGCGTCGAGCAGCGCAACGCCCTGAGTTTCAACATCGAGCAGCGCCAGCAGATCGGCCGCGCAACCGACCTCGCTGCCGAAGTGACTGGTGATGAACTCGGACATGCCGACGGAGGCGTCGATTTCGTTGGCGGTGGATTGCAGCGCGAACACCTGAACGCGATCTTCGAAGGCCTCGGCGACGGCGATGGTCTTGCCCTTGGCGTCGATGACAACGCTGCGCGGATAGTGAATGCGCCCCGCGCCCTGGCGAGGAATCAGCGCGTGCATGCCAAAAAAGCCGACGAAACGCCCATCGCCGTCAAGAATCTGAATGCGATGGTTGAGCTCGTCGGCGACGACGAGGCAGCGTTGCCCGCCGCGGTCAAGCACCGCAACATCGCAAGGCGAGCGCAATTGCCCGGGATTGGCGCCCTTCTCGCACAGCGCGCGGCCAACGCCCGCGAGATGGCGGTTGGTGTCGGCGGCGAAATGCCAGATGCGATCGTAAAGACGATCGGCAACGAACAGCGATCCGTCGGCGGTGGCGGCGAGCCCCTGCGGATCGCCAAGCTGCCCCACACCGACGCGCGCAATTTCGACACCTTCGCCGGAGAACACCACGACGGCGCGCAAACGCCGATCACTCACCGCAAGTTCGCCACCGCGCCAGCAGACTCCGCTGGGCGACTCGAGCGTGCCTTCGCCGATGACGCGCAGCGAACCATCGCGCGCAATCACCCGCACCGAGCCCGCGGCGTCGGCGATGGCGACCGTGCCGTCGGCGGCAACATCGATGTCGGCGGCGTATCCCGCGCCCGTCGGCAGAAACGTCAGTTGCGGTTCAGCGCGTCCGCTCACGGCAAGCGCGCGAACGACCTGCCGTTCACTGCCGTCGGAAACCTGCTCAGGCGCGCAAACGAGAATCGATTCGCCGTCAAACGCCACCGCGCAGGCGCCGTAGACGCCAGGGATCGTGACCAGATGACGCGCGCCTCGGGGGCAATCGTCGGTCGCGGCGATTGCGCAATGAGCACTCACGAGCATCACGATGAACATGACGGGGAACATGACGGGGAACATGACGGGGAGCATGATGGGGAGCATGACGGGGAGCATGACTGGGAACCCAACGCGCATCGTCCGAGTGTAACGCTCGACAACGCCAAGTTGCTACCTTTCGCGCCATGAACGACCCGTTTCGGCAGGACCACCCAAAGTCGGCGAAGCCCGACTCGATCGCAATCCGCATCGCGCCGGTCATCGCCGTTGTTGCAACTGCCGCGCTGCTGCTTGCACTGTTCATCACGCCTCACGGCGGCGTCGAGACGCACGCGCACATGCCCGACACCTGGTGGATCGGCGTGCTGCCCTTCGTAGGATTACTGGCCGCAATCGCCTTGTTTCCGCTGATTCCCGCCATCGCCCACTGGTGGCACTCGAATCTCAACCGCTATGTGGTTTCGATTGCGGCATCGACGCTTGCGCTGGGCTACATCGGCGTGACTTCGGGCAGCGAGGGAGTGGGAAGCGCGCTGCATCACGCGATTCCCAACGAATTCGTGCCGTTCATGAGCCTGCTGTTCGCGCTTTATGTGATCGCCGGCGGCCTGCGTATCGAAACTCCCTTCGACGGAAAGCCGTGGGAGAACCTCAGCATCCTCACCATCGGCGCGGTTGCCGCCAGCTTCATCGGAACCACTGGCGCAGCGATGGTGCTGATCCGCCCGCTGCTCGAGTCGATGCACAGACGCAAGTACCGCGCGCATTCGGTGATCTTCTTCATCTTTATTGTGTGCAACTGCGGCGGCTGCCTGCTGCCGATCGGCGATCCGCCGCTGTTCATGGGCTATTTGCGCGGAGTGCCCTTTGGTTGGACGCTTTCGCTGTGGCGCGAGTGGCTCATCGTCAACGGGTTGCTGCTGGTGGCGTACTTCGCCATCGACACCATCCTGCATGCGCGCGAACGACGCGAGGTGCAGGTGGCCGAGGACCATCGTCGATTCCACATCGAGGGCGCCGTGAACATCCCGCTGCTGGCGGCGGCCATCGCGGCGGTCGCGCTGATCGTGCGCGGACAACCGCTGCCGGGTACTGACTTCATCCCACCGCCGTTCATGCAGGAATTGGCGCTGCTGGCGCTGGCGGGCGCAAGTTGGGTGTTCACGCGGAAGTCGGTGCGCACCGCCAACCGCTTCGAGTTCGGCGCGATCATCGAGGTCGCCGTTATCTTCGTCGGCATCTTCATTTCAATGCAGTTGCCACTGGCAGTGCTGCAGGCGAAAGGCCCGTCGCTCGGCATCGAGTCGCCGTACGCGTTCTACTGGATGACTGGCGCGCTCTCGAGCTTCCTCGACAACGCGCCGACCTATGTCGTGTTCTTCGAAGTGGCCAAGACGCTGCCGCAACTTCCCGACGAAACCTATGTGGCCATCACCGGCGGGATGATTCGCGAAGACCTGCTGACGGCGATCTCGCTTGGAGCGGTGTTCATGGGCGCGAATACCTACATCGGCAACGGCCCGAACTTCATGGTCAAGGCCATCGCGGAAACCGACGGCGTCACCATGCCGAGTTTCTTCGGCTACATGGCGTGGTCGGTGGGGATCCTGGTTCCACTGCTCGCGCTGGCGGAGCTGGTGTTCCCGTAAGTCCGTCGCCGCAAGCAGCGACGGTTTCGAGCCGCGCTAGCGCTTGCCCTTCATGGACGCGTAGATCACGCTCTGAACCACGACGCTTTCACCGAGCAATCGGCCGACGCGCTCGCTGGCTTGGTTCATGTTCTTGAAATTGCCTTGGTCGAGTTCCTTCTCAAACATCGCAAGCGAGTTCTCCACTCCGAGCAGTAGGCTCGCGAGCACCGCCCATTCATGGCGCGTCTGCGGCCAGTAATCGTTGGACTGCACCAACTCCACCGGCACGGTCACGCGCCAGCCATCACTGGTTTCGACAAGCGCAAGAAAGCCACCGACGACGGGTTTATCGTTGAAGGTCAGCGTTGCCGTGCCGTCGCCGAGATCCTCGCTCTTCAGCTTGGAACGGCTTTCGTCGAGAACCGCGAACGGATCGGTGACTGCGCGTTCGACAATCGGACCAAAGCCGAAACGGTCGGAGATCCGCTCGAGCTCGGTTTGCTTCTTCGGCTTGGTGAGTTCGGCGACGAAGCGACTCTTGAGCTTGCTCGAAACTCGACCGAGTTGCCCGAGCATGTCGGAAAGCTTGCCCTTGACATCGCCGATCGCGCTCGCCTCGGTGACGCCATCATCGAAGGTGATGTCGCGCGCGGCGATCTCGATGAACTGCGGCAAGTCCTCGGGCCGGCCATCCTTGACCGCCTTCTGCACGCTGTCGAGGAGTGCCTCGGGCGTCGAGGTGTCGTACTTCGGCTTCGAGCAACCAGGAAGCGCCGCGATGATTGCAGCGGCGGCCACGAGGATGGTGCTGATTTGAAGCGGGAATCGCATGGGGCGGCAGTGTACGCAGGCGGGCGAGCGCGTAGGATCGCCGCCCGTGACCACTTCTACTGACATCGTGATCGAGCTCAACGGCAAGCCGACGAGCGTGGCGGCGGGGACCACGCTTGCGTCCCTCGTCGAGCGCACGCTTCCCAACGCGCGCGCCTACGCGGTCGAAGTCAACCGCGCCGTGGTGTCACGGCGCGAGCACGCCGCCCGTGCGGTGGCCGCGGGCGACTGCGTCGAAATCGTGACGCTCGTGGGCGGAGGCTGAGACTGCAACATGACGACCTCTAGCACGACGACCTTCCCGATCCCTCCGCTCTCGATCGGCTCCTTCGAGCTCAAGAGCCGCCTCGTGACCGGCACTGGCAAGTACCGCGACTACGAAACCATGCAGCGCGCGCTCGATGTGAGCGGTTGCGATGCGGTTACGGTCGCAGTGCGACGCGAGCGCCTGGTCGACGCGCAGGGCCGTTCGCTGCTCGATTTTCTCGATCTCGCGCGCTACACCATCCTGCCCAACACGGCTGGTTGCTTTAGCGCCGAAGATGCGATTCGCGTTGCGCGCCTCGGCCGCGAGATCCTTGACTCGGTCGACAATCCCGGCAAGGGCTGGGTCAAGCTCGAGGTTCTCGGCGACCGCAAGACGCTGCTGCCCGATCCGGTCGGCACGCTCGAAGCTTGCCGCGAACTGGTCAAGGACGGCTTCACCGTGCTCTGCTACTCGAGCGACGATCCGATCATGGCGGTGCGCCTGCGCGACGCGGGCGCCGCGAGCGTGATGCCCGCGGGTAGCCCCATCGGCTCCGGCCGCGGCATCGCAAATCCCGCGAACATCCAGCTCATTCTCGAGCTCCTCAAGGACAAGAGCGCGGGCGGCGATCCGTCGTATCCCGTGATCGTCGACGCGGGCGTGGGTACGCCGAGCGATGTCACGCTTGCAATGGAACTCGGCGCCGACGGCGTGCTGCTCAACACCGGCATCGCCCACGCGCAAGATCCTGTGCGCATGGCCCACGCGATGAAACTCGCGCTCGAGAGCGGATATCACGGCGCGCGCAGCGGCCGCATCGGGCGCAAGCTGCACGCAAGCGCGTCGAGTCCGTGGCACGGATCGATTGCGTCGGTCGTGATTCCCGGCGAGTGAGCGGCTCGTTGGACTTCCGCGTCCTGCACGCCCAAGGTCGCGAAGAGCTTCAGCCCCTCAGGGCTGAAGCGACAGTCGCGACCGCTCAAAACCACGGCGCGACCGCTGAATCAATGCGCCACCCGGTGACCGAGGTACTTCGAGACCTCCGCCATTTTTGCGTCGACGGTCGCCTGGTCGCGCGCCTCGAGATTGAGGCGTAGCAACGGCTCGGTGTTCGACATGCGGATGTTGCCCCACCAGTCGCCGGCGTCGATCGAAAGGCCGTCGAGTTCGTGCATCTTCGCCTTCGGGTACGCGGCCTTGAGCGCGGCGAGCGCGCCGAGTTTGTCCTCGTTCTCAAAGTTGATCTCGCCGGACTGCACATAGCGCTTGCAGGGCGCGATGAGCTGCGACAGCGGCTGCTTCGCGCTGGCAAGCGCGGTGATCACCGCGGCAAATGCGCGCGCGCCCGAGTCGGTGTTCCACATGTCGGCGAAGTAGAAGTGTCCACTGAGCTCGCCGCCGATCACGCCGTTCGATTCGGCGAGCATCGCCTTCATGAAAACATGGCCGACTCGGCTTTCGACGGGCTTGCCGCCGTGCTCGCGGACGATCTCGGCAACGCTGCGCGAACTGCGCAGGTCGTAGATCACCGCCGCGCCCGGCTTCTTCGCGAGCGCGTCCTGCACGAGCCACGCGAGCAGCAGGTCGCAGCCGATCGGCGCGCCCTTCTCATCGAGCACAATGCAGCGGTCGGCGTCGCCGTCGAAGCAGAAGCCCGCGTCAAACTTTCCCGCCGCCATGACCTTCTGCAGCTCGCGCAGGTTCGACTCGACGAGCGGGTTGGGCTCATGCACGAACTCGCCCGAGCTGTTGTCGAAGTAGAGCTTCTCAATCACAAGACCCTTCACCCCTGAAGCCCCGATGCTCTCGAAGACCTTCGGCAGCATCGTGCCAGCCATGCCGTTGGATGCGTCGACCGCGATGCGCAGCTTGCGCTCGCCGGAAATCACGCGCGGATCGATGAACGACAGCAGGTGCTCGCGGTACGCGCTCCACAGATCGCGCGTCTCCTCGAGCCCGCCCTTTGACTCGGTCTTCTCGCTCTCGACCAATGCGGCGAGGCGCTGAATCTCGCCGAGGCCCGTCGCCTGCCCAACCGGCTTGGCGTGGCGCTTGGAGATCTTGAATCCGTTGTAGTTGGCCGGATTGTGCGAGGCGGTCACCTGCACGCCGCCGGCGCAGTCGAGGTGGTTGATGGCGAAATACACGAACGGCGTGTCCACAAGCCCGAGATCGATCACGCCCGCCCCCGCATCGCGCATCCCCTGCTTCAGCTGGGCCGACAGACTGGGCGAACTCTTGCGCATATCGCGTCCAACGCAAATCGTCCGCGACATTGGGTCGATGAACCCCTCCTCAGCGGCCTGTTTGAGTAGAAACTGGGCGGTCGCGTAGCCCACTTGCCAAGCGATTCGCTCGTTGAGCGGCTTGGGATAGGTGGCGCGGACGTCGTAGGCCTTGAAGACTTGGGCGAGCATGGGGGAGATGTATATCGGACGGCTTGCCGTCGCGGACGGGAGTTGCCCCCGGAGGCAACGAAAACCAACGGACGGAGAAAGCGCCCTGCAACGCAAGCCGCTAGTCGTTAGACTCTTCGATCCCCCGAAGGCGATGGTCGCCCGAAGGAACAAACCCGCGCGACAGTGGCAGCGCGGATTCAGCAAGACGGTTCGCCGTCACCAACAAGCGCCCTAGGACGGGCGGGTCTGCCACACCCGCTGCGTCGGTGTCGCTGGAGTCCATCATGGCTTCTCTCGTTCAGGAACTTATCGAAGCGGGTATTCACTTCGGCCAACGCCGCAGCAACTGGAACCCGAAGATGGCGCCGTACATCCACGGCGTCCGCAACCAGATCCACATCCTCGATGTGCGTGAGTCGATCAAGGGCATGCTTCTCGCCAAGCGCTTCCTCGAGAAGTGCGTCAGCGATGGCAAGGATGTCTGCTTCATCGGCACCAAGCGTCAGGCCCGCGGCCCCATCGAGCAGTACGCGGCGGAAGCCGGAATGCCGTTCGTCACCGAGCGTTGGCTCGGCGGAACGCTGACCAACTTCCGCACCATCCGCGAGCGCCTCAAGCGCCTCGAGGAACTCGACCGCCTCGTTGAGAGCGGCGAGATGAAGAACTACTCGAAGAAGATGGAATCGCAGCTGATGCGTGAGCGCAAGAAGATTCAGCGCAACCTCGGCGGCGTCCGCAACATGACCAAGCTCCCAGGCGCGCTGGTTGTGATCGATACCAACCGAGAGAAGAACGCTCTTCTCGAGGCCAAGTCGCTCGGTATTCCGACCGTCTGCCTCGTCGACACCGACGGCGACCCTGATCTCGTCAACATTCCGATCCCGGGCAACGATGACTCGATGCGCACCATCGACATCGTGATCCGCGAACTGTGCGAAGCGATCAAGAAGGGCAAGGAAGGTCGTTCGACCTCTGCGGGCGAAAGCCCAATGAACGATGGTCGCGAGCGTGGCGAAGGCCGCGAGCGTGGTGATCGTGGCGACCGCCGTGACGACAGCCAGCGCCGTCGTTCGAGCCGAAGCACCTTCCGCGCCGACGGGCCATCCTCCCCAGCCGCCGCCGCCGCAGAAGTTTCCGCAGCAGGATCGCCCGATGCAGGCAGCGCCCCCAGCGCCTAACGCCCGCGTCGAGCATGTTCACCTCACACAACACTGAAACTTGAGCACACTCATATGACGACTGTAAACATCAGCCCCAAGGACGTGATGAAGCTCCGTGACCGCACCGGTCTGGGCATGGGCGAGTGCAAGAACGCGCTCGTCGAGGCCAACGGTGACATGGAGGCGGCTGAGAAGATCATCCGCGAGAAGATGAAGGGCAAGATGGACGCGCGCACCGACCGCGCCGCTGGCGAGGGATGCGTTGTCCTTGCCATGGGCAACGGCAAGGCTGCGATCGTCGAGATCCGCTCGGAGACCGACTTCACCTCGCGCAACGAGGAGTTTCGGGCAATGGCGAGCGCCGTCGCCGCGCATGCACTCACCCACCCGACCGGTTCGATCACCGCCGACAAGGCGATGAACGACAAGATCGATGTGGTTCGCCTGAAGTCCGGCGAGAACCTTTCCTTCGCGCGCGGCACCGTGCTCGAAGGTGGCTCGTTCGCGTCGTACCTCCACCACGACTCCAAGCTCGGCGTACTGCTTCAGTACACCGTTGCCGAGGGCGCGGGAGAGTTGGCGGCCGACATCGGAACCGGTATCTGCCAGCACATCGCAGCGGCGGTTCCGACCCCCGCTGCAATCGATGCTGACGGACTCGACCCCGCCGTCGTCGCTGCCAAGCGCGCCGAGGCAGTCGCCGAGGCGCAGGCCTCGGGTAAGCCGGCACAGATCGCGGAAAAGATGGCGGAAGGCAAGATGCGCAAGTACTTCGAAGAAGTCACGCTTCTTGGCCAGCCCTATGTGCGCGACGACAAGATGCAGGTTGGCCAGATCGTGCCCAAGGGCATCAAGCTGGTGAAGTTCATCCGCCTGCGGCTTGGTCAGGACTGAGCCGAACTTCGTTCGCGGACAGGACTGAGCCGAACTTCGTTCGCTCAAAATTGTGTCCCCCCCAGCGAGGGAAGCCATACGGCTTCCCTCGCTGTCTTTTTCACTGCTCTGCGCGCTCGTTGCAGTCGTTTCAATGAAGCGCGGGTGGCGCGTTTGCCGAAGAGCCAACATGCGCGTTAGCGTTCTCATCGTCGGCTACAAAAACCTCGGCCACCTCGAAGCCTGCATCGGCGGCGCGATCGGCTCGATGGCGGGCATGGACGGCGAGATCCTCTTCATCGACTGCTCCGACGACGGCAGCAGTGCGTTCGTGCGCGCGCGCTTTCCGAGCGTGCGCGTCCTGCCCCAAGCGGGCAATCTCGGCTTTGGCCGTGGCAACAACCATCTCGCCCGCGCGGCCCTCGGCGACGACCTCATCCTGCTCAATCCCGACACCGTGCCCAAATCCGACGAGATCGCGCGACTGCTGCGCTTCGCCGATGCGCATCCTCGCGCGGGCGCGTGCGGCGGGCGTTGCGTGTTTCCATCAGGCGCGCACGATCTCGGATCGCATCAGCCGATGCTCGATGTCTCGGGCATGGTTCTGGCGGCGGCCGGCCTCGCGCGTCTACGCACGGGCGCGCTTGCGCTCGACGCATGCACGCCACAAAAAGTTGAGGTGATCTCGGGCGCGTTCATGCTCGTTCGACGCACGCTCTGGGAGCGCCTCGGCGGCTTCGACGAACGCTTCTTCATGTACACCGAGGAAGTCGATCTCTGCAAGCGCATCGCCAATGCTGGCTATGAACTCTGGGCCGATCCGTCGATCGTGATGATCCATGACGCTGGCAGCGGCGATCCCGACAATCCGCGCAAACGCCTGCAGAACCTGCGCGGAAACGCCACCTTCTATCGCAAGCACTATCCGCCCATCGCCGCCTCGATCGGATGCATCGCCATGCTCGCCAACGAAACGATTCGCCTGATCTACGCGCGTACGCTGCTGCGCGCGATCAAACCGATGCGCGCCAAGAGCCTCGGCGATCGTTGCGCATACGCGCTGCAACACCGCGCTGAATGGTGGATGGGCTGGCCGCCGGGCATGAAGTTCGACTGAACCCAGACAGCATCAGCGCCGCGCTAGGCGATGTCGGCGATGAAGAACCGGTGCCACGAAAGCTCACGCACACGGAAGCTCCGCACCGCATCAAAGCCCGCGCCACGAAGCGCCGCCGTCACCCCCGCCGCGGTGGCGCCGTTCATACCGATTTCCCAATAGTGGCCCATAGTGGCCAGACGCTCGGCCTTCCATGCGTCGCTCGGCTCGCGCACTGGAAGCGAGAACGAAACTCCGCGCCGTCCGATCAGCGGGAGCGAAAGCGCGCAGTCGCAGTAGCGCGTGATATCGGGAAGCGAGAGCACCAGTCGCCAACGCGTCACTCGGCGCAACTCACGCAACGCCGCCGACAGATCGGTAAGCGGAAGATGCTCGAGCACCTGGCAGCAACTCGCGACATCGAAGGATGCATCGCCTCTTGGAATCGCGCGCACATCACCAATGATGTCGGGCGCAAGTTCGGGCTGCACATCGAGCGTGATCACTTCGACGCCAATGCTGCGCAGCGAAAAAGCGCTGATCCCAGTACCAACGCCGACCTCGAGCACATTGCGCGGCGCGAGATCCATGATGCTCGCGAGTTGCGCAGCGATTGAGTAGGTGCGGCCATGGCTCAGGTACTGCGCGTCGTAGTGCGCTGCGCTCGGGACATGTTGGTCGATCGATGGCAAGTTCTTGCGCCCTTCTCCAGCGTGTTGCCGGACTGCATTGCACTGCTCAGCGCGTTGCGTACTGATGCTCGACCCATTGTCGGTACGAGCCATCCATCACCGCGCGCCACCAACGCTCGTTGGCGAGATACCACGCGATGGTCTTCGCCAGCCCGCTCTCGAAAGTTTCCTGCGGACGGTAGCCCAGCTCGGTCTGCGCCTTGCGCGGATCAATCGCGTAGCGGCGATCGTGTCCGGGGCGATCCTTCACATAGGTCACCAACGACCAGCACGGATTGCCTATCGCGGCCGGCGAATTGGGAAATCGCGCGGCAAGCGACGCATCAGCCGCGAATGCCGCGTCGATCGCCGAAGTAATGCGCTGCACAATTTCAATGTTGGGGCGCTCGTTCTCGCCGCCGATGTTGTAGACCTCGCCGACGCGCCCATCGGTCATCGTCAGCGCGATGGCGCGACAATGATCGTCGACATGCAGCCAATCGCGCACATTCATGCCGTCGCCGTAAATGGGCAGCGGCTTTCCGTGCAGGCAATTCATGAGCATGAGCGGAATGAGCTTCTCGGGAAACTGGAACGGCCCGTAGTTGTTCGAGCAGTTGGTCGTCGTCACTTCGAGATGAAAGGTGTGGTGATAGGCGCGGACAAGATGGTCGCTCGCCGCCTTGCTCGCCGAGTATGGCGAGTTGGGCTGATACGGATGGTCCTCGGCGAAAGGCGGATCGTTGGGCCCGAGCGAGCCGTAGACCTCGTCAGTCGAGACATGGTGGAACCGATGCGGAATTCCCGACCCCGCGAGCCAAACCGTCCTCGCCGCCTTGAGCAACGAATGGGTGCCGTTGATGTTGGTGTCGATGAAGGCGTCGGGGCCGGAGATCGAACGATCGACATGGCTCTCGGCGGCGAAATGCACGATGGTTGCGATCGCGTGCTCGCGCAGAATGCGTTCGACGAGCGCGGTGTCGCGGATGTCGCCCTCGACGAACTCAGACCGGCTCGGATCAATTCCCGCAAGACTGCTGCGATTGCCCGCATAAGTGAGCGCATCGAGCACGACGATGTGCGCGTGCGGGTCGGTCGCCAGCTGATGGCGAACAAAATTGGCGCCGATGAAGCCGGCGCCGCCAGTCACCAGAATATTGGTGCGGCGGCTGCTGTTGCTGTCCGACTGATGAATGTTCTTCATGATGTCCCCTTCGTCGTCGATCCGATCGAATGTGCATGACTGAACGAGGCAAATTCGGACAGGGTTTCGCGCAGACCCTCGCGCCAGTGCACGCTGGGCGCGCCCAGCAAACTCCAAGTCGCGTCCTTTGAAAGCACGCCCATTGTTGGGCGACGGGCTGGCGTCGGATAATCAATGCTGCGGATCGGTGTGACCCGTGCGTGGTCGGTGCCCAGACCGATGGCCGCCGCCTCCTCGCCAATGGCGACAGCGAAGTCGTACCAGCTCGCTACCCCCGCGTCGGTCCAATGATGAACGCCGCTCGCGCCCTTGGCCTCGAGCGCCCAAAGCGCGCGCGCCAATCCGGCTGCGGTCGTCGGCGTACCAATCTGGTCGGCAACCACGCGAACCTCGCCGCCGGTTGCATTGCGCTCCTGCATGAGCCTAATCATCGTGCGCATAAAGTTTTTGCCGTGCGCACCGTAAAGCCACGCCGTGCGCACCACCAGCGACGATGCCGAACGCAGTGCGGCAATTTCGCCATCGCGCTTGGTGCGACCGTACACCGACAGCGGATTGCTGACATCGCTTGCGAGGTAGGGACGCGGCGAAAGCCCGTCGAAGACATAGTCGGTGGATACATGAATCAACCGCGCGCCGTGGCCATCGCACGCAGTGCGCAGCAAATCAACTGCGCGATGATTGATGCGCTCCGCCGCCTCGGGTTCCTTCTCGGCGAGATCAACCGCGGTATAGGCCGCAGCGTTGAAGACGACTTGCGGACGAACACGGGCAAAAGTCGCGTCAATCTGCGCCGAACTGGTGATATCCAATTGCCCGATGTCGAGCGCCGTCACATCGACATCCTCGGGCGCCCAGCGACTGAGTTCGATCGCCAGCTGCCCGCCCGCACCGGTGATCAGAACGCGCTTCATGAAATCGCCTCGGCAAGATGCAACCCGCGTGATCCCTGACGATCTTTCTCGGAAAGCAACACGTTCGCCGCGCCGCCGATCAAATCGAGCGGCCAGTCGATAGCAATGTCAGCGTCGTTCCACGAAACGGTGCGCTCATATTGAGGCGCGTAGAGCTCGGTGCACTTGTAGACAAAGTCGGTGTCGTCTTCGAGGGCAAGAAATCCGTGGGCAAACCCAGGGGGAATCCAGAGCGCGCGTCGGTTGTGCGCACTGAGCATGCGACCGCTCCAACGGCCAAATGTCGGACTGGCGCGACGCATGTCAACGGCAACATCAAACACCGATCCACACATCACCCGCACCAACTTTCCCTGCGTCTGCTCAATCTGGTAATGCAGCCCACGCAAGATGCCCTTGCGCGAGCGGCTCCAGTTGTCCTGCACAAAACGCGCGTCGATACCTGCCGCGCGAAAGGCCTGGTCGTTCCAGGTCTCGAGAAAAAATCCACGCTCATCGCCGAAGACCTTCGGGATAATCTCGAGCACATCAGGAATTTCGGTGGGAAGAATCTGCATGGGTTCAATCGCGGTGTTTCAGGATGTGCAGGAGATACTGACCGTATTGGCTCTTGCCAATCTCGTGTCCCAAACGCTCGAACTGCGCGTCGTCGATCCAACCGTTGCGCCAGCAAATCTCCTCGGGGCAGCAAATCCGTAGCCCCTGCCGTGCCTCAAGCGTCTGCACAAATTGACCGGCTTGCAGCAGCGTGTCGAAGGTTCCCGTATCGAGCCACGCGCTTCCTCGGCCGAGCAACTCGACATCGAGGTTGCCACGCTCGAGATACGCCTGATTTACGCTGGTGATCTCAAGTTCGCCGCGCGCGGAAGGCTTGACGGCCTTGGCGATCTCAATGACATCCTCGTCATAGAAATAGAGCCCAGTGACGGCGTAATTCGACTTCGGATGCGCGGGCTTCTCTTCGATACTCTTGGCCCGCTGTTGCGCGTCGAACTCAACAACGCCGTATGCCTCGGGATTGGCAACTCGATAGGCAAAGACGGTCGAGCCCGAAGTCTTCGCCGATGCCGCGCGCAAGCGACGCTGAAAATCGGAGGCGTAAAAGATATTGTCGCCGAGCACCAACGCGCTGCGCCGACCGCCGAGAAATGCCTCGCCGATATGAAACGCCTGCGCGAGACCTTCCGGCTTCGGCTGCACAGCAAAGCGAATGTCGATGCCCCAGTCCTTGCCGTCGCCGAGCAACGAGTGAAACATCGGCGCATCGTGGGGCGTGGTAATGATCAGCACTTCGCGAATGCCCGCCAAAAGCAGCGTGCTCAGCGGGTAGTAGATCATCGGCTTGTCGTAAACGGGCAACAGCTGCTTGCTGGGGC
This sequence comes from Planctomycetota bacterium, assembly GCA_003671075.1. Lineage (GTDB taxonomy): Bacteria > Planctomycetota > Phycisphaerae > Phycisphaerales > SM1A02 > QWPT01. The sequence continues at coordinate 36,632 of QWPT01000006.1, forward strand.
CCTTGGTGATCGGATGCAAGCGCGAGCCGCTTCCGCCGGCGAGGATGATGCCGCGACGATCGCTCATGGTTCACTCCGTCGTGTCGATGCATTTGCTTCGATTTGCGCCGCGGAAATCGCCGCCTGCAACCGCTGCATGCGCTCGGTGATCGCGCGACTAGGGGTAAACGAAGCGGAAATACGGGCATCGGCGCGGGCAAGTGCGCGGCGCGCTTCGGCAGTCGACTTACGAGCGAGTTCGATTTCGGCAATCTCGATGGCGGCGAGCACCGAATCGGGATTTTTCGACGCCGCCACGATTGCATCGGCAAAGCGACGATCGGACACCAGCGCGCGCACCAGCGTATCGATCAGCTCCGGATTACTCGGCATGGCCGCGAGCGCGATCGATGCAAGTTGCGCCGCTTCCGCCCCGCTGCCACCCACGCGCATCATGGTGTCAGCCGCGTTGTTGAGCGCGACGATGGCCACTGGCGTACGACGCAACGCATCGGCAACCTCAGGATCGCTCGCGACTCGGTCGGCGACAACACTGGGATCAAAGGTCGCACCTGCAGAAAAGCGTGCGAGAACTGGCTCGAATTGCTGGCGATACAGCGTGAGTGCGGTGGCGTAGTCGCCCTGCGCCGATGCGAGATCGGCAGCGAGGATCGCCGTCGGAACAATCTCCGAACCGAGCTTCGCCAACGCCGCGCTCGCCTTCGCACACGCATCAGCACTGCCTTCGCCATCGCCGCTGCGGCAAATGGATGTCCAGGCAGCAATGCACGCCGCAGTTGAAATCGCATCGCCCTTGGCAAAATCGACGATTGAATCGATCGCCAACATGGCCTTGCTCGTTTCAATCGATTGCGCACACTCGATCCATGCACCGACGATTTCGCCGCGACGCGTTGGCGCGATCGTATCGAGATCGCTCCGAATTTCTGCCCACCGACCGCTCTGCACCGCACAGGCGATGAGCATGCGCACCGAGGCGCTGTCGCCAGTCCGCGTGAGTAACTCGCGGGAGAATGGCTTGAGAAGATCGAGGCCCCGATCGGGCCGGCGCTGCAGAAGTTCGATAGTCGCGCGGGCGAGATCCACTTCAAACGCCTCCGCCGTTGCCATCTTGCGCCACGCGAGCACGCAACTTGAGGCATCGTCGATGCGTCCAGCGGCGATTGCCGATTCGGTTGCGAGCTTGCCAATGCTTGCGTCACCAGGCAGGCGCGTGAGCGCGCGCTGCGCGATTCGAAACGCATCGTCCTTGCGATCGGCAAGAAGATGAAGGTGCGTTGCCACCCGCCACGCCAGCGGTGATCCAGAGAATTCAGCGGTCATCGCCAACGCACGCGCGAGCGATGCATCGGTCGGAGTAATCTTTCCATCGGCAGTCGTGACCGAATCGAGCAGCGCGATTGCCGCAGCAAGATCAGGGCGCTGCACGCTGGCCGCCGCCAAACTGCGCTCGAGCATGGCGCGACCGGCGGGGTCGCCAACCAACAGCGCCGCAGCAACGGTGGTTGCGTCGGTGTTGTCAGGATCAGCCTTGAGCGAGCGCGTGAGCGCTTCGCGGGCCTTCGTCAATTCACCGGTGCGCAACAGCGTGCGCGCGAGCAGCAATTCGTGGGAGGCAGAACCCTCCTTGGCGACGAGTTCCTCAGCGATGCGCATGGCAGCAGAAACATCGCCGTACGCCAATTCGATGTTCGCACGCACCTCGTTGAGACGCGCGCCCGAAAGGCGTTGCTCGGCCTTGGTCAGCGTGGCCCGCGCATTTTCCATGCGACCGTCGCGGGCGTGAAGCAGCGCCATCTCTCGGTCAACCAGCAGTTCGCGGCTGTACTCGGCGCCTTCGGGTCGCTCGCTCGAGGTGCGCAACGATCCGCCGATCTCGGTCAGAATCGACTCAGCGGCGGCAACATCGCCCATGCGCTGGCGAATGCGGGCCAGTGCCACCGCATCAACCACTTCCTTGCTTCGCCCGACGAGCTGCTCGCGAATTTGCGCGGCCTCGGCAAGCTGGCCCTGTCGCGCCTTGAAGTCAGCGACGCCGCGCTTGGATTGCAGGTCTTCGCCCACGATCTGGATGTACGCCTCGAGCGCCGACTCGGCGCCTTCGAAGTCACCGACCTGCTGCAGCGCGTTGACCAGCTGCGGATAGATCGACGCCGATCCTGGCTCGGCATCGACAGCGCGCGCGAGCAACTTTGCCGAACGGTCGAACTGCGGCGGAGACTGACGCTCGAACAACGCGGCAAGCGTCGTCAGAACGCTCGCGGAATATGGAGAGCGCATGGCAGCGGCGTCGAGCGCGGCGATCGATGATGCGAGCATCGATTTATCGCTGCCGTGAAAGGTCATGGTCATCGCCGCCTCGGCAACCAGCACCCGCAACGAGTCGGCGCCGATGGCGGCCTTCATCTGCACGATGGCGGTGCGCACCAGGGTGTCGTCGGCCGCGGTCCACGATTCCCCGCGCGAAAGCACGAATATCGCCGTGTCAAGGGCGGGATCGTTGCGCAGTTCCTCGCTCAGCCAACCAGCGATTCCCTGAGTGTCGACCAGTGGACGGCGAAGTCGCTCAAGCCGGCGCTTGTCAACGCCTTCGGCCTTTGCCAACGCGTTGTCGATGACGACCATGGCGGCGGCGGTTTCACCCTGCACGATCAGGCGCTCGGCCACCACGCTCGCCAGTTCGGCGTTCGCGGCGCTGTGCTCGACCTGACCAATGATGGCGCCCTGCAACGCTGGATCAAGCGCCGAAGCAAGCTTGAGCGCGCGAGAGAGTTTTCCTACGCCTAATGCGCCGAAATCGTTACCACCTCCGACAACGGCCTTCTCGAGAATCTGCTTGGCAGTTTCGCGGTCGCCACGAGCAAGAAACACATCGGCCACGATGGGCGCGAGCGATGCAGGTCCGTCGGTCGCATCGGGCCCAGAGAGCGAAGCCCAAAAGCGCCGCAATGCCGCAGGCGAATCAGTGCCGAAGACGCCGCCTCGGGTGGACGGGTGATAGTTGGCTTCGAGCACGCTTGCCCACGCCTCAACGCCGAGCATCGCAACGCCAGCGTCTCCCGCGGCGCCGTAGCGCACCATCAGATTTTCCGCAATGCGGAAGGCATCACGCACCCGTCCCAGCGCAACGCTCACGCGCACCGCGCGAACGCCGACAGGCTGGAAACTTTCGCCGCTCGATTCAAACGCATTCACCAGAATTGACTGCGCTTCGTCGAAATCGCCAGTCGAAAGCATGATGTCCGAAAGCATGATTGCAATGATCGGATCCTTCGGGCAGGCCCGGTGCGGACCGGCAATCGCCTCGATGCGCACATGAGCGGGCTCGGTGGATGACACCGCCAGCGCGGCGACGACGAATGGATCGCTTTCGACGATCGACGGGGCGTGTTCCTGAGCGAACGCATCAGCTTCCGCAACTTTCCCAGCCAAATACAAGGCGGAAAACCGCAGGCGAAACGCTGCAGGATCGCTCGCCGACGCGTTGGCAAACCTCTCGCCCAATTCGGAAAGTCGTCCAGCGCGCAAAAGCCGCTGTCCTTCAATCTCGCTCGCATCGCTCGGCCGAGCCAGCGCGCCGCGCGAAGCGGCAATGGCGCGCTCGATCAACTGATCACGCTCGGCGACCTCAAAACTCGCTGATTCGAGCGCACCAATAAGGGTTTCGAGTTGAACACGATGGGGCACGCCGGTGCCGACGAGCGCGCGCAGAACTCCGCGCGACTGCTCGCTCTGTCCCAGTTCGCGCAACAAATCGGCCTCAAGCAAGCGCAGCGAAGGATCTGCCGCAATCGTCTGATCATTTTGCCATTCGCGCACGCGTGCAATCCGGCCCTCCGCGTCGGCGCCCGCGCGCTCGAGGCTCATGAGCTCGGCCGCACGCCATCGTCCATTGGTCGGGTCGAGTCGCTGCAGCTCGCGCGCATGCGCGGCCGCTTCGGTGAACTTGCCTGTGAGGTTCAGCACCTCGAGCTCAACCTCGCGCGCACGCAGATCGGTGGGCGCAACAACCAGCAGCCGTTGAACCAGCGGCGGAATCTCAGGCAAATGACCGAGGCCAATGTAGGCCTCAAGCAAACCGCGCATCGCGCGCACATTGCTCTGATCACGCGCCTGCACTGCGCGAAAGTAACTAGCGGCGGTCACCAGATGTCTGCCGTTGGACTCGGGCAACCCCATGCGGCACTCGGCGAGTGCAAGCACGACCTCGAAGTCCTCGTTGTTTCGCGCGGCGAATGAAAGTGGCTCGAGCGCGCTGGAGAACTTGCCATCGGCAAACAACGCCAATCCCTCGCGGCGCTTGTCGGCAACCTGAGAAGCTCGGTACCACGACCGGCCTAGGAGTCCGCCTGCGACGATGGTCGCGAGCGAACCAACCACGGCGGTGGTCAGAATCAATCGACGCTTGGTTCTCGGATTCAAAACGATTCCCTCAATTTTTCGGCGTTGCACCGTCGTTGCCTGGCCTTCGACCGATGTGAAGCATGTTCATGATCGTTTGCACAAAAATACGCAGGTCTAACAGCGGACTCTTTCTCTCGACATACTCGATGTCGTACTGGATCCACTCTTGGAAATCCTTTCCAGGAGCACGCGTTCTCATCACCTGCCAAAGTCCCGTGATTCCAGGACGAACCGAAAGTCGCTTCTCGCGCCACGCCGGACAAAACTGATTCTCATTATCGGGGCTCGGCCGTGGACCGACGATGCTCATGTCACCGATGAGAACATTAAAGAACTGCGGAAACTCATCGAGTTGAAATTTGCGGAGAATTCGACCGACCCGCGTCACTCGAGGGTCATCTCGAATGAAGACCTGTGGGCCATCGCAGAGATTTTGCTTGCGCAACTCAGCAACCAACGCCTCGGCGTTTCGGCGCATGGTTCGGAACTTCCAGCAGCGGAAGATGCGGCCACCCTTGGCCTGGCGGCGATGCCCAAAGAAAATCGGCGCGCCGTCATCGATGAACACCGCGATCGCGATGGCGATGATGACCGGGCTCAATACAACGAGCGCCACCAGCGAAAGGGTGAAATCGATTGCGCGCTTCACTGGGTCGTACCAGTCGCCCTGCCCATGGACTTCACGCGAGCTGCGCGCGAACTCGGGAGAGAAGATCTCGGAAATTCTGCGCACTCGCCTCGATTCCATCGGCGTGGAATCCCAGACGATCGAGGGACCGATCTCCTCAATGCGATCGCTCTCGACGCGCGCACCCAGCCACAGCGGACCAACGCAACGATCATGTTCATCGAGCGCATCGCCCTCGAGACCAAAAACGCCGTTGGCAAGCCGACGAATACCCACGATGACGCGGTCGGGATGCGCCCAGATGCGTGCGATGGCGCGGATTACCCGCTCGGGATCACCGGCAACACCCGCATGAAAACGCCTTCCATGACAGTCAATTGCGTCGATGCGAAGCTGGCGCTGCCCGCGCATCGCGGCGATGGCATGTTGACGCGAATCGCTCGACGCCCAGATCTCCGCATCGCTGCGCCGCTGCGCCACAGTCACCTGCCCCGACATGCTGCGTTCAGCCTGATAGCTGCGCTCAATCTTGGCAACGCGGCCATCGTTGCCGAACAAAATGCGTTCTTGATAGCCGTTCTTCGACTGCTCGATCAGTTGCACACGGGTCAGGTCGGCACCATTCCACAGCAGCGTCTCGGAAATCTGGCGGAGGTCAAAGACCACGAGCTGATCGGCGTCGAGCAGCAAAAACACATCGGCGCCCGAATCGGGACCAACGCCACTGCCCAGTCGCACGCAGGACACGCCCACCGACGCCCAATAGGCGTCATGAATCTCGATGGCATCGAGACCCCAGATGCGGCCAGAAACCGCAACCATCTGCTCGGCGATCGCGCTGCGCATCACGCCGCTCCCTTGACAGGTCGCAATTCGCTTGCAGGAACAATGCGTCCGACACCGAGGAGCGGATGCTTGCGAACCACCCCGCCGCCAGTTTCAATCGCGTTGGCGACTTCAGCCGACATCTTTGAAATCGACCCGTAGCGAATGCAGTCCGATTGCTCGGCATCGTTCAGCACCAGGCCGAGATACTCCGCGCCTGCGCTGCGAATCTCGCCAACCGACTCGCTGAGCCGACTGCGCGAACGCCCACGGCGCAAGACCAGCATCGCCCCGTCGCAACTGGCGGCAACCGGAATCGCCTCGACGCTGGCAGTCACCGGACCGGCATCGACGATGATGATGTCGAACTGATCGCGCAGCGTGCGGAGAAGTCGACGCATCGCGCCAACCTGCAGATTACTTGCCGAAACATTGACATCGACGCCAACGGGAAGCAGCCAGACTCCAGGCTGCGCCTCAACGAGATCATCCTGGCGCAGCGCGCCACGGTGCAGGATCTCGCGTACACCTGGCGCGTGAAGCTGATTCAGCATGCCGCTCATAGCTCGGCCGATGAAGTCGCAATCGACCAACACCGGACGATGCCCGGAACGCGCGTAGCTGAGCGCGAGCGCAAGCGCAACGGTGGTCTTGCCATCGCCTTGCGACGGACTAGTCACCATCATGGCATAGCCATCACCAGGTGTTCGCCGCGCTTCGAGCTTGTTGCGAAGTCGATCGATGCAGTTGAGCGAGAGCTCATGAGTGAAACCATCGCTGGAGGCGTTGGTCATATCGGGAACCACGCCGAGCCAGTGAAGTCCACCGCCCTCGTTGGCCAACTGCGATGAACGGAATGCGCGCGGGTGAACGGTGCCGAGCACGAAGAACACGCCGAAGGAAATGCCGAATCCGCCCAGGAATCCCAGCGCGGCAAACTGAGTGCGCTTGTCTGAGTCGGGCACGGGAAGCTGGCTGGCGTAACGAGCGATGCTCACACGGCCACGACGAATGCTGTCCTGCTCGCGCTCGAGCTCGCTGATACGCGCGGCGAAACTTTGCTCGGCAACGCGCGATTCGTTGATTCGATGGTCGGTATCGAACAGACGCGCCATCAGCATGTTCGCCTGATCGATCTCCGCGCGTAGTGCCTGCCGTTCACCGGCAAGTCGGTCGGCCTGGCGTCGAAGCGCTGCGAAATTGAGGTCGCGGCCAGAGCCTTCCGACCACATGGTGCGCGCGCCGTCACGCGCCGCCGCCAGTCGCGCCTCAAGGTCAACGACTTCGCGCGCTGCCGTTTCGTAAATGCGGTGACCAGGCTTGTAGGTACGGGGAAGTCCAGCCAATCGCACGCGCGCAGCGTCAAAACTACGCCGACGCTCAACCAGCGATGGATCGATTGCATCGAGTTCGGCAATGGTTGGCTCAAGGCGCATGTCATCGGGCACAGGACCGGCCGCGAGATCGCCGCCCGTGCGCAGCAGCGATTCCTCGCGCTGACGCTCGATGTCCTTACGCAGAGTTTCGTTGGCGAGAATCTTCGCCTCGACCGTGCGCATGCGATCAACGCGCTCCTCGACCAGCGCGGCGAGATTCGCGCTGCCGTACGGAGTGTCCTTCAAGACCGCGATGCGCTCTTCGACGAACTTGGATCCATCGCGACGCGCCAAAGTCATCATCTCGCGAAGCGACGCGATCTTGCGGCTGTAGATGGTTTCGGCGCTGGGTCCGTAGATATCGAGATACGCATCGGTCACCCAATTGGCCATGGGGGCGGGGATCGCCCTGTCAGAAGACTGAAAGCGGATCTCGATCATGCTGGACGCACGCGGACTTGAGACCGAAAGTCCCTCGTCGAGCATTTGCACGCCTTTCTCGGCGCCGTAGTGGGTGAAGAACCCCTTCACCGCAACGAACTCCGCCACCGACTCACTGGCGCGCTCGCTCTTGGAACGCGCAGTCGGCTCGGTGCGTCGTGCGGCCTCAGCAACGGCCTCGAACACGCGCGGATCGTTGAGCAGCACAACCTGCTGCGCAACATACGCCTCGTAGTTGTCCATAGCCGCAGTTTCAGGCATGTCCTCCGCCAGAATGGTGTCGAGCTTCGCATCGATCTTCACATAGGCAGTGGCGGCGTACTTCACGGGCGCAAGCAGATACGCCGCGACACCGAGGACGATGCCGAGGCCAAGACCCGCCACCACGCAGATCCGCCAGCGATTTTGCAATCGATCTTGGACGAGAACAAATGGATTCGGTGCAGCGGCGACCGCGGCAACCGCCGGCGTGGTCATGGTTGAAAGTGCTGTGTTTCCTGCATCATTTCGTTGATCGTTCATCGCTCTTCTCCTGAAAGTTCTTCGCCGTGACCAGCCTGGGAGACTCCACGCAGCAACACATGCCCATTTTTTCCGCGACCAAGAGCGGCATCCGCCTCCGACGCCATCGTCGGAAGACCCTTCAACGCGCGCACGCAATCCACTGGGATCAGCGCAAGGATTTCGCGTGCGATGCTCGCTGCGCTCTCAGTCGTGGGCCAACCGTCCATGACAACTTGAATCTGTCCAACGCCCATGCGGGCAATCTCAAGCTTCGCCGCCCTTGAACGCAGCGACGCCATGTCCGAAGTAATCGGTCCGTCGGGAAGTACGAAGAATCCCAGCACCGAAACCTCGCGGCGGGTGCCAGTGGACTCCGTTGATTCGAACCGGTAGAGGCTGGCTCGGAACGATTCGCCATCGAGCACAAGATCGATCGCATCATGCCCGCCCTCGCGCGCGTGCCAACCCGAGGCCGGATAGCAGCTCGGCGGATAGTGGCCGTGCATGTCGCGCACATCACCACAGTGAATGATTCCGAGCGTTGCGCGTCGGCCCGTCCCAAGTTCAACAAAGCGACGCGAAAGCACCGCGGTTGGCATAAGGATCTCCGCCGCGCCCGCGGGAAGCGGACAATCGGTTCCGACCCAGTTTCCTGCAAGAAACGGCATGCTCTCCATGTTCACCCGCATGCTGCGCGCCCGCGCCGACGCCTGACCCTGGTCCACGCTGCCCTGACGCGAAATCAATAGTCCCGCGCCAAGAATGCACGCGAGCAATGCGATCGGCGCTGCACGATTCATGCGGTGGATCAGGTGAACGGTTGCGAAAGACGGCTTCATGCTTGCAAAAACCTCCAGGTGAAGACCGGCAGGTCAAGCCAGCGCATAAAGCGGATCAGCCCGAACAGCATGGCGATCGCCAATGGCAGCATGAGCCAGCCCGCGATGTCATGGAAGTACTCGGCGTCGTGCGACGATGCGTAGGCATAGGCCAACGCCGTCGGCACCAGACGCACGACATTGCAGACGATCGCGATAAACGGGCTGGCCGCCAGCAACGCAATGCGCGCGTGCGTTCGCAGCGGAACGCTGAAGACGAAAGCAAAGAAGGTGAGCACCAGCGCAAACACCATGCGCATTCCATCGCAAGCTTCGCCGACAAAGATGGAGCGACCCGAAATCTGAATCGAGTTTCCCGCGCGCTCAGTCGCAACGCCGATCACATCGAGCACCTCTTGCGTCACGCCAACGGCCAGCGATTGCAGCGGTGTTGCGAGCCAACGGCGAAACTCGCCCGGAACTGGAATCAGAAAGAGAAGCGCAAGAAACGCTGGGAAGAACTGGCGAACCACTTCGCGACCTGCCAACGCGATCGTGCAGGAAACCAGCGCAAGAATCGCGCCGAGATGAATCGCCGCACGAGTGTCGCTCTGCTCTCCCCACCACGCCAATGCGACCGCGCCAAACAGAACGGGCACCGCGGTCAAGCTTGGACGCTTGCGCACAAAACGCACACGCGAACGGCGCAGCCAAACCAAATAGGCCGCAACAAAGGGAACGAGAAATATGTAGCCGTTGTCGGTGCGCTTGGATGCCTGCAGATAGATGTCGATCCACGCCGACCAAAACGCAAGCAACGCGGCCGCAATCAGCGCACCGAATATCCACAGATCATTCCAGCTCCACTGACGGGCATTGTTCACGAGGCGCCTCCTTCGGTGCCCGATTTCTCAGTGGAGCCGAGTTCGCCGAAGACCTGGTCCACGACGAGGTACCCACATGGAACATGGCTTCCGGGCGGAACGATGCTGCGCGCAACCACTGCATCGGCGCAAACGCGTGCGCCAGGAAGAATCACCGAATCGACAACGAGCGCGCCGCGTTCGACGACGCAACCTCGGCAAAGAATGCTGTTTCCGCGCACGGTTGCGCCAGGCTCGACCACCGCGTCAACCGCATGAGCCGCGCCACCGTTGGCGCGGACAAGGGCGATCGCCTGCAAGTAGCTCTCGCGATCGCTGATTCGGCAAGATTCTTCGGTGGTCACGCACGCCGCAACCGTCAAGCCAACCGCGGTCATGGCAGGAATCAGTTGCTCCTTGAAATCGAAGAAGCCGATCGCGGGCACGCACTCAAGTGCACTCGCGGCGATCCACATCGCGCCCGAAGGAATTGCGCCCGTCGACGAACCGATCAGGGCGCCCTGCGTGATATCGATCGATGAAAGAAACTTTCGAAGGTCGAGGTTCGGCGTGTTTGAGGCCTCGATGACCAGCAGGCCACCGCAATGATCCTCTGGCGACATCATCGGCGCGCGCTCGCGCCAAATGTCGCCAACCGTTCCCGCCGCGCCGCGATGCTCCGCCGTGTCAACGCGCACCTCGATCTGCACACCGGCAGGCGCCGCGATGCGCGCGTAGAACCTCGCGTCTGACTCCACCACAACAGCAAGCAGGATGGTTCCACGGAAGCCAGCGTCAGCCAACTCGCCAATCCATCGTTCTGCAACGCTTTGTTCACCATCGATCGGCAGAGCCGCCGTCGGAAGTCCGAGGCTTCTCGCCAGAAATGCTGTTCGCGACGCCGCGCTTTGCCCAGCCAATAGGATCGCCACCGTTGCTGGGCAATGAACTGCTGGCGACGACTGCGCTCCGGTGTCCGCCGTCGAAACGTGGACGAATGGCGTGAGTGATAAAGGACTCATCTCGATCGTGTCTCCGTTGCCCTGCGGCCTTGATCTATCGACCGTCGCTCGAGGCGAATGAGGTGCCGTGTTGGTTTCCACTGCTGATTGCTGAGCAAATCCCGCGCGTTTTCTTACAGCAACGACGACATCCGCACCGCCGCTGCGCCCTACCAAGGCGCGCACAGACAGATAAATAAATTGTTCCCGGTCATGCCTGCACAGATGTCACTGTTTCAGCGTTCGCTGCGCGCCAAGGCCCCGACCGCAGAACCGCCGGGTGCGCGCCGTGAATCCGATGCGCTCGATGGATTGCGCGTAGTCACGCCGCGCGATCGCGCCTCTTCAACCGCAGCACTCTCGGCAAGAAACGCGCCCAGAGCGACGGTCAGGTACCAGATCATGGTCGTCTGCCCGAAGTAGCTGACCGCCAGAAAGATGGCCATTTGCGCGAAGATCGAGGCGCCGATTCCATAGACCACGAGATGCTGCGCGCTGCCAAAGGGAACCCGCCGCAGCCAGAAACCACAGGCGCGGAAGGAAAGCACCATGGTGGCGAACAGCGCGATCGTGGCCCAAATTCCGCCACGCACGCCCTCCAGGATGTACTGGTTCGTGACATCCTGCAAACCCCAGCCCCAATGGCGCGTCGAGGTGGTGCCGATCAGCCACCACTCGCTCAAGTGATTGATGGCTTGGTCGATGAGGTGAAATCGGTGGTATCCCGTGCTGCCGCCAACGAGGTCGATGCGTGCGATGAGGTGCCAGATTCCGTGAGTCATCACGAAGTTCAAGATGGTTCCCAACAGCAGGCCCGCCATCCAAACCACACGCAAATGTGCGCAGAATGGATACGCCGCGAAGGCAGCGATCACGAAGATCAGGGCCGCAACGGGCGTACTTGAGGTGCAGCAAAACACAATGATGGTGGTGAGCGCGAAGCCGCCCAACGCAATCCATTTTCCCGTCATGCCACCGCGCCAGCTGGCGAGCCAAAGTGGAAGCAGCGCGACGAAGTAGCAACCAGCGAGAATCGCGTGCGCGAACGCCCCCTGGCAACGTAGCTTTCCTTCGCGAATGTCGGTGAACAGCGGCACACCGCCGAACACCGAAAGCATGTTGCGACCAGTCGCCTTTTCGATGCCGAAAAGTACGGCAACCGGTAGGCAAACCAGCAGCGATTCGGCGGCAAGACGACGAACATCCTCGATGGTCCGCAAGCAGGCGCGAACCACCACATACATTCCAAGCGTGTCGAAACAACTGCCTATTTGCTGAATGAGCGTGCCCATCTCACCAGTACTCACGGGCATAAGTACGAGTTTCACCAAGGTTCCTGCGACGACTAGCCAGTCGATTGGTCCCATTCGAAAGCGAAACAACTGTGAAGACGCCGCAAGCCGCGACAACGCAACCATGACGCCGATGCGCAGAAATGGGAAGTCGGCGCCGGCGAGCACGACGCGTTGAGCCGTCGGTATGTACACAGCCAGACCAATCAAGACCAGCGGAATGGTGCGCATCGGGCCGAACAACAGCAACGCGCAAACAATCGCCAACGCCGCCAGCCCCACGGGATGGATCGTGTTCTGATTGACGTAGTCGAAACTGCTTGCGGCGAAGTCCATGCGTTTATCCAGGCGAATGTCCAGGCCATGATCAGACCATGATCAGGCCATGATCAGACCATGATCAGGCACTGCAGCGCGCCACGGGTTTCATCGGTCGCGTCCGCTTACGGCGTGAGGTCCAACAGGCGCAAGGCGCAAGGAGAGCATTTGCGTTCGATCTCAAATGCGTCCCAAGTTGCGACTGTGCCAATGACAACGTCTGTACCTTCAAGTCCGCATTGGTTCCATCGCCAACATGTGCGAGGGGTTTCCCCCATGTACGCGCCGAAAATGCCGATGAAGTGCGCGGTCTCAGGTTCCCCCCGCGGGCAGGCAAGCGGTCACACGAGTGATCGGTCGATGAAGACAAACTCAATGCCCAACGAAACCAGCAACAACAAAACCTCCACATCGAATCTCCGAACCGGCGAGGTTCGATTGATGACGCGATACCAACGCGGCCTTCGCATCGTGCGGGCATGGCGGCGTCTTCAAGCGATGCTGCACACCGCCTGGCTACGCGTGCAAGGCGCGCACATCGGCCGCCATGTTTATTTCGGCAAGAGTTCGCAGATCTACGGCCACGCTGGAATCAACATCGCCGACGGCGTGAACCTCGGTCACCGCGTGCGTCTTGAGACGCACCTCACCGAACATGGGCAGGCGCAATTGACCATCGGTTCGGGAACTTGCATCGGCAACGACTTTCACGCCGGCGCTGCGCTGCGCGTGCTCATCGGCCGCAACTGCATGCTTGCATCGGCCTGCACCGTGCTCGACCACGATCACGATTTCTCCGATCCATTCAATCCGCATCAAGCGCGGGAAGGCGTGGTGGCCGCAGCAACCGTCATCGAGGATTCGGTGTTCCTTGGGGAACGCGTGATCGTGCTCAAGGGCGTTCGCATCGGCAATGGCAGTGTCATTGGCGCCAACTCAGTGGTCTGCTCCGACATTCCTCCGCTCACAATGGCCGCGGGAATTCCTGCGCGACCGCTGCGGCGTTGGAGTGAATCCACCGGCAAGTGGGAACGCATCGCAGCACCGAACAGCGCGGATGCAAGCGGTCGATCTGGAGTTGGTCACTGATGCGCGTCCTTCTCATCGCCCACTACTTTCCGCCCGACGGTGGCGCAGGCAGCCAGCGCCCCGCCTCGTTCGCCCAGCATTTTCCCAGTTTGGGCGCGGAAATCACTGTGGTTTGCCGCCAACTCGATGATGGCAAACGCGGCGTCTACGAGCCCGCCGACCGCACGCTCGTTGAACGAACCGCGCAGGCGCGCATTCGCCGCGCGGTTGCTCTTGATGGCGAGACCTGGACGTCGGCACTCCTGCGCGAAGCGCGCGAGGCTGTCCGCGTCGAACGCCCCGACATCATCGTCGTCACCCTGAGTCCGTTCGAGCACGCCGAAGTCGGCTTTGCCATTCAACGCGAGTTCGGCATTCCTGTAGTGCTCGACCTACGCGATCCGTGGGCGCTCGACGGCTGGCACACCTACCGCCACCACTTCCAATGGCGCGCGGCCCTGGCAACAATGCGTCACGCGCTGGAATCGGCCGATGGCGTGGTGATGAATGTTCCTGGCGCGCGCACCGCCGCCGAGACCATCGCGCCGCGTCGTGGAAAGCTCCCTTACGGAGTCGTCACCAACGGATGGGAAGAGTCGGACTTCGCGCAGACCCCCGATGTTCCCGTTTCCAACAAATTGCGCATTCGCTTTGCGGGAACCTTCGTCTGTCGATTTATGAATGACCGTTCGCTTTTGCGGCAAATGCGCGCACTGCTTCGAGGGCGCGGCGAATCGATCGACGAACGCGGTCGGTCGCCGCTCTATCTGCTGGGCGCACTCAAATGGATGCGCGATGAACACTTTGGTCCAGCCGCCGAAGACTTCATGCTCGAGATTGCTGGAGCGCGAGAAGCGCAAACCGACGAGATCATTGCGGAAAGCGGATGCGCCGATTCTGTGCGCCAGGTCGGCTATCTCCCGCACAATGAAAGCGCGCGCTTCATAAGCGGTGCCGATGTTCTGCTTCTGCCCATGCATGGCCTGCGTCGAGGCGCGCGCGCGCGCATGGTGCCGGGAAAGCTCTACGAGTATCTCGGCACTGGGCGCCCCATTCTCGGCCTCTGCCCCGACGGCGATGCGCGCGATTGGATTCTGCGCGATCCCCGCTCGCGCGTCGGCTATCCGACGCATGTGCTCTCGATCGCGCGAAAGCTTCGCGAAATGCACGCGATGTGGCGCAACGGCGAGTATGTGCATTCGCGCCGACCAGAATGGGTACATGAATTCTCTCGACGCACTCAAGCGCAGCGCATGGTCGATTATCTCAGTCAGGTCATCGAACAGTCACGCGCGCCATTTTGCTCGCAAGCTTGTTCGCAAGCTTGTTCGCAAGTTTGTTCGCAAGTTTGCGAACAAGCACCCGCGCCTCGTCGATCAGCGGCGTAAATGAGGTTCGGAGAGGAATCCCGTTGAGCGATCGAGCGATGCCAGCAGTCCAACTGCGGCGCGGTCGAACGATCGGCGCTGTCCAACCGTCGCGTCGGCGACGGTCGCCAACCGCTTGAGCGCGGGAGGAAGACCTCGCACGAACGCGATCCACCCCAAGCGCGAACGGACGGATCGAACGGGGTAGCGCATCCATCGCGGCAACACGCCGCTCTCGGCTTTGGAAAACGGAATCCCCGTGTCATCCAACCTGCGCAGCATGGTCTCGCGCCAATCGGCGGCCAGCGCCTCCTTGCCGTCCATCGCCGCCAGTGCTCGACAAAGATGCTCGTCAAACAGCGGCGTCCGCACCAGCTCGTGGGGCAATTGACCGTAGGCGGAAGCACCGATGCCGCGCCGTGTCCAGTGCAGCAAGCTGTACATGCCCAGCGGATTGGGCGTCGACTCGAGGCTGCGCATCACGCTGGCGAATTCATTCAGAACTGCCTCGCGCTCAGCGAGCGAAACTCCCTCTGCACGCGCCGCCGCGAGAAATCCAGCGGAAACGCCGCTCCCGTGTGCAGCGGTCCAGTCAAAAAGATCCTCGATCCTACGGTCCTTCCACAACAACATCGCTTCGGGATGCAGCAGCGATCCGGTCGAAAGCACACCAGCACCGATCCCGTCGGTGACGCCGCCGCCGTTTGGGCCGCCGTTTAGGCCGCCGTATAAGTTATGGCCGCGCGCACGGACCATCTGAGAGATGGCCATGAACCACTCGTGCTCGAGCGATTGAAAGGACTGCATGGCGTGGCGATCAAGTTCGCGCGAACCGTCGAAGGACAGCGGCGCGACCCGCTCGATCGGTTCTCCAACCGCCGCCGCAAAACGCGCGGCCACCGCCGCATCGCTCTGTGCACCCCGCTGGGCAAGCGTCAACACCGCGCTCGGCCGAATGGCGAGCTTGCGCATGACCAAAAGAATCAGTCGCGAATCGCGTCCGCCGCTCAGCAACACCATCGGCCGTTGCGAGCCCAGCGCATTGCGGACCGCCTCCGTGACGAGTTCCTCGATTTGTGCGGCGTTCGCAACGCGCGTCGCCGCGAAACCGCTGACATCGACCTCGTTGCAGCTCACACCGGCAAGAACCGTTCGCCCCGCAACCGCATAGCCGAGCGAAAGCACCGTCGCGAGACCGATCGGATCCACCTTGGCGCCTCGATGCAACAAGGCGCCAAACGTCGGCTGATTCAACGGCGTGCCCGCAAGGCCGAACAGCGGCCGAAGACTCGTTGCCCTTGCATCCGAAACTATCTGGACCGCCCGGCCCATCGCGTCCACCGGAGTTGTCGTTGGCCCCTCGCGAGCGTTCATGCTTGACATTCTCGTCTATTTCGGCAGATACTTTCTATCTTCACCAAAGAAGTGCATTTAAAAATGAAGCGGTCGCCGTTTGGATCGGCGACCGCTTCGATGATGATAAATGTTTCCTGCGCAGCGCCGTGAATCACTTCATACGGCGACGCATGAGGCCGAGTCCGAGGAGGCCAAACCCAGCGAGCACCGCGGGGGCGCCGATGGGCACAACCAGAAGCTGGTCCTGTGCCGCAGGGTTGGTCAGACCAAGGAGATTGCTTCCCATCGTTCCGAAGCCGCCCTGTCCGAGCGAAGCAAGCATCTGAGCCGCCGCGGCGTAGCTGCCACCGGGCTTATTCGCCTGGAACGCGCCACGGTCGAGCGCCAACTGGCTGACGGCGCTGGCTGCGGTGAGCGCGCTGATGTTCTCGTGGCTGATCTCGTAGATCGCCAACTGAAACGCGCCCTTGTCAGCCGCGTTGCTCAGGCCCGCGTAGTAACGACGGTAGAGGTCATTGATCAGTTGCGCCTTCACGGAGCCCATCGGGCCAGGCGCGTTGTACGGAAGTTCGGCCTCGGGAACCTGCGACGGATCCACGACATTAAAGGTGTACGAGTTGCCCACGGTCACGCCTTCGAAGAGCTGCACGCAGAAAGACGTGCGCTCCTGGCTGTAGACACCCCAACGATGCTCGCCAACGGTGATGTTGGTGAAGCTTGAGTCGGAACGAGAGTTGAAAGCGAGGTTGCTGTTGTAGCGGATACCCGCGACCGTAGAGTCTCCGAAGCCGAGGAAGCTCATGGTGAGCGAGTTTGCCGATGCACCGGCGGAAACGCCGAGCGCGACAATGATGGCGATGCCTGTGGTTTTCATCTTTTCTGCCTTTGATTTGTTGACCGAGTATGGAACCGACTCCGACACTGAAGTCGCCGCACCCGACGACCATACTTCGATCGTAAGTCATGTCAAGCAATACACTTAAAGTTCATACAACTACGCAGGCTAGCGTGACTTATCGAACCGCTGCCGAATGACCGATACTCTTGCACCACCCGCCGGGCGGGTCGCCAGTCGAATGATCCCGCCGCCGCAACGCCGTAACGCAGCAATGACGCCCCCAAAGGAGCAAAGAGCTCGATGATTTCCGGACTCCGCAGTATTGCCTCCGTTCTCGTTTGCGCCAACGCAGTGCTCGGACACACCGAAGCCCGCGCCGGCGAATTGGCAACCGATGTCAAGGCGCTGCTCGGCGCGTCGAAACTCGACCCCCGCTGCGTCGGCTACTCGATCATCGACTTAGACAACAGCGCAGTCCTCGCCAAGTACAACGAGCAACTTGCGCTCATACCCGCGAGTAACGCCAAGGTGCTTACCACTGGCGCGGCGCTGATCACTCTCGGCGCCGATTTCAACTTTGAAACCCGACTTGTTTGCACGACCGTCAACGGCCACACCACGCTGACGCTGGTCGGTTCTGGCGATCCCGCGCTCTTCGATGCGCAGATGATCCGCAGCGACGGCAGTCATGGCAATTGGACCACTGTTGGCGCCGCCTCGGATGCATGGACTTCGGCGCTCATAGGCGCGGGAATTCGCAGCGTCGATGAGTTCGTCGTCGATGCGCGCATCTTCGACGAAGAGTCGATTCCTCAAGGCGACCTCAAGTGGAAGACCAACAGCGACGCGGGGACTTACGCTGTCGGCGTCTGGGGCCTCAACATTGCCGCCAACGCCGCGATAGTGACGCCCACTTGGACGCCAGGTGCTCGACCGTCGCTGGCGAGCGTCGAACCTCCGTTTCCATTGGCGGTCAGCAAAAACGATGCGACCTGTCAGTCGAAGCAGAAGGAATCGTTCGGCATCGGCTACGAGAAAGCCGCAAATGCGCTTACTTTTTACGGCAATCTCACCAAGCGTGGCGGGACCTTTGCCGTTGCCATCCACAACCCGCTTCCGCTCACGGCGGCGATGTTTGCCCAAGAATTCACCAAGCGCGGCGTGGCGGTGCAGCGTTGGCGCGTTGCTGGCTCGGCCGATCCAGTCGCGCTAGGCGCCACCGTGCTGCCCGTGCTTACGACGCCGATCGCCACCGTGCTTCGCGGCGCCAACACCGAAAGCAAGAACATCTACGCCGAGGGGCTCGCCAAGCGCATGGGCGCCGCACGGGCCAACGGACTTCGTGGGGCCATCGGACCGACCTCGCGACCAGGATCGCTCGACCTCGGCATGGCCGCGCTCTCGGCGGCGATCGACGGCCGGCTCGCCCCGCGCAGTTCGGAATCGATCAGCCTGATCGACGCCTCAGGACTTTCGGACAAGAACCGAGTGAACGCGGACGTCACCGCGCGCTGGATCGCCGCCATTGCGCGCGATGGCGCGTTGATGCGCAGCTACATCGGTAGCTTCGCGCGCCCCGGCGAGCAAGGCACGCTGAAAAATCGCTTCAAGGACGCGCGCTTCCAAAAAGTCGCGGTCTACGGCAAGAGCGGATACATCAACGGCGTGAGCTGCTTGAGCGGAATCGTGATCGCAACTGACTCCGGGCAAAGCATCGTCTACAGCATTCTTTGCAACGGTCTCACCGGGAATGTCGCGCAGGCCAAGGCGCTTCACGAGAGCATCGTCAACCGCATCGCCAAAGAACTCGAGAGCCGATCCGCTCGAACCGCGGCCGCAACAAGCAACTAACTCCATGCCGCTTCAAACCCCTGGAATTCTTGCGATTGTGAGCGTTGGCGTCACGCTGTTGGCGTTGGTGCGCGGACGCATTGGCAGTGATCTCGTGATGGCGGGCGGCATCGGAATGCTGGTGCTCTCCGGCGTGTTGGATCCAGCCGAAGCGTTCGCGGGGTTGGCCAGTCCGTCCATTCTCACCATCGCCCTGCTGCTCATCGTTTCACAAGGAGTGATTGAAACGGGACTGATCCAGTGGATTAGCCCGGCACTCTTCGGTCGCACCACCAATGTCCTTGTCGCACAGTTGCGCCTGATGATTCCGGTGGCCGCGATTTCTGCCTTCATCAACAACACGCCGCTGGTGGCGATGTGCATCCCTGCGGTACAGGACTTCTCGCGCCGCTCCAAGATCGCGCCCGGCAAAATGTTCATCCCACTTGCATTCGCTGCCACTCTCGGTGGTGTGTGCACGCTGATCGGAACCAGCACGAATCTGGTGGTCAACGAGATGTGGATCAAGGCGGGACATCCGTCTTTCTTGCTGTTCGATCTTTCGTTGGTTGGCATCCCCGTCGCCCTCGTCGGCGTTGCCTACATCGCCTTCGTTGGGCGCTGGTTGCTTCCGAGCAGCGGCGGCACGCTTGCCGCGCTTGACCCGCGCGCCTATTCGGTGGAAATGCGCGTCACGGGCGCTCCCATCGCCGGCAGCACGGTTGAAGAGGCAAGCCTTCGCGGGCTTGAAGGCCTCTATCTCTCGGAAATCCAGCGCGGCACCGACATCATCTCGCCTGTCGAGCCGCACACCCGCATCGCTCAAGGCGACCGCCTCTTCTTCGTAGGCGATGTCAACAGCGTGGTGTCGCTGCAGAAGATGCGCGGACTTTCCGCCGAACACGAGCAGGTTGCAAAGCTCGGCAGCCAGCGCCATAGGCGTTTTCTTGTCGAGGTCGTGATCTCCGACACCAATCCGCTGCTCGGTCGAACCATCCGCGAATCGCGGTTTCGCAGCGTTTACGACGCAGTGGTCATCGCGGTTTCGCGCAACGGCGAGCGGCTGTCCAATGTCAAACTCGGCACCATCACCCTGCGCGCAGGAGATGTGCTGCTGCTGGAAACTCAGGAGGCGTTTGTGACCGCCTATGCCAGTTCCCGCGATTTTCTGCTCGTGAGCAAACTCGAAGACTCTGCGCCCGTGCGCCATGAACGCGCTCCGATCGCGGCGCTGATCCTGATGGGCGTCATCGCGATCGCGGCCTTCGAACCGTTTGGACTGACGATGTTCCACGCCGCACTTGTCGGCGCCGGCGCGATGATCGCCACCCGCTGCTGCACCGGACCGCAGGCGCGCAAGGCGCTGAACGCACGGCTGATCTTCGTGATCGCTGGATCGCTCGCCCTGGGTACCGCGCTGGCCAAGACTGGCGTCGCCAAACTTTTCGCCGACCAGTTGATCGCCATCAGCGACGGAAACCCCTTGGGAACGCTTGGGGTGATCTACTTCGCCACCTTCGTGTTGACCGAACTACTCTCCAATGCCACGGCGGCAGCGCTGGTGTTTCCCATCGCGATGTCGGCAGCGGAGACTCAGGGCCTCGATCCCAAATACACCGCGATGGTGGTGATGATCGGCGCGAGCGCGAGTTTCGCAACGCCCATCGGTTACCAAACCAACCTCATGGTGCAGGCGCCGGGCGGATACCGCTTCGTGGACTTCATAAAAATCGGACTACCGCTCGGACTGTTAACCGGCATCGTCACCATCACCGCCGTGTGGTTTCAAATGCCCACATCGGAGTTCCTTCCGTGATCGAACTGATGCGCTCGGCAGTAGCGTCGGCTGCGCGCGCTACCCGATTTGTCCACGAATCCGCCTCACTTTCTGGCATTTCGAAGGACGACCGTTCGCCGGTCACCATCGCCGACTGGGCGAGCCAGGCGGTGGTCGCGTTGCAGATCGGCTCTGCGATTCCGCTCGTCGGCGAAGAGGACGCCGCCGCGCTGCGCGCACCCGAGAATGCACCGCTGCGCGCGCGCGTCCAAGCCGCCGTCTCCCACGCGCTCGAACGCGCCATCAGTGAGTCCGAGTGCCTTGACGCGATCGACGCCGGACGCGCCGCGCCCAACGCGCAGAGATTCCTCACCCTCGATCCCGTCGACGGCACCAAGGGATTCCTACGCCGCCAGCAGTACGCCATTTCGCTTGCGCTCATCGAGGGTGGAGTGGTGACCCATGGCGTGGTCGGTTGCCCGAACCTGCCGGAAGATGGCGGCGACTTCGACACCGCGGATCCCATTGGTTGCCTCGCCATTGCGCAGCTCGGTGGCGGCGCATGGATCGAGCGTGGGAATTCCCCGCGCCGCCCGCTTCGCATCGCTGATTGGCGATTCGGTGCGCTGGTGCGATCGTGCGAATCGGTCGAGAGCGCGCACTCCAAGCAAGATCTATCCGCAGAACTCCTTCAAGCCATCGGTGCGCCCGGCACGCCCGCGCGGCTCGATAGCCAATGCAAATATGTTGTGGTCGCGCGCGGCGGCGCCGACATCTACCTACGACTGCCCGTGAAGGCCGACTACCGCGAGAAGATTTGGGATCACGCCGCTGGTGCGTTGGTGGCCACCGAAGCCGGCGCGCGCGTGTGCGATGTCAGGGGCAACGCCCTCGACTTTAGCCGCGGACGCGAACTCACCGAAAACCGCGGTGTCTTCGCCGGACATCCAGCATTGGTCGAACGCTTGTGCGCCGCCTTCGCCGCCCGCGTTAATCAATGATCTTGCGCGCGCGCAACTCGGCGATCACCAGCTCCGCACTGACTTCAACCGCAAGCCTCGACGAGTCGAGCACCATCTCCGCTTGCTCGGGAGCCTCGTACGGCTGGTGAATCCCGGTGAAATCGCGAATTTCCCCGGCGCGCGCCTTCTTGTAGAGCCCCTTCGGATCGCGCGACTCGGCGACCTCGAGCGGAACATCGATGAATACCTCGATAAACGGCAACTTCCAGTCGTCGTGCAACGCACGGACCATCGCGCGGTCCGCGCGGAACGGACTCACGAGGCTGGCAAGGACGATCACGCCGGTATCGGCGAGGATTCTGCAGACCTCGCCGGTGCGCCGAACATTCTCCGCGCGATCCGCCACTGAGAAACCGAGATTTCGGTTTAAACCATGGCGCAGGTTGTCGCCATCGACCCGATAGCACAGGCGCCCGCTACCAATGAGTCGCGATTCGACCGCCACGGCAACGGTGCTCTTTCCTGAACCGGAAAGGCCCGTCAACCACATGGTCGCGCCGCGCTGGCCCAACAATCGCTCGCGATCAGGCCTAGTGACTGATCCATCGTGCCAAGCGGTATTGATCGACTTGCCGTCGGCGTTCCCTTGCATGGACGAACCTCTCCAAAAGCGAGAAAGTGCGGCAGAATCGCCGACCCAATCGCCGATACGGTATCGACCCTTCGGACCGCGCGCATGGAAGAAACTCGACAGACCCATCACTCGATCTCTCACCTCAGGCAACTCGAGGCGGAGAGCATTCACATCTTCCGCGAAGTGGTGGCCAGCTTCGAGCACCCGGTGATGCTGTACTCCATCGGCAAAGACTCGGCGGTACTGCTGCATCTGGCCATGAAGGCGTTCTATCCCGCCAAGCCGCCGTTCCCGCTGCTGCATGTTGACACCGGTTGGAAGTTTCGCGAGATGTACAAACTGCGTGACGAGTATGTGGCCAAGGAGCTCGGACTTGAGTTGCTCGTGCACATGAACCCAGAAGGCGTTGCTGCGGGCATCGGTCCGATTTCACACGGCTCGCGCAAGCACACCGATGTGATGAAGACGCAGGGACTCAAGCAGGCGCTCGACAAGTACGGCTTTGATGCGGCGTTCGGCGGCGCGCGGCGCGACGAAGAAAAATCGCGCGCCAAGGAGCGCGTGTTTAGTTTCCGCGACGCGCAACACCGATGGGATCCGCGCAACCAACGACCCGAGTTGTGGAGCATCTACAACAGCGAGATCAATCGCACTCCCGGTCAACCAGGCGAGTCGATCCGCGTCTTCCCGCTTTCCAACTGGACTGAGCTTGATGTGTGGCAATACATCTGGCTTGAGAAGATCCGCATCGTGCCGCTCTACTTCGCGGCGCCGCGTCCGGTGGTCTACCGCAACGGTGTGCCGATCATGGTCGACGATGAGCGGCTACCGCTCGAACCCGGCGAAACGCCGCAGATGAAGGTGGTGCGCTTTCGCACCCTCGGTTGCTACCCGCTTTCGGGCGCGATCGAATCGGACGCGGCCACGCTGCCTGCGATCATCAAGGAAATGCTGCAGGCCACCCAAAGCGAACGCCAGGGCCGCGTGATCGATCATGACGGTGCGGGCAGCATGGAAGAGAAGAAGAAGGAAGGCTATTTCTGATGGGTCACGATCGGAACACAGCCGAACACGAGCTCATCGAGCGCGACATCGAGGCCTACCTCGCGCGCCATGAGCACAAGGAGCTGCTGCGCTTTCTGACCTGCGGGTCGGTCGATGACGGCAAGAGCACGCTCATCGGCCGCTTGCTGCACGACACGCACATGATTCACGAGGACACGCTGGCTGCCGCCACCCGCGACTCGAAGTCGATGGGCACGCAGTCGGGCGAACTTGATTTGGCGCTCCTCGTCGACGGACTGCGCAGCGAACGCGAGCAAGGCATCACCATCGATGTCGCGTATCGATACTTCACCACCGCGGCGCGCAAGTACATCATCGCCGACACGCCAGGACACGAACAGTTCACCCGCAACATGGCAACGGGCGCGAGCAACTGCGACCTCGCCATCCTGCTGGTTGATGCGCGCCACGGCGTGGCGGTACAAACGCGGCGCCACTCGTACATCACGAGCCTGCTGGGAATCCGCAACATCGTCGTCGCGATCAACAAGATGGATCTCGTTGGTTTCTCGCAAGAGCGCTTTGATGAGATCGTGCGCGAGTACGCCGCCTTCGCGGCCAAGCTTCCGCCGCGCAGCATGAGCTTCATTCCGATGTCGGCGCTGATCGGCGACAATGTTGTGCACCGCAGCACAGCGATGCCTTGGTACCAAGGGCCGACGCTGCTCGAGCACCTCGACACTGTGGCGCTTGAAGGCCAGCGAAACCTCGTTGATTTCCGCTTTCCCGTGCAGTGGGTCAATCGGCCCAACCTCGATTTTCGCGGATTCACCGGCACGATCGCGGGCGGCTGCGTGAAGCCAGGCGACGGCGTGATGGTGCTGCCTTCGCGCAAGACATCCTCGATCGCGCGCATCGTGAGTTTCGACGGCGACCTCCCCGAAGCGACGCCCCCGCTTTCGATCACCCTCACCCTCGCCGATGAAGTCGACTGCGCGCGCGGCGACATGCTCGTGCATCTCGATCACCAACCGCATGTTTCCCATGATGTTCACGCCATGGTGGTGTGGATGGACGATGTTTCGCCGATGCTTCCTGGCAAGGAATACCTGCTGAAGCATGGACCGCACCAGACACCCGCAAGCATCACGCGCATCGCTCATCGAGTTGATGTCAACACGCTGGAGAAGTCGGCGGCGCCCGCGCTGGCGTTGAATGACATCGGTCAGGTCGCGATCCGAACTCAGCGACCGCTGGTCTACGACGCGTACGCCAAGAACCGCCATACCGGCGCGTTCATTCTCATCGACCGCCTTACCAACGCAACGGCCGGCGCTGGCATGCTGCTCGATCCGCACGAGGTCGAGGGCCATTGGAACGCTGCGCCGCAAGGCGGGCATCTTGCGCCGTCACGCACAACGGTCACGCCCGCGCAGCGCGAGGCTCGACTCGGGCAGAAGCCGTTTACGCTGCTGTTTACTGGGCTTTCTGGTTCGGGCAAAAGCGAGATTGCGCGCGCCGTTGAGCGACGCATCTTCGATCTCGGACGGCTGGCTGCCGTCGTCGACGGTTCAGCTCTGCGCGCGGGCATCAACCGCGACCTCGGTTTCAGCAAGGGCGAACGCAGCGAAAACCTGCGTCGCGGCATGGAAGTTTCCAAGGTGATGAACGACGCTGGCCTCGTGGTGCTGGCGGTGTTCACTGCGCCGGACGCTTCGGTGCGCGCGCGTGCGGCTGAACTCATCGGCAGTGAACGCTTCGCGCTCGTCCATGTTTCGACGCCGCTCGACGCCTGCATGCGCCGCGATCCGTCAGGGGTTTACCGCGATGCGGCGTCGGGTTCTCTCAAGGGCGTTCCCGGCCTCGACTTCGAGTACGAGGCGCCGACCAACGCCCAACTCACCATCCCGTTCCACGAACTGGGCGCAACCGATGTTGCGCTGCGCACGAGCGTTGACCGAGTGATGGCGTTGCTCGAGGCGCGCGGCATCATCGCCAAGTAGCTCACGATTCAGGC
>QWPT01000006.1:62011-63924 GCA_003671075.1 Planctomycetota bacterium
ACGCCTACGCCTACTCCTTCACCACGCGCATCGCAATCAGGTCCTGCACATCGACCAGCCCAACGGGTCGGCCTTCGCGGTCGACCACGGGAATCTCGTCGAGGCGCTTGGACTGCACCAACTGCACCGCGTCGCGCACCAGCGACTCGACGGTGAGCATGGTGGGATGGCGAGTCATGACGCCAGAAATCGGCGTGTCGAGGGCGCTGATGCCGCCGCTGTTGACATGACGGCGCAGGTCGCCGTCGGTAAAGATTCCACTCAGGCGACCGTCGGCGTCCACCAGCACGATCGCGCCCGCACGACGACCTTCGCCACCGGCACGCAGCGCCTCGCGCACGGTGATGGTGTCAGGAACCGCGGCCAGATTGTGGCCAACGCGAAAGCGCAGAACCTCGGTAACCGGACGCAGTCCCGCGCCGAGCATGCCGCCAGGATGATGCTTGTGAAAGTCGTCCTTGCCGAAATCGCGACGCTGTGCAAGCGCCAACGCAATCGCATCGCCCACCGCAAGCGTGAGCGTGGTCGACGCCGTCGGCGCAAGATTCAGCGGGCATGCCTCGGTGATGTCACCGAGATCGACATGCACCGTGCAGGCGCGCGCCAAACTCGACTTCGCCTTTCCCGACATGCCGACGGTTGGAATGCCGTCCATCTTCAAGATCGATGCGAGCGCAACGACTTCCTGCGTCTCGCCCGACCAGGAAAGCAGCAACGCGATGTCGGGGGGGCGGATCGAACCGAGGTCGCCGTGCACCGCTTCGGCGGGATGAACAAAATGCGACGGCTGACCGAGGCTCGACAGGCTCGCGGAAATCTTGGCGCCAACGAGACCGGACTTGCCCATGCCGCTCACCACCACATGCCCCTTGCAAGTCTCGAGCAGATCAAGCGCCGCGTGAAGCGACGCAAGTTCCCCCCGCTTCAGACGCTCGGCGAATCCAGCGATCGCGGCGGCTTCGGTCGCAAGGACCTCGCCGAGAAAATCCACCTCGACGGAGCGAATGTGCGGATCGGCGGGAGCTGACGCAGAGCGGAAGTCGGCCATGGTCGCAGTGTATGGTGGCGGTGTAGCAAGGCAGAGATCGGCAGGAAAACCTGCTAGATTCCGCGGTGATGTCGCAGAATGACTGGCTTGTTCGCCTTCCCGCCTTCCAAGGTCCGCTCGACCTGCTGCTGTTCCTCGTCCGCCGTGCCGAGGTCGATATCCACGACATCGAAATCCACACGCTGACCGATCGCTACCTCGAATATGTCCGCCACATCTCCAAGGTCGACATCGACCTCGCTGGCGAATTCCTCGTGATGGCGGCGACCCTCGTCGAGATCAAGTCGCGGTCGCTCACGCCCGCTGCGCCGACGGAGTATGGCGACTCGGGCGCGGCTACAACTCCGGGCGAGGATCCGAAGGCGGAGCTCATCCGCCAACTGCTCGCCTACCAGAAGTTCCGCACCGCGGCCGAAGTGCTCGACGCGCGCCGCCGCGACTTCAGCCTGCGCGCCGCGGCCCGCGTGCGCGCAGGATCCATCGAAGCCACGCAAACCCCCGACGCCAACGCGGAGGACGGTTCGCTCATCGACGGCGAAACCAGCAACGCCGAGCCCGAAGATTGGGAGCTGGAGGATCTTCACCTCGGCGACCTCTACTCGGCCTTTGAGCGCATCGCCGCATCGATCGATATCACGCGCATCGGCGACCACATGGTCGAGTACGACGACACGCCGATCTCGCTCCACCAAGAAGACCTTGTCGATCGCCTCACGCGCACCAACGCCGGCAAACTCACGCTCACCAGCGTGTTTGAGGGACGCACGCACAGCGAACGCATCGGCCTCTTCCTCGCCATGCTCGAACTCGTCCGCCAAGGTCGGGTGCGTGTGCGCCAGGATGAACTCGAAGATCCGATCGAAGT
>QWPT01000006.1:64104-77923 GCA_003671075.1 Planctomycetota bacterium
GCGGCGGGTTAGGCGGCTTCGCGGGTGATCATGGGGGCGCGGTCGTTGCGTCGGATCCAGCGGGTTGCTGACGCGGGCTCCATGCTGATGGCGAGGTGCTTCAGATACTCGGCGAGATCCTGCTCGGAAAAACGGGCAAGCCACTCGGTTGATGCCGATGGGTTGATCTCACAGATGGCCGCGATAAGGGTGGACTTTTCTGACACAGGAACCTCCGTGCACGAAACATCGGCACGGCTCAGGGCGCGTCTTGAATCGAGTTGAAACTTATCCGCCTAACGGCCCTGCAAAAGCTCGGTCAGTTTGCGCTTGAGAAGCGCCACCCGGAGCAGGCTGCGGACGCGGGTCAGAAGTTCGAGCTTGTTGACCGGCTTGGTCAGGAAGTCATCGGTGCCGCTTTCGACGGCGCGCTCATGGTCGCCGACCTCGTGCAGCGCGGTGACCATGATGATCACCATGTCCCGGGTCGCCGGATCACTCTTGAGCTTTCGGCAGACCTCGAAGCCCGACATCTTGGGCATCATCACATCGAGCAGCACCAAATCGGGCTTGTCACGATGGATCGCCTCGATGGCTTCGAGTCCGTCGCGGGCGGTGGAAAGCTTGCAAGGCAGGCTCTCGAGATAGGCTTGCATGAGCTCAAGGTTCTGCTGGTTGTCATCAACCAACAGGATCTTCGCGTTGGAAAGATCGGTGAGCGCGGTTTCGTCGATGGCGGGAAGCTGCGAACCAGACATGACTGGGAGTCTAGCAAATCCGACCGCTCCGCAACCAGCTCAAAGTCCCAGCGCGCGCACGGCCAGGTCGACCGGATGCAGCGCCTCGCGATCGGTTCCATCATGGATTTGATGGCGGCAACTGGTTCCGGGCGCGCAGACCACCGCGCCGGGATCGTTGCGAATCGAGGGAAAAAGCCTCTGTTCGCCGATGCTCATCGATAGGTCGTAGCGGCGATCGATGTAACCGAAGCTTCCCGCCATCCCGCAGCAACCAGTTTCGAGCACGCGCAATTTTTCGCCGAAGATTCGCCGCAAGAACCGCGCTGAACTCTCCGCGCCCCACAACGCCTTCTGGTGGCAATGGCCGTGCAGCAGAACGGTGTCAGGTTGCGCGGGGATCTCTGGGCGTTCAGGATGCGAGTCCCAATGCTTGTCGAGGAACTCCTCAACGAGATAGGTGCGCATGGCCAGCGTGGTGCGCCGATCCATCGCCGCATCATCAGGCATGTCGGGAGGAAGCTCGGTCCAATCGTCGCGAATCGCGCTGGCGCAACTGGGCTCGAGCACGAGCACCGCGTCGGCGTTGGTCGTTTCAATGAGCCCGCACAGCGCCTTCGAGGATCGCTCGATTTCGCGCCGCGCATCGGCAAGCAGACCGGTGGAGATCAAGCTTCGTCCGCAACAACCAACATCGGCGAGCACGACGCGATAGCCGAACGCCTCGAGCAGCCGCACCGCCGACTGGCCGATACCAGGTTCGTTGTAGGCACTGAAACAATCGCCAAAGAGAATCACCGTGCGCTGAGCGGTACGCGGCGCGCGGCGGCCGAACCAGTCGAAGAGCGATGGGCCGAAACGCGGGATAGAACGACGCGGATCAATGCCGAGCAAACCATGCGCGAGACTCTTGGCGATCGGCGTGGCGTTGATGAAGTTCGCCACTGCGTGCAGGCGCGAGCCCAACGCGTTGAGCTTGCGCACATGGCCGAACACGCGCGCAGAAAGCGGCGTTCCGTCGCGGGCGTAACGCTGCGCGGTGTACTCGGCTTTCAACTTGGAAATATCGACATTCGACGGGCATTCGGTCTTGCACGCCTTGCAGGAAAGGCAGAGGTCGAGGGTTTCGATGGTGTCGGGATCGTTCCAAACTTCCGCCGAAAGCTGCCCTGTCACCGCCAAGCGCAGCGCGTTGCCGCGGCCGCGAGTGGAGTGGCGCTCGTCCTTCAGAACGCGGTAAGACGGACACATCGAAGTGCCGCCTTCCGTGCGCCTACACAAGCCGGCGCCGTTGCATGACTCGATGGCGTGATCGAAACCTTCCTCGCGCTTGTACGAAAAGAAGGTGTCGACGATCGGTCCTTGCGCGCTGGCACCTTGGGGCGCAACGCGTAGATTCGCGATGATCTTCTCCGCTGGGCCGGTGA
Source organism: Planctomycetota bacterium (assembly GCA_003671075.1). Lineage (GTDB taxonomy): Bacteria > Planctomycetota > Phycisphaerae > Phycisphaerales > SM1A02 > QWPT01. Next base: position 66,248 of record QWPT01000006.1, read on the forward strand.
CAACGATGTTGCCCGGATTGAGAACCCCGCGCGGATCGAACGCGCTCTTGACGGCGCGGAGCGCGTTACAGATGACTTCGCCAAAATATTCGCCGAGGAGCGGCGAGCGCACTCGTCCATCGCCATGCTCGCCCGAAAGCGCGCCGCCGTAGCGCGCGACCAAAGCGGCGATGTCCTTGGCGATGCGCACCATGATGGCGCGGTCCTTCGCGTCATGGATCGCTACCAGCGGTCGAATGTGCAAGCAGCCCACCGATGCGTGCGCGTAGTAGGCGGCCGTGGTGCCGTGGTTCGAGACGATGGTGCGAAAATCCTCGACAAAGTCAGGGAGTTTCGCGGGATCGACGGCGGTGTCTTCGACGAAGGTGAATGGTTTACGCAGGCCGGGAACTCCGTGCAGCAGCGGTTCTCCCGCCTTGCGAAGCTTCCACGCCTTGAGCCGTTCGGTCGCACCGGTGTAGGTCGACATCGTCTCGCCAGGCAACGCGTTGCGCAGCGCGGCGAAGCGTTCACCGATTGCGCGCGCGTCATCGGCGAAGTACTCGACATAGAGAACCGCACCAAGGCCACCGCTGGCGGGCTTGGGCAACAGGTCGACATACTGACGGTATTCGCTGTTGCGCATGGCCACCGAAATCACAACATCGTCGACCAGCTCCACCGCTGCTGGCTTGGTGGCAAGGATCGCGGCCAGTCGAGCCAGCGAGTCGCGCACCGTTTCAAATCCGATGATTGCCAGACCGCGTTCCTTGGGCTTGGCCACCAGCGAAAGTTCCGCGCGCAAAGTCGTCGCCAGCGTGCCTTCGCTGCCGCAAACCAGATGCGCGAGGTTCACGCGATCAAATGTTCCCGGCGTCGATCGCTCGAGTTGATCGAGCAGGATGTCGAGCGAATATCCGTCGACATGGCGGAGAATCTTGGGAAAGCGCGCGCGGATTTCGGCGGCGATCGGACGAATGATTTGGCTGAGTTTCTCCGCGAGCGCGCGTTGGGCCGGATCGCGATCACAACTTCCTTCCTCAAGCCGATGCTCGGTGCCGTCGGCAAAAACAACATCAAGCGCCAGCAAATTCTCCACCGTGCGGCCGTAGAGGATCGAATGTGCGCCCGCGGAGTTGTTGCCGATCATGCCGCCGATGGTTGCGTGCGAACTGGTCGCCACATCGGGGCCGAACATCAGTCCGTGCGCACCAACCGCCTCGTTGAGTTGGTCGAGCGTAACCCCGGCCTCGACAATCGCGCGTTGTCGCGTGACATCCACCGACAACACCGCGCGACAGTACTGCGAGAAATCCACCACCACCGCCTCATTCACGCTCTGTCCCGCTAACGCCGTGCCCGATCCGCGCGGCAGCACCGAAACGCCTTCGGCCGCGAGATACGCAAGTACCTTGGCTGCATCGCTGATCGAGTGCGGGATGACAACGCCGATCGGTTCGACCTGATAGATGCTGGCATCGGTCGAATACAGCATGCGATCGTGACGGCCGAAACGAACCTCCGCCGCCGCTACACCGCGCAACCCCGTCGACAAACGCAGGCGCAGCGCATCGAGACCATCACCGCGCTCGATGAGGGGCAGGCTGGCGGAATGACCGCGAAAGAAACCAGTAGGCTCGTCCGTAACTTCAGACATGTGGTCAGGATAGTCAACGCATCACCCATTCGCAGGCACGGGCGCGGGCGCAGGAGCGGGCGCGGGTGCAGGCGCAGGAGCGGTCGAAGGCACGGGCGCCTCGCCGCACAACTCCTTCAGCTTCTCGTGAATCTCTCGCTCGTTGCGTGGAGAGTTGCCGACCCAGACGCCGGCGATCTTGCCGTCGGGGGCAACGATGAAGGTGCTTGGAAAGGCTCGGACCAACCAGCGCCGCGCCGCCTGTCCATCGAGATCCATCACGCTCGAAAGCGCGACCTTCCGATCGGCGAACACTTTCTTGATCTTGGTTTCGCGCTCTTCGCGAGAACCCTGGTCGCCAGAGTTCACCATCATGACCACCACTTTGCCCTCGAACTCGGCCGCGATCTTGGCCAGCGAAGGCAGCGCGCCCACGCACGGTCCACACCAAGTCGCCCAGAAATCCACCAGCACTGGCTTGGGCCGAGCCGACAGGAGATCCCATTCGCCGCCGCCGACCTTGGGCAGCGCCAGCGCAGGCGCAGGCTCGCCGGCCTTCAGCGCCGCCACATCACGATCCTCCGCCGCGCCAGGATCACGCACGATCAGCGCCGCCAGCCCGTCAACCTTCTGCTTGCCGATGCTGTCGAAGGCGAAAGTCTTGTCGGTCGGCTTCTCCTTGGGACGGCTCGACTTCGACTGCACTTTCCATTGCAGCGCCGCGCCCGCCTCGGCATCGGGAGCGCCACGATTGATTCCGATCGAAGTCTCGATCAGTTTGGTTTCCGGATCGAAAAACAACTTCAGCTCTTGGCTGGCGTCATCGGATTGCAGGACAAGCACCTTGCATGCCTGTCCATCGATCTCGTCATCGTCAACTCGCAGCGGGATCACGTCGGGAATCTGCGGCATGAGCTGCATGCACACTTCATCAGGCGCATTCTCGCCGAGGGCAAGCGCGAGTTCGGGAAAGGGCAACGACCGAAATGCGTTGAAGAGCGCGTAGTAGGGTGAACCCTGATCGGAAACATCGAGGTACGCGAGCGGGTTGCTGTCGTGCGTTGCAACGATGCGGCCACCATCGAGGCGCAACTGGTAGTCGCGCAAGGACAGCAGCGCGCGGCGGCCCGAGCCAAAGACGCACTTCATCTTGATCGAAGGAGCCGCGCCCGCAGCGCCCGTCCCATCGACGGCCGACACGGTGACCTCGAGTTGTGCGGTCACGCCCAACTCATCGCGATATGACTTGATGATCTGCTCAAGCGCGAGCGTCGCCGCCTTTCGGTCTGCCTCAAGATCGCGCGCGGGCACGATCGCAACGGCGGGCGCAGGGGTGACCTGGAGCATGGAACAAGCAAGGAGAATCAGCGCACTCATCATGAAAGCCTCCGATGATGCAATGTAGGCTTGCTCGGCGGAGAATGAAAGACAGCCGCGTGCAGGAAACCTGCACGCGGCTGCGAATATCAGATTCGAGAAATGCTCTCAGCCTGCCTTGGGAGTGAGCGCCTTCTCGCACTCTTCCTTCAGCTGATCGATGATCTTTGCGGGATTCTGCGGATCAATTCCGTTGTGAATCGCAACGATCTTGCCGTCCGGACCGACAACGACGGTCGCGGGAATGCCGCTGAAGCCGTACGCGCGGATCGCGGCGTCGTCCATGTCGACGAGGCACGGCATGGTGAGCCCCTGCTTGGCCCAGAACTCAACGACGCTCTTGATGCGCTCGTCGCCCTTCTTCTGCTCAAGGCAGTTGAGGCCGTAGACCTCGATCGCCTTGCCCGACTCCTTCGCCCACTTGGCGAACTCGTTGATATGAGGAAGTCCGCGCTTGCACGGGCCGCACCACTCGGCCCAGAAGTCGAGCACGACAACCTTGCCCTTGAGCGAAGCCAGCGAGAAATCCTTGCCATCGGTGGTCTTGAGCGAGAACATCGGCGCATCGGCGCCGACTTCGACCGCGGTCGCCCCGAGAGCGTCGGGCGAGTCCACTTGCTTCTTGCCCGTCTCGTCAAAGGTGATCTTCTCGGTGAGCGCCGCCATCGACGGCTTCATCGAAATCGTCAGCGGAATCAGCATGCCCTCAGGCGCGCCGGGAGGAGCCATGTTGATCTTGGCCTCGGTCAGAAGGCTCGAAGTCGGATCAAAGCTGAACACGGCGATGCTGCCGCCTTCGCCGTTGACGAGAACCTTCGCGGTCTTCGAGTCGAAGCCCGCGATCTTGGCGCCAGGCATGATCTTGCCAGTGAGCTCGGTGGCCACATCGCTGGTCTCGGTTGGCTCAAGCAGCCAGCTGGGAAGCGGAAGGTCGAATCCGCCGAGTTCCTTGGCGAGCGTCTTGCTCATGGTTCCCTCGAGCGTGAAAGCCACGAACTTGCCGACCGCGTCGGCGCTGGTGAGGTAGACCTTCTTGTTGAAGGCGACGATGGCCATCGGGCCCATCCCCAACCTCGCACCGGTCTCGTCGCGGCTGATGGCGATGACCTGCGTCTGCTTCTGACCCATCATGTCGACGGTGATCGACACGGTGTCGCTGAAGGTCTTGGCGTCGCGGTAGATCTTGGCCGACTTCATCAACGATGCTTCGGCGGCCTTGATCGATTCGGGAGTCTTCATCGCATCGGTGAAGTCCTTGGCGATATCAGGAGCAGTGGGCATTTCGAACTTGGGAGTTTCCTCCTGCGGCGCGCCAGCAGGCACTTGGGGCTGCGGAGTCGCGCCACCAGCGGGAGCGCCGCCCTGAGCAAAGGCGGTGCTGGCGAAGCCGGAGCCGACGACGAGGCCGGCAGCGAGTGCAACGCGGGCGAGAGTGAGCGACATGGTCATGTGGTTCTCCATTCGTAGCGCTGATCGAGCGCTTCTCGTGCAGAGCGGCCATCGAAGCCGCTCCCCACTCGTTCATCCCGTCGGCCTTCAAGCGGCTGGGAATTCTCCGAGTGGACCCACCCGAACCGCATCCGAGCGGCCGGGACAGGCACGAAGCAAAGAGTCTACCCGCTCCCCCGTCACTGGATCACGGGCGTCGGCGGCAATTTCCGCGAGGGGAAGAAGCACGAACGCCCGCTCCCGAAAGCGTGGGTGCGGCACGGCAAGGTCGGCGGAACTCTCGATGAATTCCCCAAAAAGGACCAGGTCGAGATCAATGGTGCGCGCCGTCCAGCGCGATCCGTCCCGAGCGCGACCGAGGGCGCGCTCGATGGACAGGAGGGCGGCCAGCAACTGGCGCGGCGATAGGGTGGTGCGGACCGCGACCATGGCGTTGAAGTAGCGCGGTTGGTCGGGCGGACCGACTGGGGCGGTGTCGTAGACGCTGGAGGCAGCGAATACTGCGATCTCCGGGTACGCGGCCAGCCTCCGCAACGCTTCTCGAAGGGTGGCGAGTCGGTCGCCGAGATTCGCGCCCAGGGCGATGTATGCGGTCTCAGGCTCGCTCGACACGAACCACCTCCGACTCACTCCACAGCAATCTGCGCTCGGGCTCGCCGAGCAGCGTGAAGCGCGCACATGCGAGCGCGAGGTGGGCGGTGCGGCTGCGAATGGTCGCGCGGTCGCCGGGAAATTGGAAGCGTCGCGCGTAGGTCCCGCCGTCGCGCATTGCGATCGCAACGAAGACGGTGCCGACGGGCTTGGTTTCGCTGCCGCCGCCCGGACCCGCGATTCCCGTGGTTGAGATCGCGATGTCGGCGCCAGTGGCCGTCAGGCAACCGCGCGCCATTTCAATCGCGGTTTCGGCGCTGACGGCGCCGAAGCGCTCGATCGTGGCGCTGCGAACTCCCAGATCGTTCACCTTGCGCTCATTGGCGTAAGTGACAAAGCCGCCCTGAAACCACGCGCTCGAGCCGGCGACTTCCGTGACCAATGCGCCCAACAGACCGCCGGTGCAACTCTCGGCGGTGGCCAGAGAGAGGCCGCGGTCACTGAGCAATCGCCCCACTGCTGCAGCAAGCGCCTCACCATCGCGGCCGTAGATGATCGAGCCGACGCGGGCGGTGCATTCATCGACGGTCGCCGCAAGCGCAACGCGCGCCTCGGCGCTTGGACCAGAGGAACGAATGCGGATGGTGACGATGCCGTTGCTGGCGGTGGTGCCGACCGAAGGCTCACGACCGCGCTGCATCAGTTCGCCGAGTTGCTCGGCGAGCACGCTTTCGCCGGCGCCGATGGTGTGCAGCGCGGCGGTGAGCACGGCGCGCCCTTCTTCGCGCAGCACTGGCGCAACGGCGCGGGCAAACATTGGGCGCATTTCGTTGGGCGGGCCGGGAAGACAGAACACGGCGCAGGCACCGATGTGCGCGGCAAGACCCGGCGCGGTGCCCTCGGGGTTGTCGAGCAACCGCGCCGAGGGCGGGCGCATCGCCTGGCGAAGATTCGATTGGGGCATCGGTCGGCCGCGCTTCTCAAACCATCCGCGCAGATGCTCGGCTCCGGCGGGGTCAGTGAGCAGTTGCGCGCCGGGATCAACGACATCGCCGAGCGACTCGCGGGTGAGGTCGTCGAGCGTTGGTCCGAGTCCGCCAGTCATGACGATGGCGCGATGATTGGTCGCGAGCTCGCGCATGGTGCGCGCGATTTCGCCGCGATCATCGCCAACGGTCCGCCGCTCGCCCGGCATGGCGCCAATGGCCTGCAGTTCGCGCGCCAACCAAGAGGCGTTGGTGTCTTCGATCTGCCCAAGCACCAGTTCGTCACCGATGGAGAGCAGCGCAACACGCCCGGGAATCGCTGATGTTTCCTGCATCAATCGTCGACCTTTGCTGTTCGCTCGCCGCGCCCCATCGCGCCGATGCGCGCGTAGGCCTCGTGATAGAACTCGCCGAATCGCTGGCGCAGTTGGTCCGCGCTCGACGCGTCGTCGGGCCACAGCCCCGCGTCCTTCCACTTTCCCTTCAGCCAACCGTCGCGAATCTCGCCACGGTCTTTGCGGCTGCCGAGATCGTGCTTCGACCCATCGGGTCCGTCGATCATCGGCATCGCATCGAATGTCTGCAGCATCGACTTCAGCGTCGGATCGTCGACATCGGCCGCGGTGACCAGCGTGCGATCGCGCGGATAGGCCGGGTGCAATCGGATCGCATCCCACGCCCGCGCCAGTTCGTCGCGGCGATCAGCGCACAGCGCGCTGAAGAGCGGCGCGATGAAGGCACGCGCGTTTTTGTCGGGATCCTCGACTTTGCTGGCGAGGGTGAACGGATCAATATGATCGATGAACTGCGCATCGAAAGCGGCGATGAATGCTCGACGCACCGGCATGCGGCGCAGCTCAAACTTTTGCGGGCCGAGTTCGCCGTCCGCACGAATCTTCGCCTTGAACTGCCACAGCGCCTGACCTTCGTCAGAAAGCGCGAAGCGAATGAAGCGCTCGGCGGTCTCGCGATTGGGCGCGTTGGAAAGCATCGCGATCGGATCGGGATCGATGACGGTTTGTCCCTTGGGATCGATGTAACCAAGACGATTCCCGCCACCAGCGTCGAGCACGGCCTGCGCCTGGTATCGACCGTAGAAGTCGATACTCGGGCCAGCGGCACTGTCGCCGGACGAAACATCGAGCGGAACCTTGGGCGCGCTCGACGCAACGCTGCGCGCATTGGCGGCCATGCGATGAATGATCTGCCAGCCGCGCTCCCACCCCAGCCGCTGAATGATCGCCTCGAGCGCAGTAGTCACCGAGCCCGACTGCGCGGGATTCACCATCGTGATCGCGCCGTTGAGCCGCGCGTCGGCAAGGTCGGCCCATTGCGTGGGCTCGGACACACCAAGCCGCTGCAGAATGTCGCGGTTGTAAACAATGCCAAAACCAGACAGCGCGGCACCAAACCAGTAGCCGTCGCGGTCGTAGATCGGATCACCGCCGACGGAGTTCTCGCCGTAAGTTTCGGCCAGCCACGCAGCGTCGAAACCGGGCCGCTCCAGGATGTAGCCCTTGCGCTTCTCACCGTTGACATCGATGGTGATTTCGCGCTTGAGTTGCCCGTACTCGTAACTGCCACCGCCGAAACAGAGGTCGGCGTTGCCACCGATCGGGCGCGATTCGCGCAGCGCCGCTTCGGCATTGGCCTCGAGAATACGGCGAATTTCGCTGGTTCCGCCCGGCGTGTTCCAGACAACCTCAGCAGCCTCGCCGTAGGTGCGCTTGTGCCACGCAGCAAATCCGCGGCTGAACTCGTAGCGAATCTGTTCGTTGTGCGGCGTGAAGATGATGACCCGACGCGTTGCCGCATCGAGACCGCCGTCGCGAGGCGCGAGCGCGACGGGAATCGCGGCGAGCAGAACGAGAAGCGCGGGGAAGATGGTGCGTCGGATGTTCACGGTGGGATGTCGATGCTTCAGCGGGTAATCGCGCGAATTTCGTCGGCAAAGACGCGAGCGGCGTCACCGATGGCGGTCTTCCACGGAGTGCCGAGCGTGGCCTTGGGATAGATCACCGATCGGCTCGCGGTGATGAGCGCGCCTTGATGTCCGTGGATGAAGCACGCGCGCACATCGTCGGCGGTGCCGCCCTGCGCGCCGTAGCCGGGAACAAGGAACATCGTTCGCGGCATGCGCGCGCGCAACGATGCGATTTCCGCGCGCTTGGTCGCGCCGACCACCGCGCCAAGCGAAGAGAACCCGCTGGCGCCGATGGTTTGCTCGCCCAACCGAGCAACGATGTCAGCGACGGCCTCGGCCACGCTGCGACCATCGGCAAGTGCGAGCGTCTGCAGCGCGTCACCCGACGGATTGCTGGTGCGCACCAGCGCAAACGCGCCGCGACCTTCGGCAAGAAAGGGAGTGATCCCGTCGGCGCCGAGATACGCGTTGATGGTGGTCCAGTGCGCGCCGGCGTTGCGGGCGCTGGCGGCGTAATGCTCGGCGGAAATGCCGATATCGCCGCGCTTGAAATCAAGTACGACGACCAGTCCGCTCGCGCGCGCGTCGGAAATCACGCGCCACAACGCCGCGTAGCCCTCGACTCCGTAGCGCTCGTAGCAGGCGGCCTGGATCTTCACCGCGGCAGTGTCGGCGGCGACCGACTCGATCACTCCCAGAGAGAAGCGTTCGATCGCGCGCGCGCATTGGGCGTTGTCGAAGGCGTCGTTCGGCGCAAGCTCGGAGGGAAGTCGATCGACGACCGGGTCAAGGCCAACGCAGGTCGCGCTGCCCGCGCGCTCGATGCGCGCAACGAGCAAGTCACCAGCATGAGTGGATACATTGGATTCAGTCAAGGGATTCTCGACGGCAATGGTGTTCGCTTGCGGGATGACTTGCGGGATGACTTGCGGGATGACTTGCGTGAAGACTTGCGTTACTGGCTGCATGGGGCGCGATTGTACGAACCGCGCGCGATCACGGATTCGCCTTGGTTTTCCCATGTTTTTCGCCAAGCTCGCGCAGGTACTTCCAGGTGTAGATCCCCGTGTCGTGGCCATCGCTGAAACGGATGCGCACCGCGTAGTGGCCGATGGGCTCGACCGCATCGGCGCGCAGCGGCCCGCTGCTTGCATCGGAACTCGGGAGGACGGTGAACGGATTGCGCGCCATCTCCGCGCGCAGCTCACGCTGATCGGCCGATGGCGAATGCCGCCGCAACGCCACCACGCTCAGAAATTGCTCGACCCCGTCGCTCCAAGTGATCGTGAGTCCGCGCAGGCGCTCGAGGTCGAGGTGCGTCGGGCGAGGCTCGTCGGCGGAAGCGTTCATGGCGCCATGCTACGCTCACCCGCGATGAAGGTCGACGACTTCCACCTCGCCACCGCCGACGAGCTCCTCCCGCTGCGCGACTTGCCCGCCCGCGGTGTATTCGCGCTCACCCGCACCGTCCGCGGCGAAGAGACCAGTGCGCTGGTCCCCCACCTGAACAACATCACAATCGTTTCCTGGATCGACCTCATCGCCGCGCGCCATGGCGACGCCGCGGGCGCCGCACGCGCAGACCTCGCCGCACAAGGGCGCATGTGGTTTGTGGCGCGACATGAAATCAACTACCTCGCCGAGGCGTTTGCTGGCGAGAAGATGCTGCTCATCACCTGGGTGCAAGACCTCGGACGAACGAGCCTCACGCGGGCAACACGCATCGTGCGCATGGGCGACGGGGTCGAGTGCGTGCGCGCAACCAGCCGCTGGGCGATGGTCGACCTCGCGACCCGCAAGCCTGTGCCGATTGGCGAACCAGCACGAACGAACCTGATGTAACTGCGCGCGCAGGATCATGCGCAGGTGGACATAGAAAAACCCCGTTCGATCAGGGTTCTGAGCGGACGGGGCGGAGGGGAGAAAGATGACTCGTTCAAGACGCCGAACTTCCCAGCGGGTCGCCATCGTGTGACTCGAGCATTTCGAATCACGCGCAGGCGTTTGGCTTTCTGAAGTCGAGTCCGCCTCCCTCGGCGGACTCAGCTTCATCAAGCTCTGCGAAGGAAAACCACGCAGACTCCACCTTCGTTCGGCCAACTTGGGTCAGACTCCACACATTTTTCTTGACACGCGTTCTAGGGGTTGTTTCAGGCTCTTCCCTGCCCTGATGCCAACAGTTTCTTGCCGCGGTACCCTCCCCGAATGCTCAGCACTGCCCTTCTTGCATCGGGAATCTTCCTCACATTTGCGGTTCCGCCCGCCTTTGAGCAATCGCCCGTTGGTGGCGCACGCGATGGACAGACCGTGGTCCAGGCTCCGTCGCCGCGGCGCCAAGTCATTGCCATCGTGCCCGACCGAACCACCGGTCGCGACTGGGGACTTCGATATCTGCGTGAAGCGGTCCATGACCTCAACCGGGAATCGCCCGATGCCGTGTTCTGCGTCGGCGACCTCGTGCAGGGTTACTCGCGCGACCATTCGGCGGTCACCAAGGAACGCGAGGATTTCCTGGCAATCATGCGCGCGCTGCGCATGCCCTTCTATCCAACGGCGGGTAATCACGACCTTGTCAGCGGAAAGCGCGACGCCAACGACCGATCGTTTGCCGACGAGTTTCACGCGCTCTTCGGACCGCTGTACTACGCCGTCGAACTCGAATTCGCGAGCTTCGTCATCCTCAACACCGAGGACGGCAATGGCCTCATCGAGCCAGGATTCTCCGACGAACAACTGTCGTGGCTCGATGCGACCCTCGCCCGACTCGAGCAGCGCAATCGTCCGATCATTCTGCTTTTTCATCGCCCGCTCTGGGACCACAAGCCGACGCGCTGGGACGAGCGCGTGCAACCGATGTTGGTCAAGCATGGCGTTGACTATGTGATCGCCGGCCATTACCACGCACTGCAAGCACTGCCCGCACGCGACGGCATTCCGTTTCTGGTGCTGGGAACCTGCGGCGGCGCCATTGACCAACATCCGCTGGCCGGACAGTTGCAGCATGTGACTTTTGTGATCATCGACGAGACTGGCAAGATCGAGCCCTATCACCAGATCGCCGGCTGCACGCTCCCGGTCGACTGGATCACCAAGGCCGATCAAGACCTCGCCTACAAACTCAAGACCACGCGCAATTGCGTGACCCTGCGCGGCGCGGTGGCCGACGCGCTTGGCCAACCGACGAGTGGCAGCGTTGAGGTTGAGGTGCGCAATCCGCTTGATCGCGCCGTGGATTTTGCGTTCCGCGCCACCGCGCCAGCCGCGCCGTGGGAGGTGGTGGATCGCGAGGACGGCAAGCCGATCACGCGCGTTTGGACTAGTCGAACCGCCATCGACAGCTTCAATCCTTGGACCACCGACATCGACACGCCGTTCGCGCTTGATTTTGATCCGCCGAAGTTCGTGCTCGCCGCTGGTGAATCGCGCGTGGTCAAGGTCTCGGCGCGATGCGGCGCCCAGGCCCTGCCGCCCGAGCCGCCGCCATTCGAGATCGTGGCCACCTACAGCGACAGCAAAGAACGCCGTGTTCCCGTGCTGCTGCGCGGGCGGATCCCCCTGCTGCGCGCGCCTCAACTGGCCAGCGACCTCGACGCCGCAACCCCGTATTCGATCGCCGTCTGGACCAACTCGGAGTTCGACCCCCCGGAACGCAACGCCAGCGCGCGCTTCCTCGTCGGCGCCGGCGACAGCGCGATGCGTATCGCACTCACCGTGCCCGATCTGCAGTTCAGCCC
>QWPT01000006.1:78290-99420 GCA_003671075.1 Planctomycetota bacterium
TCGACCTACCACACACAGTGGCGATGGCTCGCGCCACGAGAAACGCCGGCGCGGATTTCGACGGGGCCGTAACCGAGCCGACCACTTGACCTAAAGCCCTCGCCCGATTTCAATACGAACTCTGGTTTCGTGGAGACTCTCTCCCCGTTCCATTCATGATCGTGACGCAGTCATCAAACCTCCCCCGCCCCAGGCTGCCATCGTCATGGAGCGCTGCGTCGGGGATTTCAGAAAGGACTTCCATGAAGACTCTTCTCGCTCTCACTTGCGCGTCCGCCTGCATCCTCCTCGCCGGATGCGATGACAGCGGCAATTCCAAGTCGCTCGACGCCAAGGACATTCGGCCCGCTGGCGAAGCCGCAGTTGCTCCTCCGGGAGACAGCGTCAAGCTCGGCTCCAACAACTCGGGTGGCCCAGGCGCTGCAAAGCCCAAGCCTGAAGCCAAGTAAATCCTTAGGGCGGATAAAGCCCGCAGGCCAAGCCAACAATCACCCCGCGCGCCGCATCTCAAAATGCGGCGCGCGGCTTTTTACCTTTGGTTTTCGCCACTGCCCGCACAATCGCACCCCTGATCGAGGCTGCGTAAGCAAGATCACGGAAATTTCGGGGGCAGATTGAACTCCGTCATCGAATTGTCGGATGAAGAGATCGTCGAAGGCGTGCGGGTCGAACCGCGCAAACGCGACACTGAACTTCTGGCCATCCACCCGCCGCTGCTCTGGGACAAAATCTCAGACAGCGGTTTTTTCTTTTCACCACCCGCCACTGATCATTCTCCCCGCATGATTGCAGTGAGCACAGCAAGCCCGCGCGCGAGCGTCTCTTCCTTTGCCGCGAATGAAAGGCGGAAATGGGTGTCGTGCTTGGAGAACACCTTGCCGGGAATAATGAGCACGCCGCGCGCGATTGCGTGCTCGACGAACTCTGAACCGGTCATGCCTAGGCTCGGTGGAACCTTGACGAACGCGTAGAACGCGCCGCCTGGGCGGGCGACTTCGGTCAGGCCGCGAAATGCCTCCAGCACCATGTCGCGGCGGCGCTCAAAGCGATCAACCCAGGGCTGCATGTCGATTTCGTAGGCGTGCGCCGCGGCGTATTGCGCCATGCTCGGTGCGCAAACATAGGTGTACTGCTGCAACTTCGCGATCGACTGCACGATCTCGTGCGGACCGGCGACATAGCCCAGGCGCCAACCAGTGCAGCCGTAGGTCTTGCCGAAGCCACGAATCAGCAAGCAATCCTGGGTGAAGCGCGCCGGCGTCGGAAACTTTCCGTCCTCGCGCGATTCGCTGAAGGTGAACTCGTCGTAGATCTCGTCGGAGATCAGCAAGATGCCACGGGCGCGGCAAAGGTCGACGATGTCCTGCAGCTCGCGTGCCGAGAGCACAACGCTGGTCGGGTTTCCCGGGCTGTTGATCAGCACAGCCTTGGTGCGCGGGGTGATGAGCTTCTCGATCCTGGCCGCCGTCATGCGAAAGTCGGGGTAGGTGTCGCAGAGCACGATCTTGCCGCCGGTGAACGCGGCCAGTGCCGGGTACATGACGAAGTACGGATCGGGAACGATCGCCTCGTCGCCATCGTCGAGCAGACACATCATGCCCAACACCAACGCGCCACTGGTACCGCTGGTGACAATCGCCGAGAGCCCGTGCTCCGCATCCTTGTGCCAGCCGACTTCGGAGCCGAGGCGGTTCCAGATGGCCGCGAGCAGTTCGGGACAACCTTGGGTAGGCGTGTAGGCGTTGCGATCTTCTTGGATCGCCTTGATTGCCGCGGCCTTGAGCAGATCAGGCACGGGAAAGTCAGGTTGGCCGATCGAGAGGTTGATCGGATCCTTCATCTTCGCTGCAAGGTCGAACACCTTGCGAATCCCACTGGCGTCAATCGAGTTGGCTCGGTGGGAAAGGAGCTTGGTGACATCGAGGCGATCGGTGATTGCGTTTGGCATCGGAGTAGCGCGCGGGTCAGATGAGGAAATGAGGTACGCGGAAGCAGTTGGTGAAAGCACAACGCCTCCGACTGGAGTCGGAGGCGTTGGAGTATTGCATGAATTCAAGACCGCGCCCTGTTTCGCGCACGCTTGCGCGCACGGTTTTGCGCACTGTTCCGCGCAAGACTGCGCGCAAGACTGCGCGCAAGACTGCGCGCAAGACTGCGCGTTCAGGAGAAGAACGGGATCACTTCTTCTTGGCGGCTGGCTTAGCGGCGGCCTTGGCGGCTGGTGCCGCAGCGGCCTTCGCTCCACCCTTCGCGCCCTTGGCGGGAGCGGCGGCATCAGCGGCAGCAGGATCCTTCTTCGGCTTCTTGCCGGCTGCGATCTTGATGCTGAGCACCTTCGGAAGACCGAGCGGCGAGTTCTTGCCAGCCGCGAACACATCGGCGGCGGTGAGCTTGGCGACACGCTCGTCGCGGGTAAGGACATTGCGGTGCTGGTTGAGCGCGCCGGACTTGGTCTTAAGACTGCTGTGAATGCTCATGGTTTTGCCTATTTCCTGCGTTTGCTGCGTGCACCGTCGTAACGGCGTTCACGACCAAGTTTGGGGCTGCTGCGAGTGCTCAGCCGTTATAAAGTTTGAAGTAACGGTCCTCAAAATCGGAGTTCCCCTTGGCCGCGGCTTTCCACATTGCGCCGACCTTACGGATCCGAACTTCAAGAGCCTTCGCCGCCGCGCCCTTCGATTCCGATTTTGGAATCCCAGGCAGGACGGTGATTTCGCGAAGCCGACCATTATGATCGGGAACCACCCACGCGTCAAGACCACGCTCGCGGCAGAATTGGACGAGCCGTTCAGCGTTGGATTCGAGGACCGAGGCGATAACGCAGTACTGGAGCCCAGCTTGGCGAGGATCGAGTCCTCGTTGGGCAGGCGCGAGTGGAAGGCCGAGTTCGGGATCGATGGCGACTGCGGGATTCTGAGTTGGAGCGGCCTGGTTTTTTGCGGAGTTTCGAGCCGAGTTTTCGGACGCAATGGCCGGTGCTGCGACGGTTGGCTTGCTCGAATTCGCGCGAGTAGCGTTCGATTCAGCTGGCTTGTTCGGAGCCGGATTTGCTTGCAGAATCGGATTCACCGCAACGGCGCGCTCGATGCTGGCCGTGTCAGACTCGGTGCCCGCAACTGAATCGCTTTCACTGTTGCTGCGCGAAAACGCTGGTAGATACGCCGGTAGATACATGGCAGCCAGCACGATCAGTCCAACGGCAATGACTCCAGCGGCGACGAGGCGGATCGTGCGCATGGTGGCAGGTTGAAGCCGCATCTTGAAGGCGCTGGCCTTGAATGCACTGGACTTGAGTGCACTCGACGACGGTCCCACGCCACGAGGAGCGGTGCCCGTGCGTGGAGGAACTCCAATCGCAGTGTTGATCGGAATTTTGGTCGGAATCATCGACGGATTCTTCGCGTCGCGGGTGCGACCGAGCAGTTCATAGAGAGCGGGAGTGCCTCGTCGTGCCATGGGAGAAATCCATCAAAGTCCGTCAGAAACCGCCAAAGAAGCCGCGGGTAAGCGCGGGGCGCGAGTCTAGCAGGCGATGGGTCAACACCGTTGCATTGATTGGGTTGAGAGAGAAATCTCGCAATATCAGGCGGGAATCAGGGCGTTCCACCGTTGGAGTACCTGCTCGAGCCCTCGGCGCGGATTGGACCACTGTCGGGCGTCGACCAACGGTGACGCGGTGAATCCCGCGATTTCCAGCGCAACCCGCAGCGCCAACGCGTCGAGGCGTGACTCGCGCGGTTCGAGGATCGCTCCGCGCAGGCCGCTCCGCCAGAGGTCGACCAAACGCACCGAACCCAGACGCGCGCCCAATCGCGCCACCAGCTCCTCGGGCTTTCCGCCGGCACCCAGAACCGTCGCGCAATCGAGCGATGCGGCAAACGGGAGTTCGATCGCCGCGGCATCGTCGAGACTGACAACGGGAAGATGAACGCCCACGCCCAACCGACTGGCCGCAGCCGCGATGGCGTGCCTGATCTCGCATTGTTCGTTGGCACCCAAGGCCACGGTGACGGGCGCGCGACCGAGCGTGGCGGCGAACTCAAGCGTGGCCTCAACCGCTTCAAATGCGCGGGAAACATGCACGGGATCGCTGAAATGCGCGGGCGGGATGAAGAAGTCGATGCCGGAGCAGGTGAGTTCGAGCCGTCCGAGGGTGGCGGCTAGGTCGCGCCGCGCGGAATTGGAAAGGTCGCGCGGTCGGAGGCCGGGTTCGGTCGCCGAAAGTTGCACTCCGCGATAGCCGACGCTTGATGCCCAGGCCAGCGCCTCACGCGTGTCGGCACATTCGTTGGCGCTGATCAGGGGTGAGATGGTCGCCGCGAGTTGCGGCCTCGCATCGAAGTTGGCGGAGCGATTCACGGCGCGGAGTGTAGCCCTCGCGCGAGTGTGCACGCACCCGCACACGGCGAGCGGTTCATCGAAGTAGGATGCGCCCCATGCAACGCATCGCCGACACTCTCTTCTGGACGCTCATCGCCCTGTGGCTGGCGTTCGCGCTTGCGGGCGGTATTGCAGCGGCATCGATCTTCCCCGCCGCGCGTGGACTGCCGCTTTCCCTCGAAGGTTATGAAGGCTTCATCGCCGCCAGCCCCGAGCAAGGACGCATGCTGGTGGCGGGTCATCTTGCGGAAAGCGTCTTCGCCAAGACCGACGGCGTGCGCCTGCTGCTTGCGCCATTGGCGGTGTTGGCCTTGCTGGCGCAGGTGGCTCTTGCCCCGCGCGCAACTCGGTCGGGCGCGCGCTTTGTTTGGATCGCCGTCGCGGCAACGGCCCTGCTGGTAGGAACTTTCTGGTCACAACCTGCCTTCACTGCGCGCGACGCCGAGTATCGCACCGCCGCACGCACTGGGCGGGGAACCGAGCTCTTGGCCAACGCCACCGATTCCGGCCCCAAACTCGCCGTCGACGCCGCGCACCAACGCGCGTCCTGGGTCGCTGGAACCGAGGCGCTCGCGTTGCTTTTCCTGATCGCGGTGAGCGCTTGGAACGCGGGCGGATCGAGCGTCCGCAACTATTCGAGCGGGCGGAGCTGGCGCCGTGGGTAGGAGCGTGGCGAAGACCGCGACGCAATCCGCGCCCCCCCTTCCGCCGCTGCCGCGCAAGACTGCAGCGCAGAAAGCCCGCGCCAACGCGATCCTGGCCGCGCTCAAGGCCCGTTACCCCGACGCGCACTGCGAGCTCAACTGGACGGTTCCACACGAACTGCTTCTGGCGACCATTCTGTCGGCGCAGTGCACCGATGTGTCGGTTAACCGCGCGACTCCCGCGCTCTTCAAAGCATTTCCGACCCCCGCCGACTTCGCGCGCGCCACTCCAGAGTTGATCGAGCCATACATCCGCTCGATTGGTCTCTTTCGCAACAAGGCCAAGGCGATTCACGCGACCTGCCAGTTGTTGGTCGAGCGCTTTGACAGTGCCGTGCCGAGTTCGATGGAGGAACTCCTGCTGCTGCGCGGCGTTGCGCGCAAGACTGCGAATGTGGTGCTGGGAAACTGCTTCGCAATCAACGCCGGCGTCGTGGTGGACACCCATGTCGAGCGCCTCTCCCATCGGCTCGGTTTGTCGCGGGCAACAACGGTGCAATCGATCGAGCGCGACCTGATGGCCCTCTTCCCGCGCGAGGATTGGTGCTTGCTTTCCCACCTCCTGATCTTCCACGGTCGCAGGTCCTGCAAAGCCCGCGGCGGAGGGTGCTCGACCGACCCGATTTGCCTTGAATATTGCAGCGAAGCGCGGATGAAAAAACCATGCGCGACCACGGGGAAGAAAGTGGCGCGCGGGCGTGGTACAAGTCGATGATTCCGCGTCAAAGACGGCGTCGGTCATCCGAGAAAACATCGCAAGGAGCGCGATTTCATTGAGCGAGCAGCACTCCCATCCTGTACTCCCCGACTCCGTGACTTTCCACGGTCGACACCTGCATTTTGTCGGCATTGGCGGATGTGGCATGAGCGGCCTGGCCATGATGCTTCGCCTTCGCGGAGCCCATGTGACCGGCTCCGATCAGTCGGCTGGCGACATGATTGAGCGCCTCGATGCGGCGGGAATCGATGTGCGCGTTGGCCCGGCGATGCAGTCGTTGCCGCAGGAGACCGACCTGGTG
Source organism: Planctomycetota bacterium (assembly GCA_003671075.1). GTDB lineage: Bacteria > Planctomycetota > Phycisphaerae > Phycisphaerales > SM1A02 > QWPT01. The sequence goes on from QWPT01000006.1 coordinate 84,394, forward strand.
ATTGCGTCGGCGGCGATCAAGCCCGGCCATCCTGAGATTCTCGCTGCGCAGGCCAAGGGAATCGAGTGGATCACTTACGCCGAGGCACTCGGAATTGCGCAGAGCGGCATGACCGCGGTTTCGATCGCGGGCACGCACGGAAAGAGCACCACGACGGCGATGACCTCGTGGGTCGGCATGCGCTGCGGGCTTGACCCGAGCGTGATCGTCGGCGCAACTTGCACGCAGCTCGGCGGCGGCACGCGCACAGGTTCGCCTGTCATTGCGAGTGGGCGTCTGCTCGACAATCCGGGAATTCTCGTTTGCGAGGCCTGCGAGTTCAACCGCTCGTTTCATCAGCACCGCCCCACCATCGGCCTGATCAACAACATCGAAGAAGACCATCTCGACTACTACTCGTCGCTGGACGAGATCATTCAGAGCTTCAAGGAATTCGCCGAGCGTCTACCTGCCGCGCGCGTTGGCGGAAAGTTGCTCATTGCCGAGGATGGCGCGCATCGGCGTCAGGTGAGCGCGGGACTGAAGTGTGAGGTCGCGACCTTTGGCTTCTCGCCCGAGTCGGACTACCAGGTCGTGTACGACGCGGCAACCAACAAAGTCGGCTTGCTTTGGAACGGATACTGGATTGCCGTTTGGACCAACCTGATGCCGGGCAGCCACAACGCGCTCAATGCGGCGGCGGCGGCCATCATCAACTACTGGCTCGGCGCCGACTGGGAAGACATCGCTTGCGCGCTGAGTGAATTCGGCGGCCTCGATCGCCGCAGCCAACTGCTGGGCTCGCGCACACTCGCGCGCGGCGAAGGCAAGACCGCAGGCAAGGCCGATGCCCGCGTGCAGGTCTACGACGACTACGCCCACCATCCGACAGAATGCGAGAAAACGCTGCGCGCGCTTCGAGGCGCTCACAATCCCAAGCGACTCATCTGCGTCTTTCAGCCGCACCAGCACAGTCGCACGCGCTTCCTTCTCGAGCAGTTTGCCAACAGCTTTTCCGGCGCCGACGAAGTGGTTGTGCCGCACATCTACTTTGTGCGTGATAGCGAAGCCGAGAAGACGCGCGTATCGGCGCAGGATCTGGTTGACCGCCTTTTGGCTCGCGGAATTTCGGCGTGCCACATCGGAAGTTTCGATGCGATCACCGAGTATCTCGAGCAAAATTGCCAGGATGGCGACCTCGTGGTCACGATGGGCGCAGGCCCAGTGAACAAGATTGCGCAGGAGTTTCTGGCGCGCGCAACCGTCGCGGATGACCACGCTTCGTCGTCGGTTGTTTCGGGGCAGGTGGCATGACTGTGGCCAGCCGATCGAACCTCTACTCAGATCTCGATGTTCAGGCTGAGCTCGATGCGGCGATGGCTCCGCACACTTGGTTTGGAATCGGCGGCAGCGCAGACCTGCTCATCCGCCCCAATACCCTCGAGGCGCTCACGACTCTCACTCGCCGATGTCGCCGCGACGCTGTAGCGCTGCGCGTACTCGGATCGGGCGCGAATCTGCTGGTGGATGACGAGGGCGTGGATGGTGTGGTGGTGAAGCTCGACGCACCGTTCTTTCAGAATGTCGAATTCAACGCCGACGGGCTGCTCGAGCGCATGCGCGTTTATGGCGGAGCGTCGATGGAGAAGTTAGTGGTGGAGAGCGCTCGCCGCGGACTGCGCGGCGTGGAGCAAATGGCGGGAATCCCCGCTTCGCTCGGCGGCGCGATCCGCATGAATGCGGGTGGAAAGTTCGGCGCGATTGGCGATGTGGTCGACGCGGTTGCGTTGATCGGCACCGATGGCGAACTGCGGGTGTACCCGCGCGAAGAGCTTGCATTTGCTTACCGCGCATCGAATCTGCCCGCTGGCATCGTGGTGTGGTCGAGCCTGCGCGTTGAGCCGAGCGATCCGATCGCATGCCGCGCCAGCCTGAAAGAAATCTTCGCCTACAAGAAGTCGACGCAGCCGATGAGCGCCAACAGCGCCGGCTGCATGTTCCGCAATCCGACCGTTGCTGGAGTGCGCGAGAGCGCTGGCAAGTTGATCGACCTCGCGGGGCTCAAGGGCACGCGCATCGGAAGCGCGATGGTGTCGAACGAGCACGCGAATTTTATTGCCGTTGACAAGCGCGGCGAACAGTCGAGCAGCGGCCGCATCGGACGCACCGACGATGTGCGCGCGTTGGTGGAATTGATCCAAGAGAAGGTCGCGGCGAAATTCGGCGTCGATCTGCAGACTGAAGTTGTGTTTTGGCGACGCGGCGAACAGGAGGGCGCGTGAACAGCGATGTCGTTTCCAATGCGGTTGCCCGTCCTCGAGTGCTCGTCCTCATGGGCGGCCCCGATGCTGAGCGCGAAGTCAGCATCATGTCGGGCACGGAGGTCGCGAAGGCGCTGAGCTCGACCGGCGCGTTCGATGTGATCCCGCTCACCATCATGCGCATCACGGCTCAAGAGTTGCTCGCCCATCGACCCGATGCGATCTATCCGATCTTGCATGGACCTTGGGGCGAGGGCGGACCGTTGCAGGAAATTCTCGAACAAATCGAGCGAACCAATGGCATTGGCTTCGTCGGTCCGCGGGCGAAACCCGCAGCGATCGCGATGAACAAGATCGCCACCAAGTCCATCGCCAATGCCATCGGCGTGCGCACACCGCGTGCGCGGCAGATCGCGCGCGGCGAGGCGCTTGATCTCGATGCGCCGCTGGTGCTCAAGCCGTCCGACGATGGATCGAGCGTTGATTTGCGCATTTGCCACAACGCCGACGAGGTCGCCTGCGGTCGCGCCGAACTCGAGCCGCGCCGCGAACACCTCATGGCCGAGGAGTACATTCGTGGTCGGGAAATGACGGTGGGCATCGTCAACGGCAATGTGCTGCCGATCATCGAGATCCTTCCCAACACCGCGTTTTACGACTATGAGGCGAAGTACATCCGCAACGACACCCGCTACCAGATCGATCCCGAGCTGCCCGCGGCCGTGGCGCAAGAGATGCGCGACGCCACCGCGCGCGTGTTCGATGCGATCGGGCTGCGTGATGTCGCGCGCGCGGATTTCATGATCGACGAACGCGGCGCGTGGTTCCTCGAAATCAATACCGCGCCGGGCATGACAACGCATTCGCTGATTCCGATGGCATCGCGCCATACCGGCGTTGATATGGCGCAATTGTGCAGCACGCTGGTGCACGACGCGATGCGACGGGTGCGCGCGCTGCGCACAGCGCGGGCTGATTCCACTCTGAAGAGTTCCGACAAGCAGTTCAGTTGAACCCGTGACGCGGTACGCCGCGTCGCCTAGAAATTTGAAAGGCCAAGGATGGCCCGCAAGAACAAAGACAATTCCTCCACGATCGCCGACTTCTTTGATCGCACTGCCGCAAATCTGCGCGGCAGCGGCAATGCGGTTTCGCTGTTGGCGATGGCCTCCTGCGTGGTCTGCGCGATTGCGATGCTCGCCATCGGCGTGCCTCGGCTGCGCAACTATCTCAACGAGCGTAGTTTTGTCGAGGCTGGTGCCGTCACCGTTCGCTTCGTCGACGCGCCCGTATGGTTCGACCGCACCCGCGCCGCGGAAATCCGCGCCTTGGTGGCGACGGCGGTCGGCGACGGTTCCGCCCTCGACCCAACGCGTCTGGTGGCGGCGCGCGAGGCTTTGACGCAGAGCGGTTGGTTCAGCGCGATCAAGCAAGTTCGTCTCGACGACAACGGTGGGTTTCTGATCGACGCCGTGTTCCGTCATCCGTTTGCGGTTGTGCTGCACGCCAACCGCGAGCATCTGGTCGACGAGAACGGCTGCCGACTTCCAGCCGACTGGGCGCTCGGTCAGCGTCCGAGCGAACCTCACTGGATTTCATTGGTGAACGCGACTTCGCCGCCGCCGGGTGCACCGGGCGAACGATGGGCGGGCCGTGATGTGGCTGCCGGCCTCGAGTTGCTCAAGACGACCTTTGGCAAGCCGTGGGAACGGCAGATCGCTGCGATCGATCTTTCTCGCATGGATGGCGACGGATTGGTGCTGCTCACCACCAACGGCGGGTTCATCATGTGGGGCTATCCGCCCGATGTTGAGACCACCGCCGAGCCTCCCAAGACGGCCAAGTTGCGCAACCTTGATGTGCTGTTCGCCAGCACCGGGCACATCGACAACGGCGGAGGTCGGGTGCTCGATCTGCGCACCGATGTGCCATCGGTTCGGCTGGTTTCGGACGAAGCGCCACGGTGATGCTGCTCGCGGACAGCGGCGGGCCATCGGTACCTGATGAGCACAGTGATGCTCGCCACGATGATTCCGCTCGGCCGCTTTTCATACCGCGCGCGCTGGTGATGCTCTCCTCGCTCTGGGTGTTTCTCTGTTGGATCCTGCTCTTTGGCTTTCGTCCGCCGGTGCAGCCGCAGGCCGCCAGCTACGGGCCGTCGATTCAAATGCTTTTCTTGCTGATCGGCGTGGGCATCGCCATCGGATGGCCACTGCTGCGTCTTTCCGCGCGCCCGTCCAGCGCACCTTTCGCGCAAGCAGCCATCGACGGCATCTCGATCTTCGTGCTCATGCAAGTAGTGGTGTGGCCGTTGCGGTTGGTGACCAGTTGGACGCTCGCGCGCGCGGTTGCGGTTGATGCGGCGCTGGCGGCGGCGATCATGCTGAGCGCGGCGCTGTTGGCGAGCACCCAATCGTCGCCCTTGCCTCGACGACGAACATGGGCGATGGTGATCGCTGTCGCGCTTGTGCTCGGTCCGGCGATGGCGGACATACTTTGGAACCTTGTTTGGGAAGTTGACGGCGCGTCGGGAGTGGTCGCAACCGCATTGAGCTCGCTGAGCGCGCCCAGCCTGCTGGCTCGATTTGCGCAGCCGAGCACCATCGACCCCAGCCCCACTGATCGCGCCCTTGTTTTCTCGGCGTTTTTTGTAGCGACGGCGGTCTGGGTCATCGCGTTTTTTGCGCTGTTGGCGCGCCGAAAAACGGACGCTGCCATGAGACTCGACCGCGAGGCTTGAATGCGCTATCCTGCTATTTCGACGCGGGATCTCCTCCCGCGTCGCCTGTTTTCCTATAGGTCACGCTGAAGGTTTCGACTGCCATGGATTTCATCACCGCCGACGAAAAGGCCTCCCTTCAAGTATTGCTCACCGAGCTGCGCGTCATCGACCGTGCGCTGATTCAGCGCATTGCTGACGCGAGAGCGTTGGGAGATCTGCGCGAGAACGCCGAGTACCACGCCTCGCGCGAGGACAAGGGCATGAACGACGCCAAAATCAAGGAGATCGAGAAGCGTCTGGCTACCGCGCAAGTCGCCGACTCGAGCGCGCTGCCGACCGATATGGTCTTCGTGGGCGCGACCGTTCGTCTGCGCGACGATGACCGCGGCGACGACGATCTGTATCGACTGGTCGGTCAGTCCACGGGGCGAACCGATCTCGATTATGTCGAGGTCACCACGACGAGCCCGATGGGCGTTGCGCTCATGAAGGCACGCACTGGCGAGACGATCCGCGTGGATCTGCCCCGCGGCGCGAAGCATTTCACCATCATTGAAATTGTGGTCTGATCACTCGCGATCGATATGAACGCGGGTGCCTGGCGTCACGCCTTTGCGGGTGATGGTTGTTCCGTCGGCAAATCGCACGGTGATATCGACGCTGGTAAGCGACCCGCCCATGACTTCACCAAGGCCAAAGTAGGCCTCGGGCGCGTTGTTCGATTGAAACGGACCGCCGCCGACCATCCATCGGCGCTGCACGAGATCGCCCGCGGTGACGGTGATCTGCGCACCGATAGCGTGTCGGTTGCCGATGCCTTTGCGAAGGTCGCGCGCGATGACGGTGATCCAGTTGCTGTTGCTGGCGGCGCCGCTGTTGGCGCCCTGCTTGTCGTGATGATCGTTGCGGATCAAACGCAGCGGCTCGTTGAGTCCGGCGATGATCATGTCGACATCGCCGTCTTGATCGAGGTCGGCGAACACCGCGGTGCGGTCGACATGAGGTTCGAGCTTCCACGCGCCCGCCTCGGTTACGACGGCGAAGCGCGCGCCGCGACGCTCCATCAGCAGCGGGCCTTGCGCGTACTGCGAGTCCATCGTCGCCTTGGTCGCCTGCGGATAAACATGGCCATTGACTACGAGCAGATCCTCGTCAGCATCGAGGTCAAAATCAAAGAATCCCGCGCCCCATCCGACGAGCGAGCGACTCGGTGCGCCCAGACCGAACTGATTGGTGCGGTCGTCGAAGCTGCGGCCGTCGAGGTTGAGATGCAGGGTGTTGGTGTCGCTGGAGAAATTGGTGGTGAAGACATCAGGGCGGCCATTGGCGTCGATGTCGGCGATGGCGACTCCCATCGTTGCCTGCTCAGCGCCTTCGCCGTTGACCCCGATTCCCGAACGCAGGCCATCGTCGCGAAACTTCCATGGAGCAGTTGTGACGAATAAGTTGTTGGCTTGCGAGTCGTTGCCCACGTAGATGTCGGGCTTGCCGTCGCCAGTAAAATCAAGGATGGCGAGATTGAGTCCGAAACCAGCCTGAGCGATGGTGGCGATGCCCGAGTCTTCGCTGCGATCGATGAAGGTGCCGTCGCCCTTGTTCTCGTAGATCGCGTCGTGTGCGGCGGGATAGCCCTTGGGGCCGGAGATCACCGAAATGCCCTTGAATGTTGCGGGTGGACGCGGATTTGCGCGATCGAAGTCGATGTAGTTGCAGACGAAAAGATCGAGATCGCCGTCGAGATCGAGGTCGGCGAACGCGGCGCTGGTTCCCCAACGGTCATCGTGAATGCCAGATCGCGCGGTGATGTCCTCGAAGGTTCCGTTGCCCTTGTTGCGCAGCAGGACATCGGGGCCGAAGCACGCGATAAAGATGTCGTCGAAGCCGTCGGCGTCGACATCGCCGACGGTGACGCCGAAGCTCCAACGGTTGTGCTTGATCGCGCTCGACGCGGTGACATCAGTAAAATGCATCGCGCCGTCGTTGCGAAACATGCGCGCGCCTGGTCCGTGTTCGGGATCGGTGAGCGTTGCGCCGTTGGGCACGAAGACATCGAGATCGCCGTCGTTGTCGAAATCGATCAGCGCGAGTCCGCCGCCCTTGACCTCGAGAATTTGAGTGCTGGGAGTGGCGCCGCTGGTGAGCGTGCAATCAAGTCCGCAGCCGGCGGTGATGTCGGTGAACGCGAGGCCGGCGCTGTTGGCCGAGACGGCAAGAGCTGGGATGGCGGGAATGGCCGGGATGGCGGGAATGGCCTGCGCGTGGAGAAGGACGGCCAAGGCGAGTGCAAGCGGCGTGAGTATCACGGAGTCTCTTTCGGCTCCACTGGCGGCGCGGCTGCAGGCTTCTCGCCATCGGGCGCGGTGCGTCCGAGCGCGCCGAGAATGCGTTGTTGGTTGGCGCGCGCGGCGTCGGCCTCGACAGTCTTGCCGAGGCGATCCTTCACGCGCGCGAGTTTGGCCCAGGCCTCGTGCTGCAGCGCGTTTGCCTTGATGGCGCGGCCCAGTAACTCCTCGGCCTTGGCGACATCATCGCGGCGCAGCGCCAGATCGGCCATGCGGGTCAGCACCCTCGACTGGTCGGTGGCCTGCACCGTAGGCTCGCTGAATCCCTTCAACGCCTTGGCGAAGAGAACATCGGCTTCGTCGAGTTTGTCCTCACCGAGGGCGACGAGGGCAAGACCGAAAGTCGAGTCGGGCTCATCGGGCACGCGCTGAAGATGCTGAGAAAACGCGACGCGCGCGGCTGGATAGTCACCGAGGTGGTAGCAGCACCATCCGAGGAAATGCGGCACATGCTTGCGCTCGGGAAACGGCTGCGTCGATGCGTTGGCCTTGTCGAGCGCGGCGCGCGCCTCTTCGTATTTTTTCTGCTTGTTGCGGGCGATGCCCAGAATGGCGTAGGCACGATCGACATCGGCGCGCGACTTCAGCACCGCCGTCGCCGTGAGCGCCGCGACCTCGTAGGAACCTTTGCGCATCATGCCGAGCGCGATGTCCAAGCGCGTGTCATCGGGGTACGCGGCGGTCGCCGGCGAGATGAGGGGCGGGACGGTGGGAGCGACGGGGGGAGCGACGGTGGGAGCGACGGGGGGCGGGGCGGTGGGATCGACTGGAGCGACTTGGTGAAGTCGCGCGGCAAACACCAGCAGAAGAAGGGAAATCGAAGTTAGAAACATGGTGTGCCTGGTCGGTCGGGCTTGCACTATACGGCGCGCAGGGGACGGGTCCGAAGTTCCGCGCGCCGGGGCGTTTGGCGGGAGGTCTGGCGGGCGTTTGCGCGGTCGTTTGCGCATGCGGGTGCGAGAACCACTCAGGCCCCGACTTATCGCTTTCCGCGATCGCCACAATGTCGATTTTTCCATCTGTTCCGTCTAATCAGGCTTCCATCTTTCTGTTCGACGTATAACTTGAACAAGTTCGCCATCGGGCCGGGTGGCATTCCAGTCAAGCGTTGTCTGGGTTCATGCGGTGATCGAACCGTCGGAACTTCGCTTGTCTGGCGCTGAGATTTCGTGTTGAGTTTCCCCGACTGCACAGTTGTTTCTCTGCTCGCTTTGCGAGACCTGGCTCTTCGTTTTCAGATTCGCTCGGCCCCTACCCGCGCGATGCGAATAAGCACTTCATGATGAACTCGATCACCCACCAATCATCTTCGTGGATTCACTCATGCGCATCTTCATGCGCGTCTTCGCTCGCCGGTTCAGGCTTCTCCCCACGCCCAACGCTCTTGGGCGCAAGTCTTCTGGCGATGATGCTGGCCTCCACCGCGCTTGCTGGCGGTGTTGAGCTGCAGCCAAAGGCTGGCGATCCGCTCGTCGGACTGTCCAAGCAGGAGGTCGCGCTGTTCTGGGCGGGACGGCTGGACTACGCGACGCCGTTTGCCGTCGAGAGTGGCCTTGGTCCGGTGATGAATAAGTCCAACTGCCAGAGTTGCCACTCGAATCCTGTTGGCGGCTGGGGCTCCATTGCGGTCACGCGTTTCGGCATCGACAACAAGGGCGAATTCTCGCCGCTTGAAGAGCTCGGTGGCTCGCTGCTGCAGAGCCTTTCGATCAGCGACTCTTGCCGAGAGATCATTCCGCTCGAGGCGACGGTCACCGCGGCGCGTATGACGAACTCTTCCATGGCCTACGGGATGATCGAGGCGATCCCTGATGCGTCGATCGCCGTCAACGCCGATCCGACCGATGCAAACGGCGACGGCGTCTCGGGCCGCGTGCACTGGGTGCTTCCGCTCGAGTCGAGTCCGGCCACTCCGCTGCGTGCCGGTCGATTTGGCTGGAAGGCGCAGATCGCCACCGTGCTGAGTTTTTCTGCCGACGCGACCCGCAACGAGATGGGCATCACCAACGCGCTGATTCCAACCGAGAGCGCGCCCAACGGCAGCGCCGCGCTGCTGGCTGCCTGCGACGCGGTTGCTGATCCCGAAGATGTTCCCGACGCCAGTGGCATGACCTTCATCGAACGCGTCACGCGTTTCCAGCGCTATCTCGCGCAGCCGCCGCAGACGCCCAGTTCGGGCATGTCGGGCGAGGTCGTGTTCAACGCCATCGGCTGCAACAAGTGCCATGTTGCGCAGTGGACCACCGCGAATCTGCTCAGCCTCGAGCCGGCGCTTCGCAACAAGACTATTCGGCCCTACTCCGATTTCCTCCTCCACGACATGGGTCTGCTCGCCGACGGCGTGCAGGACGGCGACGCCAATGAGCAGGAGTTTCGTACTCCGACACTTTGGAATCTGCGCACCCGTGATCCGATGCTGCACAACGGACTTGCTTCGGGCGGCGAGTTCGCCGACCGCGTGACAACGGCTATCAACGCGCACGGTCCGTTCGGCGAAGGCGCTGGCGCGGCCGCGGCCTTCGCAGAGCTCAGTGTCACCCAACGCAACCAGTTGATCGCATTTCTCGACTCGCTCGGGCGAGAGGAGTATGACCTCGATGGCAACCGTCTGATCGACGCCGTTGACCTGAGTGCGATGGCCGCGTGCAGGCTCACGGGCGCATCCAGCCCCGATTCCAACTGCGCCATTGGCGACATCAATCGAGATGGAGTGGTCAACACCATCGACATGAATGGATTCCTCCTCGCCGCGGTGCGCGATGGGGTTGACATCACTGGCGACTGCGATGGCGACGGCATCGTTGACTTCGTGGAGATCTTCAACGGCGCGCCCGACGCGGACCTGAACGGAATCCCCGACAACTGCGCCCCCGCCTGCCCCGCCGATCTCAACGGCGACCAGGTGGTGAACGCGGCCGACCTCGCAACCTTGATGAATAACTGGGGCACGCCTGCCGCCGACCTCAATGGCGACGCAACGACCTCGGCCGCGGATCTCTCGATCCTGCTCAGCAGCTGGGGAAACTGCGGCTGAAACGAAACTGACGGAACAACTGGTAGTGGCTAGCACAACACGATAGATGGCTTGCGCGCGGGCGAACCCCGCGCGCAAAATGAATACAACATGCGACTGATCACCCTCACAACTTCGATTCTCTCCATCGCCGCTCCCGCCGCGCTCGCAAGCGCGCAAGCGGCGTGGGTCAACTATGTCAATGAGACGAGCACGCGAGTTGTTGCCGCTTCGAGTCTTCTGGTTGGCGACAACCTGGAGAAGGACTTTGCCTGGGGCGACTTCGACCAGGACGGCGACACCGACATCGTGTGTGTTCGCAAGTTTCCTGGCTCGATCCAGGGCGGCTTCCGCGACATTCTGTTTATGAACGAGGGCGGCATTCTGGTGGATCGCACCGTCGAGTTTGGCAGCGCTGCCGACGCCGTTGGTTCGTCGGGAATGCTCGACGCCGCCAACGACCGCGATGTGAAGGCCGTTGATGTCGACAACGACGGATGGCTCGATCTGGTGACGGCGACCACGATGAGCGACCAGGTTTCGACGATGCTCGGTCAGCCGCGCGTCTATCGCAACCTCGGCGACGACGCTCTGGGCAACTGGCGCGGCTTCCGCTTTGAAGATGGTCGCATTCCCCAGTTGTTCGCTGCTAATGGCGCGATCGCCAATCCGCGTTTCTGCGACGCCGCCATCGGCGACTTCACGGGCGACGGCTACCCCGACATTTACTACACCGACTACGACACTCCCGAAACCAGCGGAACCATCTGCATCGACCTCAACGCCGACGGCGACACCATCGACGCGGGCGAGTGTCAGCAGAGTCCGGGCGAGGTTGCGACAAGCGACTTCAACAACAAGTTCCTGATCAACCACGGCGCGGCGAATCCAGGCTTCTTCACCGACACCGCCACGACTCGCATGACCACCGCGCAGCTGGCGTCGGCCTTCGGCAACTCGGCGATTGCCGCAGATATGAACGGTGACGGAAAGACCGACATCGTGCGCGTCAACACGCTGACTGCTGGTCAGGATGTTGCGACGATTTACTCGCGTCCCGACGGACTCGGTACCGCCTTCAACGGACCGGTGCAGGCGGTCGCGGGCGCGCCCTACTTCATCGACCACGCTGACCTCAACGGAGATGGCCGGCTTGACCTCGTGGTTGTTGACGATGGCCAAGACAAAGTGCTCATCAACACTGGCAACAACGCCAGCGGTTACGCCAACTTCACCGCCTTCACCATCGCCGACAGTCTCGCTGAGTTCGGCAACACCATCCGCCTGGCTGACCTCGACAACGACGGACGCCAGGATGCGATCATCTGCGATGTCGACGCCGATCTCGGGCCGTTCTGCCCAACCACTGGTCGACGAACCCACATCTATCACAACACTGGTGTTGTGGGCACGCTGCTGCTTGATGAACAAGGACTGATCCTGCCGCTCGCTAGCCAGTCCGCGCTCTTCGATGTCGCGCCTGTCGATGTGAACGGCGACGGCTGGCTCGACCTGCTCGTTGGCCGCTGCGGCGGCATCGAGTTGTTCATCAACCATCCGCCGATCTTCATCACCTTTTCGTACCCGAGCGGCCGTCCGACTGCCGTTGACCCAACGACCACGACCTCTTTCGCGGTGAACGCCGCGATCACTGGAGGCGGCTCGATTGTGAAGGGTTCGGCGAGACTCTATGTCTCGACCAATGCGGGCGTGAGCTACACCGCCTACCCGATGGCTCCGACCTCGGCGACCAGCTTCACCGCGACTTTCCCGCCACTCACCTGCACCGACCGCCTGCGTTACTACATCGGTGCGTCGCTGACCAACGGCGGATTGAGTGTTGATCCATCGACCGCGCCAGGAACGACATTCACCTCGACGATCCAAACCGGAAGTACGCTTGTGGTTGCGGAGAGTTTTGAGGCGGGCGTGGGTGGTTGGACCGTGGCCAATGATGTCGCGCTCACCGCGGGCGCCTGGGACCTGGGAGTGCCCATCGGAACGCTGTCGGGAACGCAGGCCTCGTCGCCCGCCACCGACGCCACTGCTGGCGCGGGTAACAAATGCTGGACGACTGGACTGGGCGTTGCCGGCGCAACCGCCGCCTCACAGGACATCGACGGCGGCACTTCAACGCTCATCTCGCCTGTGTTCGACCTTTCCAGCGCCTCGGGCGCGACGATGAGCACGGCGATGTGGTTCTTCTGCAGCGACATCGTGACCAACACCACCGCGGAGATCGACGCGCTGCGCATCGAGGCGACCAGCAACGGAACGCTTTGGGTGTTGGTGGACGACATTCGCGTGAACCTCAACACGGCGTGGACGACGCGGACCTACCAGTTGGAGAACTACATCGCGATGAGCTCGACGGTGCGGGTGCGCTTTGTCACTGGCGATCGCCCGGAGAATTCGACCACCGAGGCCGCCATCGACGAGTTCCGGCTCACCGCCATCCTCTGCACGGGCGCAACCGCCTGTCCGGCGGACTTCGACGCCGATCAGGCCGTTGGAGGTGCCGATCTTGCTCAGCTCCTCAACAGTTGGGGAACTCCCAAGCGCGACATCGACGGCGACGGCAACACGGCCGGCAGCGACCTTGCCGCGCTGCTGAACGCCTGGGGCGTCTGCCCGTAAGCGTTCGATTGAAAAGATATTTACGAGCGGGCCGCGCAGCAACGCGCGGCCCGTTTCCTTTTTTGCGCCGCTGTACTATTGCCGACCATGTCCGAACTGTCGGTCAACCTCGCGGGAGTCACGCTCGCCAATCCCATCGTTCTTGCCGCAGGAACCTGCGGATATGTGAACGAGATTGCGGACGCGTTTGCGCTCGGTCGCATCGGCGCGATCACCACCAAATCGATCACCAAGGAATCGCGCGAAGGAAATCCTCCGTGGCGCATCATCGATAGCCCCGCGGGGATGCTCAACGCCATCGGCTTGGCGAATGTCGGGGTTGATCGCTTTATTGCCGAGAAGCTGCCGGCCGCGCGCGGGCTGCCCTGCAAGTTGATCGGCTCGGTGGCGGGACATTCGATCGACCAGTATCTCAGCGTTGCTGCGGCGTTCGATCGGGCCGCGGAGATCGCGGCGGTCGAGTTGAATGTGTCGTGCCCGAACACTTCCGACGGCCTGCAATTCGGCGAGCATCCGCAGGCGTTGCGCGCGCTGCTTGCGGAGATCAAGCCGGCGGTGCGCGCGAAGCCGCTCTTGGTCAAGCTCTCGCCCAATGTCGGCGACATCGTGGCGATGGCGCGCGCGGCGGTCGATGGCGGCGCGCAGGCGTTGGTGGTGGCCAACACATTTTCGGCGATGGCGATCGATGTTGAGTCGCGTGGCTTTCGGCTCTCGCGCGGACGCGGCGGCCTGTCGGGGCCGGGCATCCATCCGATCGTGGTGCGCATGGTGCACGATGTGTGGCGCGGCGTTGCGCGTGATGCCGGCGTGCCGATCATCGGACTCGGCGGCGTCTGCAACTGGCGCGACGCGGCGGAGTTCATCCTTGCGGGCGCGACGGCGGTGGGCATGGGCACCGCGCTCTTCATTGATCCGCGCGCGCCGCTGCGCGTGGTCGACGGCCTCGATGCGTGGGTCGCGCGCCAAGGTTGTCGTTGCATCACCGAACTGATCGGCGCCGCGAAGGCCTGATTCGCAAACTGGTAACCCAATGCGCCGAAACGAACGCGAACGATTCGACAAACTCTTCGAGGAGGTGCTCGCGGCCCTGCCCGACGCCATTCATCGCCTGATCGAGGAGTGTCCGTTGGTACTCGAGGACAGGCCGAGCAAGGAATTGCTCGCCGAACTCGGCATCGACGACGAGGACGAGCTTCTTTGCGGGCTGCACACCGGCGTGCCACTGACCGACCGCAGCGTTGAGCGGCCCGACTCCTCCGACATCGTGCAGATCTTTCGCGAGGGGATCATCGACATGGCTGGCGGATGGGACGAGGACGAGGCCGAAGATAGGGATGGCCAAGGCCCCTTCGGCGGCGTCGACCGCATTCGCGAGGAGATCCGCATCACCGTGCTGCACGAGCTCGGGCATCACTTCGGCCTCGACGAAGATGATCTCGAACGCCTCGGCTACGCGTGACGGGTAGCGCGCAGGCGGATCGCCTACTATGCGCCTCCTATGAACGCCGACCGCATTGCACAATTCGAGAAGATGGCCGCCGCTGACCCGACCAACGAGATGGCCCACTTCAGCCTCGGAAACGCGTACCTCCAGACCGGCCGATTTGCTGAAGCCGCGCAGAGTCTCGAACGCTGCGTCGCGATCAACGCCGACATGAGCAAGGCCTACCAACTCGGCGGCGAAGCGATGATCAAGGCGGGCTGGGAAGACAAGGCCGTCGTGTTTCTTGAGAAGGGCTACGCGCTGGCTGGCGCCAAGGGCGACCGCATGCCGCAGCAGGCGATGGCGAAGTTGCTCGAGTCGATCGGCCGCAAGCCCGCCCTGATGCCCGAGGAATCCGAAGCCGCCGACCGCGTGCGCGAATCAGGCGCGTTCGTCTGCCGCCGCACCGGACGGCCCGGCACCAAGATGACATCGCCGCCGATGCGCGGCCCGCAAGGCGTGTGGATCGCGGAGAACATCTCGCAAGAAACTTGGCGCCAGTGGATCGGCCAAGGCACGAAAGTGATCAACGAGCTGCGGCTCGATTTCACGCGCGATCGCGATCAAGACATGTACGACCAGCACATGCG
>QWPT01000060.1 GCA_003671075.1 Planctomycetota bacterium
CATCTTGCGGACCATCAAACCGCGCGGCCACGGTGTAAACCGTGAGCGGGGTGCCTTCATGATCGATGTCGATGTTGGTGACGACGAAGTCAACGAACGCAGCTTCAGAAATAAACGACACAACAAACGACACAACCAAAGCGCATAGAACGCTCGCACCGCGCGTCGCCGATTTCTCGGCCATCATTCTCCGAATTGAGCTCGTCCACAGCACTGAGCACACTCCAATTGTTGCGCGTTGCACCACGCGGCCCATCCGGAACCGCACGCGTCATTCGCCCGTTTCAGTCATCAAAAGCAATCGTCGTTCAGTAGATAGACTATCGGTGCACCTTCATGCGTCAACCGTTGCGCGATCCGCACTAATTGTTTGAATGAATCACGAGGTCGCCCTTCACTCTGCGGCATGTTTCCATCGCGTTGCGGCGTGGGGCGGAACGGCAAGTCGTGCGGGGGTATGCGCTTGTCTGCTTGACGAAGGCCGCATCTGCTGCTCCGATGCGTCGATGGAATGCGCATTTAAAAATTTTCACCTCTTGTCGATTGTGCTACTTTTTGGCTGCGTATCCGCGACGGAGTCCTCCGCGCCCTCGGTTCCCGCCGCTCCCATCGTTCAAGCGCAAGTGGTGGCGAAGCCGCTGTTCGAACTCCTTCCCTATCCATCCTGGCGCGTCGTCGGCGCGCCCGCGAATTTCACACTTGCGCCTGATGCGGATGGGCGTCCGGTGCTCGTTGGGCGCGGCCCGATTCCGTCCAACGGATTTCTCGCCAGTCCGCGCGCCATCGCAGACTTTCGGCTAGTCGTTGATGTGAAGCTCGGTTCGGCGGAGAGTCTGCGCGGCGAGAAGATGAACTCCGGCATCCAGATTCGCTCGCAGGAGAAGGGCGGCGCGATCGGCGGCCTGCAGGTCGAGGTCGATCCAACGCCGCGCGCGTGGTCGGGCGGCGTGTACGACGAGCGCGGACGCGGGTGGCTTGCGTCGCTCGTGGACGATGAGGCCGCGCGCGCATCGTTCCGACTCGGCGAGTGGAATCGATTTGAAATCGAGTGCATCGGGCCGCGTATGCGCACGCGCGTGAATGGTGTGCCTTGCGCGGTGTGGTACGACGGCATCGTCACCGGCCTGCTGGCGTTTCAGGTGCACGGCGGTCCGCCCTGCGAAGTCGCGTTTCGCGCGCCGATGTTCGAAGAAATCGGATCTCATTCATGGCGACCATTCGTCGATGAGGCCGTTGCCTCGAGCGGCGAGCGTTGCGCGTGGTCGCACTCCATCGACGCGCAGACGCGCGGCGTGCGCATGCAGGTTGAAGGCGGTGGCCGCATGGAGTTCCTCGCCGCCGACGCGAGCAGACTTGCCGATGTTTCGTTTCTTGCCAACGATGACGCAAGCAAGCCGCATCAACTTGAGGCAGTTTGGATCGATGGCGCAGGTTCCGTGCTCATTGATGGAATGCGTGCGGCAAAACTAACATTCGCCGTCGCTCCTGCGCGGGTGCGTATCGTCGGCGACCAATGCACCGCAACTCAAGCCCAAAGACTCGCCCGCAACGCAAGCGTCGGTGGAGAACGGGTGGATTGATTGCGGGTGGCGCGCGCGTTCGCTCGCCAACGCACTGAAATGCTCTGATTTCGCCCAATTCGCACCTGCTTTCGCGGGCGACTGTTGCACCGTCGTCGATGTGCTCTGCACCGTGGGACTCTTCCCTCGGCGCCGATCTTGCGCGCCATGCACAGCGAACACATTCAGCGAAGGGAGTTCAGCATGACCGTCGACGACCAGAGAAAAGTGCGGATTGAACGGATGGCGAAGCTTGCGCGCGTGTACCGCGGGTGGAGCGCGGCGCAGATGAGCGAGGCGCTCGGCCGCGAGCAGTCGCGGGTGGGACCTGCAAGCGGCAACCCGAAACTCGACCTCGTTGCGCGGCTGGCCGATGCGCTCGACTGGGAGATCGGCGATGTTGCCGAACGAGTGTGGCGGGGAAAGGGCGCGCGCGACGGCGATTTACGCGCGCTTCCCTTCGCCGATCTCGACGCGCGCGCGCAGACCGAGCATCGCGCTGGTGAGTACGCATCGATGGAACGCACGGGAAATGCGATGCGACTTATCGCGGGCACTGCGCGCGAGCGGGCGGTCGCGGCCAATCGTCTCGCTGGTGCTTATGACGGCGTCGGCCGCTACAACCGCATGCTCGACACCGTGCGCGAAGGGCTTTCTGAGCGACATATCGGCGTCGATGTGCGCACCATGCTCACGATCAATCTCGCCAACGCCTATTACACGCTGTGGAATTTGCACGAAGCGCGCTCGATCGCCGAGAGTGTTCTCGAGCGCTTTGCTGAGGATCCTGCGCGGACGCGGCTCGAACGGGTGGCGGAGGCGTTTGGTCGCGCGCTGCGTGGCCATGCCCGTCGGCGCATGCTCGGTACCTGCGAATCGCCCGAGGAGCAGCGCGCGTTGGCGGCGAGCGCGGCCCATGATCTCGGGCTCGCGGCCGATCTCTACACCGGGCTCTTCGGCGACTTCGACGATCCGCAGTACCAAGGTCTCGCCCACACCGCGCGCGGCGGGCTGCTTGAAGCGCGGGTTGCGGCAGGCGAACTCGCGCCCGAGGCAGCGCTCGAAAAAATTCTCACCGAGCTGGATGGGTTCGTCGACATCGCTGCGCCGCGCCCCGCGCAAATGATCGAGAGTTGCGGCTGGTGGTCGGTGTTCGGCGCCAATGTGGCCATGCGCGCGGGCGAGGAAAACGCGGCCGAGTTCTCCGAGCGAAGCGGTCTCGAGCAAGCGCTCGCCATTTGCACCAACAAGGCCGCTGAGGTTGGCGAGCATCTCCAACATTGGCCGATGCGCGAGCGCGCCTTCACACTCGAGTGGTTTCGCAAGCAGACGATTCCGTGGATGAAGCCGGCGGACTGCGCATCGTGGATGCTCGATGCTGAGGATGTGCGGGTGCTGGTCGGCGCGATGGGCCGTTTCCCGTACTTTCGTCCGACGGGTTGGGCGATCCTCGACCGCGCCGTGCTTGCGGGGGTCGGCATGTAGCCGCAGCGAAGGTCTGCCATCGGCTACCTTTCCCCGATGGTTTCCCGAGCACCCGATCCCAACAGCGCCCGCCTGGTGAAGACCGCTGCCCGTTGGGCGATTGTGGTTGGCGTCGTCGGTTTCGGTCTGAAGTTCAGCGGGTGGCTGCTGACCAGTTCCGACGCGGTGTTTTCCGATGCGCTCGAGAGCATCGTGAACATCGTGGCGTCGCTCGGTGCATTTCTCGCGCTCAAATACGCCGAGCGGCCGCCCGACGAGGAGCATCCCTACGGACACGGTCCGATCGAATTCGTCAGCGCGCTCTTCGAGGGCGTGCTGGTCGCTGTCGCCGGATTGGTGATCCTCACCCATTGCGCCGAGAGCATCTATCGCGGGCGTGCGCCGATCGAGCGGATCGATGTGGGCCTCGCGCTTGTGGCCGCCAGCGGTTTGCTCAACGGCATCGCGGGATTTGCGTTGCTGCGCATCGGCCGCAAGACGGGCTCGGCCGCGCTTGAGGGCGACGGTAAGCACTTGTTGTCCGATCTGGTCACAACCGTCGCGGTGCTTGCGGGTCTCATCGCCGTGCGTATGACGGGGCTGGCGTGGATCGACACCGCGGTTGCGTTCAGCGTTGGATTGCTGCTGGTGACCGTTGGTTCACGCGTCGCCTACAAGGGCGTGTCGGGAATCATTGGCTACCAGGACGCCGACGATCATCGCAAGATCGTCGCCGTTCTCGAGCGCCACAAACTCGCCGCCGAGCCGCGGATTTGCTCATTCGCGTCGGTTCGCCATCGCCACCACGGGCGGTCGCACTTCATCGACATGCACTTGCGCGTTCCCGCGACGCTGTCGATCGTTGAGTCGCACGACATCGCGTCGCGCATCGAGCGCGAGGTACTCGAGGCTACTGGCGAGGGCACCGCGACCGCGCACATGGAACCGTGCGGCGATTCCGGGTGCTTGCGCTGTCATCCGCCGGCGTCCTGATCGCGGATCGGTTGCGCATGAGTCGTGGATGAGTCGTGGATGAGTCGGGGATGAGGCGCGTGCCGAGCACCGCCACTCATGCGCGCATCAGCATCGCGCACGCCACCGCCGCGGTTTCCACGCGCATGACGCACGGACCGAGGATGAGTCGGGGATGAGGCGCGTGCCGAGCACCGCCACTCATGCGCGCATCAGCATCGCGCACGCCACCGCCGCGGTTTCCACGCGCATGACGCACGGACCGAGCGACACCACCGCCGCGCCCAGCGCACGAAGCGCGGCGATTTCGCTGTCCTCGAATCCGCCCTCGGGTCCGATGAAGACGGTGAGCGGAGTCGAGGGCGTGAGTGTTGCGCGCCACGCGGTAAATCCGATCGCGTCGGTCGTGTGCGCCACCGCGATCGCTGCCCCGCGCGCGCGCTCGGCCTTCGCAACCGCGAGCAGCGCGCCGCCGGCAACCAACTCCGGCATCCACGCGCGCTTGGCGACCTTGGTGGCCTCGCCCAGAATCCGCTGCCAGCGCTCGCCGCGCTCAAGCTTGTCCGCATCAACCACGCTGCGCGCGCATACGACCGCCACCAGCCGAGAGACGCCAGCCTGCGTGGTCATGTCGAGCAGAGTCGCCAGCCGATCGCCCTTGGGGACCGCAAACGCAACCGTCGTCACTGGCATCAGCGCGGCGGCTTGCTGGCACTCGACGACCTCAACGAGCATGTCGCCCGAACGCGTCCGTTGATCGGTCAGCCGAGCCTGGGCGAGCGTGCCTCGGCCGTCAAAGAGCGTGACGATGTCGCCAGCAACAAGCCGACGCGCGCCGAAGGCATGCCGCGCTTCATCGCGGCTGATCTCGACCGACGCGCCGACGGGAGGGACAAAGTCGCAATGAAGCCAGAGTGATGACATGCGAAGTCAGCGATGGGAGACGGTCATTCGGCGAGCATGCGGGGAACTGACTCAGCAAACGAGCCGCGTCGCGCATGCGCGACGCGGCTCGTTTGAAGCGCCGCTTGCGCCACAAAATGGAGCGTACCGGGCTCGAACCGGTAACCTATGCCTTGCAAAGGCATCGCTCTCCCAATTGAGCTAACGCCCCAACGGCGCGGAGTATAGCGGCCGGGCAAGACAAATGCATCTGATGAAATGAAACAGGCTCCGCCGAAGCGGAGCCTGTTGTGTTGGTCATCGGTGGCAGGCGAACGGCGCGCGGCTTGCGGACGGATCGCGCGCCGTGAATCACTTGCCGCTGTCGTCGGCGCTCGCGGCCTTCGAGTTCGCCGTCGGCTCAGTCGCCGACGAGATCTCGACTTCCTTGCCCGCCTGAATCACGGCCGCGGTCTTTGGGGTGATGAGGTTGCGGCGCAGGCTCTCGTCGAAGTGGACGGGACCCTTCACGCCGATCACGAGGCCGAGCATCGACGAAAGCTTGAGCTCGGAATCCTCCATCAGGTACGCGGTGGTGAAACCGCTGACTGGATCCTGCAGGCGATAGAGGCGGGGCAGACGCACGCCGTCATAGACCAGCGACGCGTTGAGCACGCCGACGGCGTCGTACTGCTGACGGGCCAGGAGCCACTTCTCAAGATCGGCGACTTCCTGCGTCTCCAACTTCTGACGGTTGGCGACTTCGCGCATGCGCTCCTTCAGGCCGCGCAGTTCAAGAATCGTCGCGATCTGCGTCGAGCGCGCGCGCGCGTTCATGCGGGTGCTTTGCAGCGCGGTGTTGTCCTCGGCGATGGCGAGGAAACTGACATGCAGCTCCTGCAGATCGCCGGTGGAGCAAGTCTCCTTGGCGAGCGACTTCCAAGTGGCTTCGAGCGGCTCGAACTTTGCGCGAGCCAGCTGCGCGGCCGACGGAGTCTTTGGCTCTTCGGGCTTGGCGACGGGCTTGTTGCGGGTGATCTTGGCGGTCTTGGTGGTGTCGGTCGTCGTGGTCGCGACGATTTCAGTGGCTGTTTCGATGACGACATCCGAAGTGAGTTCCGGCTTCGTGTCGGTCGTGGTCTCGGGCTTGGTCTCGGTCTTGGGCTCAGTCCTAGGCGCAATCTTGGTCTCAGTCTTGGTCTCAGTCTTGGGAGCGTTGCTGTCCTTGCGGGTCAGCGCGGTTTCCGAAATCCAGCCCGAAGTCTTCGCCGTCAGCGGCACCGCGTAGAAGGTGTCGTGCTCGCCCTTGATGACATCGAGCACCGGCAGTTCGTCGCCGGTGGTGAGGTAGCCAATCGCCTTCCAGCTGCGGTCGGGATTGAAGTCAGCGGTGTCGTTGGGTGCGTTGATCGGCGCGGTGCCAGTGATCTTGATCGTCTTGCCGTCGGCGGACAGCGTCACGCCGGGAAGCGCGGGGACATACGCGCCCCAACCTTCAAAGACGGGACCGACTGTGCGAACGCGCATCCAACCCGTCTGCGTCTCGACCACGGTCACGGTTTGACCGGCCGAAAGCGTGCCGAACGAGTAGCCCGTGTCGGTGTTGGGCGCGCAGCGAACCAGCGTCGCGTCGGCGTTGATGGTCGCCTCGAAGGTGCTGGGCCGAGCCGTGTTTGTCGGAGTCGTCGCGGTGTTCGCTGACTTCGCGGCGGTGGTGGTCGTTGGTGTCGTTGTTGGTGTCGTTGTGGGCGTCGACGTGGGCGTCGACGTGGGCGTCGACGTGGGCGTCGACTGGGCCGATGCGCTGAAGTCAAACTGCGCGACGGCGAAAAGGAAAGTGCCGCCAGCGAGGATCGCGGTGGTCAGCGCGCGCGGCGTGGAGAAAGAAGATCGAATGCTCATGCGTGTGCTCATGCGCGGGATCGTACCGATTGGGCGGCGCGCCGTCTGCCTGCGGATCAACGGAGTTTTTTCCGCGGATACGCCGACAGAATCAGCGCGCGCTTCACACCATATTTCGCCGCGGCGCCTCTCCGAACTGCCATCGCGCCGCCGCCAATCGGGCTACCATTCGCGGCCTATGCACCTTCGATTGGTCGCGGCCGTCCGCAGCGTCTTCATTGCCTCTCTCGCGGGCGGGCTTCCGATCGCCTGTCAGACACCCTACGGCGACCGGCCGAACGCAATTCCTAGCCAAGAAGCGCTTTCCGCCCGCATCGACGCTGCCATGAAGGGCGGGGCCGAGCGGCAGATCGTCAAGTCGCCCGCGCAAGCAGCGCCGTCGGTCGGAGGCGGTGAGACCGATGTGGATCGGATGCTCGCCGCTCGCCGCGTCGAGTTGAACGCAATCGGGCCGCAGTCGGCGGAGCTGGCCGGCACGGTGAGCGGTGTGGTTGCTTTGGGCAACGAGGCGCCAACCCGCGTCGCGCTCACCTTGCAGTCCGCGATTGAAAGCGCCGTGCGCAACAATCTCGAAACCGATGTCGCGCGTTTGCAAGAGGCGATCAACGCCGACGACCTGACCCGCGCTGAGGCGGCGTTTGACTGGGTCGTCGGTGCGAGCGTGGGCTACGAGAGCAACGATCGGCCATCGGTCGGCATCATCTTTCCGGGCAGCTCCAACGGTGCCACCGTCATTCCCAATGTCACCAGTCAGCACAACTATCTCTTCGGCGCATCGGTCGGCAAGGCGCTGACCTCGGGCGGCGCGCTTTCGATTTCGGGACAGGCCAATCGCGTCGACAATCTGCAGGAGGGCTTGTACACCCCGGATCCTGCATGGTCGAGTGCGGTCACGCTCGGGCTCTCGCAGCCGTTGCTGCGTGGTTTCGGCGAGGATGTCGCGCTCGCGCAGGTGCAACTCGCAGCCAACAGCGACCGTCAAGCGACGGAGGCTCTTCGTGGTCGGCTTCTTTCCGTGGTCGCGCAAACTCAGCAGGCCTACTGGTCGCTGGTTTCGGCGCGCGCGCGTTTGGTGAGCGCGGAGTGGTTGGTGAGCGTGGGCGAGGAAGTGCGCAATGTCCTGGCAAAACGCCGCGAATTTGACGCCACGCTTGCGCAGTACGCCAACGCCGTCGCCACGGTTGAGCAGCGCAAGGCGATCGTGATCGAAGCGCGTCGCCGGCTTTCCGAGGCGGGCAATACGCTGAAGTCGATCATCAACAGCGCGGATCTTCCCGTCGGTGGCGAGGCTGATGTTGTGCCTGCCGACATGCCCAGCGACGCGCCGTTTCAGGCGAATCTTCGTCAGTCGATCGAGCAGGCCTTTGCCAAGTCGCCTTCCATTCAGCAGGCGCTCATCTCCATCGACAGCGCAACGATCAACACCACCGTTGCCGAGAACGGCACGCTGCCGCAGTTGGATCTTGCCACCAATATGACTTGGTTCGGGCTCAACGAAAGCCTGACCGATTCGACCAGCAACATCACCGACGGTGATTTTGTGAGTTACGCGGCGGGGTTGCAGTTCAGCTACGCGTTGGGAAATCGCGCCGCCGAGGCGTCGTACCGTCAGGCGCGCATGCGTCGCTCGCAAACTTTTGTGGCCTACGAGCAGTCGGTGCAGGGCGCGGTGCTTGCGGTGAAAAACGCGATGACTGATTGCGTGTCCTATCGCCAGTTGGTCGACCAGAACCGCAGCTATCGCATCGCGCAAGCGGAGAATCTGCGCGCGCTGCTCGTCGACGAAAAAACGCAGGCGGCGCTGACGCCTGAATTCCTCCAGCTCAAATTTCAGTTGCAGAACGGTTTGGCCGCTGCCGAAGACGCGTACTTCGCATCACTCGTTGGCTATCAGAGCGCAATCGCCGCACTGCAGCAGGCGACGGGCACTGGCCTCGAAGCAAATCGCATCGAGTTTGACCCGGGTCAGCCCGGAAAGAAATTCGGCTTCAAATAAAGCGTTTTCCGCTTAGCCAACGCGCCGCGCTGTTGCACGCTTGATGCGGTCGTGCGCGGCATCCCAGAGTCCGCCGCGATCGCTTGGTGGAACGATGATGATCGATGCGGCGCCCGCACCATCGGCGCGACGAAGCGTGGCGTAAAGCATTTGCGCGTACGCGCTCGCGTGGCGCGGCATGGCGAACAACTCGTGCGGCGCGGGGACGGTCGTTCCCGCGAAGGCAACCACGGCAACACGCTCGGGCAGATCGGCCAGCCGTGACGCGAGATTCTTTTCGTCGACAAGTTCCGCGTGCGTCTTGGGCGCGTAGTGCAGCGCGCTTGTGCCGGGGCTAGCGCTTTGCTGTCCGATCTCGGGCGCGACAACCGCGCCGATGATCGGCTCGAGATCCTTCTGGGTGATTGCGCCGGGGCGCAGGATCATCGGTCGCGCGCGGGAGAGGTCGAGCACCGTCGACTCCAGACCGATTTCGCACGGACCGCCTTCGAGAATCGGCAGGTCGGCGAACTCAGCGAACTCTTCGGCCACATGCGCAGCGCTCGTCGGCGAAAGTCGCCCCGATCGATTTGCGCTCGGCGCCGAGATCGGCTTTCCGAATGCCTCGAGAAGTGCAAGCGCCACCGGATGCGCGGGCATGCGCACTGCGACGCTCATGCGCCCGCCCACCGACAACGCGCAAATCTCCGCGCGTCGAGGCAGCACGATCGCCAACGGCCCGGGCCAGAACGCCTCGGCGAGTCGCTGCGCGCGCACATCCCAACCAACGACGGCCTTCTTCGCCATGGCAACATTGAGCACATGCGCGATGAGCGGATTGCTCTGCGGACGCGACTTCATCGCATAGACCTCGGACACAGCGGCCTCGCTCGACGAGTCGCAGCCAAGGCCGTACACCGTCTCAGTGGGGAACGCGACTGACAACCCGCGGCGAAGCCGTTCGGCGCACTGCACGATCGACTCGGGGGTTGGCTGAAGAATTGCGGGCATGAGCGCAATCTAGCCGAGCGCGACCAAGGCTCGTTATGGGTCGGTTCCAGCATCGGCCATGCGCGTTGCATGCGCGATCGAAATCTCGATTTCCCCGCGGTTACAGCATCGGAATGGGGACCGATTCTTGTCGCGCACACTCCCGCGCGAGTTCATACCCCGCGTCGGCGTGGCGAAACACGCCCATCATCGGATCGTTGGTCAGAACGCGCTCGATGCGCACGGCCGCGTCGTCGGAACCGTCGGCCACGATCACTTGGCCCGCATGTTGCGAGAAGCCGATGCCAACGCCGCCGCCGTGATGGAAGCTCGTCCAACTGGCGCCACTAGCGGTATTCACCGCAAAATTCAGGATCGCCCAGTCGCTCACCGCGTCGGTTCCATCGAGCATGGCCTCGGTTTCGCGGTTGGGACTTGCAACGCTGCCGCAATCGAGATGGTCGCGGCCAATCACGATCGGCGCCTTCACCTTGCCGCTGCGCACCAATTCGTTGAAGAGCAGTCCGGCCTGATGGCGCTGGCCTAGGCCGAGCCAACATATGCGCGCGGGCAAACCTTGGAAGGCAACGCGCTCGCCCGCCATCTTGATCCACCGATGCAGCGACACATCGTGGGGAAACAACTTCACGATCGCATCGTCGGTGGTCTTGATGTCCGCGGGATCGCCCGAGAGCGCGACCCAGCGGAACGGACCGCGACCAGTGCAGAATTGCGGGCGGATGTACGCGGGCACGAAACCCGGGAACGCGAACGCATCGGCGAAGCCGTGGTCGAGCGCGCGCTGGCGAATGTTGTTGCCGTAGTCAAAGACCTTTGCGCCCATGTGCATGAAGTCGACCATCAGGCGCACATGCTCCGCCATCGAGGTGCAGGCGAGCTCCTGATACTGCGCGGAATCTTGTCGGCGAAGCGCGTCGGCGTTTTCGCGCGACATGTGGGCGGGGTAGTAGCCCTCGAGCGGATCGTGCGCGCTGGTCTGGTCGGTGAGCGTGTCGGGCACGATGTTGCGCGCCTTCAGTCGCCGCAACAGATCGACGATGTTGCCGACCCATCCGACGGAAATCGCTTGTCCCTGCGCCTTCAGCGCCAGCGCGCGATCGATCGCCGCGTCGAGACCGTCTCCCGATCCAGCACCCGATCCACCATCAGATCCACCGAACAGCTCGTCGAGATACCGATCGCGCACGCGCTTCTCCAACCGTTCGCGGCACACATCGGCGATCAGGCAAGTGCCCTCGTTCATCGTGATTGCCAGCGGTTGCGCGCCGCCCATTCCGCCGCAGCCTCCAGTCACATTGAGCGTGTGCTTGAGCGTGGCGCCGAAATGCTGGCGCGCGCATTCGGCGTAGGTTTCGTAGGTTCCCTGCAGGATTCCCTGCGTGCCGATGTAGATCCACGAACCTGCGGTCATCTGTCCAAACATCATCAGGCCCTTGGCGGCGAGTTCGTCGAACTTCGCCTGCGTGGCCCAGTGTGGAACCAAATTGGAGTTGGCGATGAGCACGCGCGGCGCGTCCTTGTGAGTGCGCACGATGCCGACGGGCTTGCCGCTCTGCACCAGCAGCGTCTCGTCGGGCGCAAGCCGTTGCAGGCTCGCGATGATGGCGTCATAGCAATCCCAGTTGCGCGCGGCCTGTCCCCGTCCGCCGTACACAACGAGATCCTGCGGTCGTTCGGCGACCTCGGGGTCGAGGTTGTTCATCAACATGCGCATCGCGGCCTCGGCGGCCCATGTTGAGCAGGTGCGAACATTGCCGCGCGGCGCACGGATCACCCGCGAAGGAGCGGGGGCGGTGATGGTGTCTGGAGTCATGGACCGCGAGTTTAGCGCGGCGATCAAGTCGTGCCGAATGCGCCCGACGCAATCATCGCCTCGAGTGCGCGAATATCGGGCGCCAGGGTGCGGTCGCGATTGAGCTTGGCGACCTGCGTTCGCACCATCGCGTGCGCGCGCTCGACGCCCGCACCCGACTTGAGCGGTCGATGCGCTTCGAGCGCCTCGGCCATCACCATCAATTCGATGGCGATCACGCTGCGTAACAGCGACAAGCAACGCATCGCCTTGAGCGCGCCCGTTGAGCCGAACGAGTTGTAGTCCTCGATGCCGGCGCTGGTCGGGATGTTGGTCACGCTCGCGGGATGAGACATGGTCGCGATCTCGTTCACGCAGGCGGCGGCGGAGTATTGCACGATCATCAGACCAGAGTCGACGCCGGGCTCGGTGGCGAGGTACGGCTTGTGCGCGACGAATTGGTCGAAGCCCGAGACCACCCAAAAGGTGCGCCGCTCGGAGATTCCCGCCACATGCGAGCAGGCGATGGCGAGGAGGTCGAGCGGGATTGCCAGTGGCATTCCGTGGAAATTTCCACCGGAAACGATGTCGCCGTCGCTGTTCGCCGATGGCGCGAACACCAGCGGATTGTCGGTCACCGCGCCCAGTTCGCGCGAGATCGCCGATTCGATGAAGGTGAATGCGTCGAGCGCGGCACCGAGCACTTGCGGCGTGCAGCGCAGCGAATAGGGATCCTGCACGCGCGGGTCGTTGATCGTGTGCGATGGCAGGATTTCGCTACCAGCAAGCATGCCGCGCAGTCGCGCCGCGACCTCGATCTGGCCAGGCTGTCGGCGGAAGTCGTGGATGCGGGCATCGAGAAATCGATCGGTCGCCTTGGCAGCGTCCATCGCCATCGCCGCGCCCACGATCGCGGCGTCGAAGCACACGCGAAAATCGTGGCAGAGCAGCGCACCGATCGCGCACATCATGTGCGTGCCGTTGAGAAGCGCGAGACCTTCCTTCTCTTGCAGTTCCATCGGTTCATATCCGGCGCTGCGGATAAACCACGCGGCGGGTTCGACGCGGCCGTTTGCCCAGATGTCGCCTTCGCCCAGCAGTACGAGCGCGGCGTGCGCCAAGGGCGCGAGATCGCCCGACGCACCAACCGAGCCGCGCGAGGGAATCGCGGGATCAACATGGTTGTTGATGAAGCTGATGATGCGCTCCAGCGTTTCGACGCGAACGCCCGACGCGCCGCGCGCGAGGCTCGCCGCCAACACCAGCATGAGCGCGCGCGAGACTTCGCGCGGCAGAGGTTCGCCCACGCCCGCCGCATGGGAGCGGATGATGTTGCGCTGCAGTTCGCAAGCGCGCGCGTGTTCGACGCGCACTCGGGAAAGGCTGCCAAAGCCAGTGTTGACTCCATAGACGGCATCGCCAGCCACGATCGCGCGCTCGACGACCGCGCGCGAAGCCGCCACACCGTCGCGCGCCGCCGACGAGAGCTCGACCTTGACCGGCGCGTTGGGCAACGCGCGCGCAACGCGCACGACATCTTCAATCGAGAGTGGCGAGCCATCGAGGATGACGGTTCTCGAACTGGAACTTTGGTGTTGCGCGTTCATTGGGGGGAGGGGGAATATACGGGGTTTCATGGGTTGCAGCCCGAAGTTCTTTCGCGCACACTGCGGCGATGTCCGACCACCTCCATGCGACCGCGAGCGATGCGCGCACTCCCGCAATGCACGCCGCGTCCACCGATTCCGACTCGTCCGTGCGTCGACTTCTCGTGCTGTTTGTTTCGATCGCGCTTGCGGTGACCGCCTTCCGCGCCGTGCAGCCTTTCATGGGCAGCGGGCGCGGCGTGATCGGGCCACTGGTCAGTGACGCGGAGCGCCCGTTGATGGCGGGCATCGCAATTTTGCTTGCTTTCGCGGTGGTTTCCGCAGTTTCGGCGCTGGTTGGCCGCTTGGTGAACGCCATCGTCGGGCTCTTTGTCCTCGGCACCGGCGTCGGATATCTCGCGATGCGCGCGGGAAGCAGCGCCGATTTCTGTTTCGGCGGATCATCGATGTTTGCCGCGGGAATCGAGCTCATCGCTTGGACGGTGCTGGTCGCTGCGGGGTCACACTTGATCTTCCGCGTCGGCGGTCCGCTCATGGATGTGCCCAAGACCACCGAGGATCACATCGACTCTCCGATCGGGCCGAGCGCCCGCATCGCATGGCTCGCTGCAATCGGCGGAGTCGCGCTGGCGTGGCTCGCCGCCGTCACCATGAGTAAGGGGCAGGCCATCGGCGCCGCGACCCTCGCGGGCTTCGCAACCGGCGCCATCGGCCGCATGCTTTCGCCACGCACCACCCCTGTGTATCTCGCCGCTGCGCCCGTTGCGGCGTTCGCGTTGGTTTTCCTCTTTCTCGGATTCAGTGCGCCCGCAGATCTTTCCGTTGCATTCGCCGATGGAAGCCTGCCTCGGTTGGCTCGACTGATGCCGGTCGACATCGTGGCGGGCGCTCTCTGCGGTACCGCGCTTGGCTTCGGCTTCATGCGCAGTTTCGCGCAGCCGAACGATTCAAGTTACGCTCGGTGATTCCATGCCTCCGCTGCCGCACACCACCATTTCTCCGTCCATCCACTCACTTCTCGTCACTGGAACCATCGGCATCGACACCGTCGAAACGCCGACTGCGCGCGTAGAGCATGTGCTTGGCGGCAGCGCGTCGTACTTCGCCGCCGCTGCGAGTCGGCTCGCGCCCGTGCGGTTGGTTGGTGTGGTCGGCGAGGACTTCCCCGCGCAACATCGCCTCCAACTCGAGTCGCTCGGTCAGGTTGATCTGCTCGGCCTCGAAACGCGCAAGGGCGGAAAAACCTTTGCTTGGGGCGGGAAATACCTGCTCAACATGAATGAGCGCGAGACGCTGTTCACCGAGCTCGGTGTGGTGGCCGATGCTCCGCCGCAGGTTCCCGCGGCATTCGCCGACAGCGCGCTTGTCTTCCTCGGCAACACCCATCCGTCCGTGCAGGCGGGGCTGCTCGATCAGGTTCCCAATCGCAAGCTCGCCGTCGCCGACACGATGGATCTTTGGATCAACATCGCCCACGACGAACTGGTGCATTTGCTTTCCAAGATCGACGGCATCGTTCTCAACGACTCCGAGGCCACGCACCTGACCGGCGTCCGCAACGCCATCAGCGCTGGTCGACGGATCCTTGGCTACGGGCCTAAGTTCGTCGTGGTGAAGAAGGGCGAGCATGGCGCGGTGCTGGTGCATCGCGACGGCGTGGCGGTTGTTCCTGCATTTCCCGCCGAGGAAAGCATGGTTGTCGATCCTACTGGCGCCGGCGACACTTTCGCGGGCGGCTTCATGGCGCATCTAGCGCGCACCGGCCGCACCGACTTCGAGACTCTGCAGACCGCGCTGTCGTGGGGCACGGTCATGGCCAGCTTCACCATCGGCGCGTTCTCGCTTGAGGGCGTTGCTCGTGCGACATCAGCCGATCTCGAGACGCGCTACCGAGCCTTCGCGCGCCACGCGCGGGTCTGAGAAGTTACTCTGCGCCGATGATTCGAATCCCGCGTCTTGCCGCGGCTTTTGCCGCTGTTGCCCTTCCCGCTGTTGCACTTTCCGTTGTTGCCCTTCCAGTTGTTGCATGGGCCCAGACCTTCACACCGATGAAGGACATTCCGGGCAGTCCGCTCATGAAGCGCATGGAAAGCGCAATGAGCGGCATCGGCGACGGCGGCGATGTTGGCGAGGTGAAGTGGAACATGCCCGCGGGCGAACTTTGGTTCAACAAGGATGGTTGGAAGACCGTCGACCTGCGCACGGGCGCGATCAAGACCGTTGGCGATGGAAAGGAATCGGCCGAGCCTCCAGCATCCGCCGAGCCTTCGCGCGCGCAGCGTGATCGCGGCGAGCGACGCCCCGCGCGCGGTCGTCAGTTCACCACCGCAGAGAGTCCTGATGGCGCGTGGACGGCGGTGAGCGAGCGGGGAAACCTGTTCCTGCGGCCGAAAGCGGGCGAGCAATTCGCCATCACCACCGATGGAACCGACGACATCAAGTACGGCCAAGCATCGTGGGTCTACGGCGAAGAACTCGACCAGACCACGGCGATGTGGTGGTCGCCCGACTCGAAGTTCATCGCGTTCTATCGCTTCGACGAATCGCAAGTGAAGGACTTCTTTCTCGTCGGCGGCTGGTCTGACACCAACACCCGCGTGTTCAGCGAGGCGTATCCAAAGCCCGGCGCTCCGAACCCGATCGCGCGCATCCTGGTGTATGAGGTTGAAAGCAAGCGAACCGTTGAAGTCGACGCATTGAGCGAGATATCAGGGGCAAAGGCTGAGACCGAGTACTACATCTACAACGTGCGCTGGACGCCGGACGGCAGCGAACTTCTGGTCTCGCGCACGCCGCGCCGCCAGGATGTGCTCGATGTCCTCGCCGCGAATCCAGCCACGGGCACAACCCGCATCGTCGTCACCGAGAAGCAAGACACCTGGCAGGACAACGCGCCCGGCATGCGCTTTCTCAAGGACGGCAAGCGCTTTCTGTGGGAGACCGAGAAGACCGGTTACAAGCACTATGAGCTGCGTTCGCTCGATGGATCGCTCATCTCCACCGTGAGCAATGGTCCATGGCCCGTCGAGAAGATCGTGCTGCTTGATGAAGATGCGGGCGAACTCTGGTTCACCGCGTGGAGTGGCAAGATCGCCGTGCAGCAGCAACTGCATGTCGCGAAGCTCGACGCCAGCGCAAGTGTGCGCGTGACCAGCGGCGACTTTCATCACACGAGTTTCCGCATCGCTCCCGATGGATCCGCCGTGCTCGCCAGCGCCGAGACGACGCAGTCCGCGCCCAAGACCGTGCTCTACGCGCGCGACGGCAAGCTGCGCGCCACGCTTGCCGAAGGCAGCGTCAAGGGCTTCAAGACGCACAGCCTGACGCCGACCGAACTCTTCACCTGCAAAGCTGCCGACGGGAAAACCGAACTCTATGGCCGCGTTTCGTTTCCTCCCGCGTTTGATGCCAAGAAGAAATATCCCGTCATCGTCGACACCTACGGCGGCCCGACGATTCGTTTGGTCACCGATCGGTTCGATGCGGGCGATACGAGCACCGCGCTCGGATTCATCTTGGTCGTCGTCGACAATCGCGGAACACCTGGTCGCGGAAAGGCCTTTGAAGGCGGCGCGTACTTGCAGCTCGGTCAGGCCGACGCCGATGATCAGGCCGCCGCGGTGCAACATCTCGCGGCAACACGCCCGTACATCGACGCCGCGCGCGTCGGCATCACGGGGCACAGTTACGGCGGCTACATGACGGCAATTTGCATGATTCGCCGCGGTGATGTCTTTGCCGCCGGCGTGGCGGGCGCGCCGCCGACCGACTGGCGCAACTACGACACCATCTACACCGAGCGCTACATGCGCACGCCGCAGGAGAATCCTGAGGGCTACGACGCGGGAAGTTGCGTGAAGCACGCGGGCCAACTCAAGGGCAAGTTGCTGCTGCTGCAAGGAATGGCCGACGACAATGTGCATCCAACCAACACATTCCAGTTGGCCAACGCCTTGCAAGCGATCAACAAGCCGTTCGCAATGATGATGTTTCCCAATTCCGATCACAGCATTGGGAGCCCGTCGGTCGAGAGCGTCAAGTGGTCGTTCTTTGTTGACGCGCTCAAACCAGTGCCGCCAGACTGGGGCAACAAGAAGCCAGATGCGGCGAAGAAGCCAGCCAAGGGCAAGCCCGGCGAGAAGCCGAGCGGCAAGCCCGGCGAGAAGCCGAGCGGCAAGCCCG
>QWPT01000061.1 GCA_003671075.1 Planctomycetota bacterium
ACCGGATGGAGTTCCATCACCGTTCAGTGACCCCCCTTGAAATCCTTGACAGCCCCCGAGCGGGCTGGAGGCACACGCCTTCAGCCCGCTCGTCCCGTTTTCAGCGCGATATGTGCGGCCAGCGGCGGTCGCGGAATACATGCGCGGAGTGCTGACCAGAAAGGGAAAGATGTACCTCGGGCACAATCCTGGCTCGGCGTATGGCATCTTTGCGATGCTGGCATTGGTGCTCGGGCTCGCGGTAACGGACATCATGCTCGGCCAAGGAAACGAGAGCGTTGAGGATCTTCACGAGATCCTCGCCTATGTGATGTTGGCGGCGGTGGGCGCGCATGTGCTGGGCGTCGCGGCCGCACTCTTTCTCCTGGTGATCGGCCGGTTTCTGGGCGCCCTGATTGCAAACTTCGACCGCACCACATCGACCACGACGCTGCCGATCCTTGGCACCCAACTTCGCCTTGCCGAAACAGAGGGCGAGAAGGGGGAGAACCGCGGTCTGTCATGGGTCTGTCGTGGGTCTGTCATCAGCCTGTCATCAGCCTGTCATGGGCCTGTCATGGGCCTGCCCGCCGCTCGCCAACTCACGCGCCCTCTGCGGATGCGAAAAATCGAGCGCGGTTCCCGTCCCCCACCCACCTCGTCCT
Organism: Planctomycetota bacterium; assembly: GCA_003671075.1. Classification (GTDB taxonomy): domain Bacteria; phylum Planctomycetota; class Phycisphaerae; order Phycisphaerales; family SM1A02; genus QWPT01. Next base: position 645 of record QWPT01000061.1, read on the forward strand.
GCAATGTGCCCACGCACAACATGGATTGCCGATTTGATGGCAGATTCATGCGTGTTTGCTGAGCTTCAAACAGTATGTTCAGGACGACTATGAACGACATCCGCGCGATCAACTCTTCCGCGAAGGCGTTGCGGCCCCTGGCCAATGCCGTCTGCTCGCTTGCTTTCTGTGGCGCGATTTTGGGCGCGTTTTGGGGCGCTGCTTCGACCGCCTCGGCGCAGTCGATCACTCCCGCCGTAACCTCATGGACGCGCAATGTTGGCGGACAGACTGGCTACGGCGGCATCATCGCCAATGTCACGCTCATTCGGCATTCCGCTGGCTTCGTGTACCCATCGGCGTCGGGCATCCCGTCGTACCCGATCGGTCCGTGGGCAGGTAATCCAAACACGCCTGTGAATCAGAGCTTTGTGTTCAGGATCACCAAGACCCCGACCGTTGCGACCACACCAACTGCAACGCCGCTGGGCATCATTGGTGCGTTGATCAACGGTGTGCCGTTCTTCAATCCGCTCGATGCGATGAGTTACAACAATCTCAACATCTGGCACCGCAACGCGATGTTCTGGGAGGCGGCGTCGTTCGACTCCTGCAAGTCGCATGTTGGGCCTGGCGGCGTGTATCACCCGCACCAGTTTTCGCCCTGCGTTGCTGCGGTCGATGCGCAACACCACTCGCCGATCGTCGGTTTCGCGTTCGACGGATTTCCCGTGTACGGGCCGTATGGCTACGCCAACGCCGACGGAAGCGGCTCGATCGCGCGCATGCGTTCGAGCTATCGCGTGCGGAGCATCACCTTGCGCACCTCGCTTCCCAACGGGACCGTGTTGCCCGCGGCGCAGTACGGCCCGCCGGTGAGCGCGACCTATCCGCTGGGAGCCTTCGTCGAGGACTACGAGTTCGCCGCCAAGATCGGCGACCTTGACGCGAGCAACGCGCGTTTTTGCGTGACGCCTGAATATCCCAACGGCGCGTGGTGTTACTTCGCGACCATCGGCGCGACGGGAACGAGCGAGTACCCGTACATGGTCGGCCCGAGATTCAAGGGCGTGCTGGTGGCGGGCAACACTGGGCCTGGCGGCGGTCATGTCGTACCCACTGATTCGCCTGTGATATTCACTGGATCAGCCTGCCCGGCCGATCTCGACGCAAACCGAGTCGTCGACGCGATGGATCTCGCGACGGTGCTCGCTTCGTGGGGCGGCGGTGGCGGCGCAGCCGATATCGATCGCAATGGAACAATCAATGGTGGCGACCTCGCGATGCTTCTTAATGCCTGGGGCGTGTGCAACTAACCACGGGGCCTGTGCAACGAACCACGGGGCACGTGCAACTGATTACGGGGCGTTTGCAACACGGATCGCGCCAATGCTGATCTCGCTGTTCATCGCCGCGTCCGTGCAGGCAACCCAACCTGACTTCACTCGCGACATCGCTCCCATGCTGGAGCGATGCTGCGTTTCGTGCCACACGAAGGGCGGGCCGGGCGCGTATCTGTTCACGACAGCGGGCGAAGTGAAGCGGGTCGCGCGCACCGCGTTGGTTGTGCTTGAGTCGCGCACGATGCCTCCGTGGGCACCCGTTGAAGGCGTGATGCGCGTTGCGCCAAAGCCGACCGCTGCGGAAATCGAGGCGTTTCGCGCGTGGGTTGATGCGGGAACTCCGGTGGCGCAAGAGAGCCAAGCACTGCAGATTCCTGCGCGCAGCAGCGACGCGCCCGTGGTCGCGAGCTGGCGGATCGCCGAGGGCTGGACGATCGACGCAGAGGAGCGCCGCGTGATGCGATCGTTTCAGCAGCCCGTCGGTCGGCGTGATGCGGGCGCGGGCGCGGCCGCAAGGATGCTGGTCGGCGGTTGGCGCGCGCGCTTCGACACGCCTGCGCTGGTGTCGACGATGTTGCTGACTTCGGGTGACGCGGCGCTCGCGCAGAGGCTTGACGAGAGCGACGCCAGCATCGGATTCAAGTTGACGGGTGATCTCGCAACGATGCCTGCTGGCGCGCTTGCCGGCGTGGGCGTCGATGGCGTGTTTGCGTTACCTGCAGGATTTGCCTTGGAAATGCGGACGGACGACGCGTTGGTTGCTGAATGCCACGCCGACGGTCGCGGCAAACGCGAAGCCGCCTCGTGCACGCTGGAGGCGCTCGCGCCCGTACTGACCGCTGCGCCAGCCCTGCGCATCATCCGTCCGTTGATCGTGAGCACGCAAGGATCCGCGCGCGCAACGACCGACGCTGCGCGCACCGCGTTTGAAATGCCGCCGCTCGCCGCGCCGCTCGATCTCGCCGCCATCGTGCTGCGACCCGGCCCTGATGCCGTACGCGTTGCCCTTGAGGCCATCGCTCCCGACGGCAATATCACGGTGCTTGCGCGTGTCGAACGCTACGACATCCACATCGACCGCCCGTACACAGTCGATCCCGTGCACCATCTCGCGCGCGGGACGCGGCTGCGGCTCACCGTCGATGCGCTCAACGAAATCCTTGCCACCCGCGCGACGCCGCAAGCGGTGTTGTTGGTTTCGGCCGCTTTGAACGGCGAAATCGGAACTTCCGCCACCAAGAACGCGCAAGTCGACGCAACCACCACAACGGCTCCAGCACCGATGGGCGCGCTCACTCGTGCCTGGATCGACCAATCCGTCATCGTCGCCAACACTGGGTTGCGCGCGACCAATCCCGTGCCTTCCGCAGTCTTTCGCGAGACGATGGGTTATGACGCCGAGCCGCGCACCGGCCCGAGCGACGCCGCGGGAATGACCTGGTTCGAGGCGATTGCGCTGGCAAACGAGCTCTCGCGCCGCGATGGACTTCGCCCTGCCTATAAGCTCGAATTCGCGCAGTTTGATGGATCGCGCCTGATCGGGGCCGTGGTCAGCGGCATCGATGCCAACGGATGGCGTCTTCCGACCGACGCCCAATGGACCATCACCGCCAAGGACGCGCCCGCGCAACGCAACGGCGCGATCTGGAACTGGGTGTTCGACGAGAACACCGACGCAACGCGGGTTTTGCGCGGCGGATCATGGGCTGATCCAGTGAGCGCGCGCGGAATCGATGCGCGCTCGAGCGTTGCGCCCAGCACGCGCATGGAACTGTTCGGCGCGCGTTTCGTGCGCGTCGCCCCATAAAATGTCGCCCCATGAAGCGTCGCCGTCGACAACCCGAAGAGATCCGCGGCGGCGCGTAACTTTCAGGTCAGAAGGTCGATTTCGCCCGAGTTACTCGGGAGCAACGCCCTTGGCTCATCCAGCGCAAGAGCGCTTGCCTGATACCTCGCCTGAGCCATGCGGCTGCGTTCTCAGCGCACTACAAAACAAAGCCAACAATCGAGATTCGTCGTGCAATTGCGTTGCACTTATCAAAGACGGAAGCATGATGTCGCGTAGGCAGCCACTCGTCCGGCTTCTTTCGTCCTGTGTTCATTGGATCTTCGATGGCTCGCTCCTTGTCGGTTTTTTGCCCCGCGATGTTGGCATTCGCAGCCGTTCTTCCAACGGTGCTTGCGTCCACCAGCATTGCCGACATCGGCTTCGCAGATGCCGCCGCGATCGCTCGCGCCCAGAATCCTAATCGCCCGCTGTTGGGGATGCGCTCGCGCACCGTCGGCGGCGTGCCGCTTCTCATCACTACCAACATCGACGAATCCAACGCGCTGTTCTACGGAACCAAACTCCGTGTAAGCGACGGAACAGTGTTGGAGTCCGAAATCGAGTCGATCCTTCCACCGACCCACCTCGAAACGGCTGCTGTGCTCGAGCGTCTGCCTGAGCTCACGCTCGATTTCACCGACGCGATCACCATCGCCAACGCGGAAGCCCAACAATCCGATGCCAATATCCAGCGCATCGATCTCTCATCCGTGGCTTTTATGGTGGTCTTCGAGGTCCGTTACAAGAACAAACACCGCGTCATGGTCGATGGTGTCACGGGTCGGATCGTGACCCCTGACTCTATCGCGGGAGCGGACAACTCCATTTCTCCCACCGAATTTGCATCGATGATGCAGCAGGCCCACGAGGAGGCCGGCTCGATCTGGGTGGCGTTCCACGCTGGCACAATTCCAACGCCGCAAGGAATCGCCAGCAGCGTGCTCCTGCTGAATCCCAGCAGCGGCCGCGTGAAACAAGTCGAAATTCTTGGCGACCAAGTCAGCGTTGTGCAGTTCATTCCTATCGGAAACCTTGCTTCCCGCGTCGCCGAGATTCGGAGCGCGCTGGCGACCATCGTGGTTACGCCGGCTGGTTTCCTTGCCAATGTTGAATCGGCGTTCCCAGGCGGCCGCGTTTCCGGCGTTGCCCTGGATTCCCGCATGCACAACGGAGCTCTGCGTACGCGTTGGTCCGCAACCATCCTCACCGCCGCATCTACACAAGTCGAATACTCGATCAACGCGACCGTGCCGGTCGGCAACGGCGTCGCGCTCGCGCAAGTCGCACCGCCCGCTGCGGTGCTCGGTGACCTTGACGGCGACGGCCATGTTCTCGCCAACGATCTCGCCGATTTCATCACAACCTTCGGGCAGGACTATCCTCCCCACGACCTCGACAGGGATGGCGCGGTGCTGGGGAGTGACCTTGCGATTCTGCTCGAAAATTGGGGCTAAACCTACATTCCACGACTTCAACAGCGAACCATCACGTTGGTTCGCTGTCTTTTTTTTGAGGGAGCACTAAAGATTGAGTGCGGATGCGTTGAGCATATAAGGACCAACGCTGTTCGCTTGTTTGAAATTCGCGGAAAGAAGATTCGCCCGCGCGCAAACTGCCGTCACTCTGTTTCTGCAGGAGCTCTCGTCCAGCTTTGCAATACATCCAGGGGTGCAGCATGAACAAATTGGTACGCAGTTTTACCTTCCGGGGACTGCCCATTTTCGTCGCAGTTTTTGTGGCTTTCGGGGTCGGCTCCGCAACGCGGGCAGATATCGGCTTTGCGCAAGCAGTAGCCACGGCGCGATTGGTCTATCCAAACCAAACACTCGTCGCGCTCGAACGCGACATCGGCGATCCGACTTTGTACGCCACGGGCAGCGTCAGCTCCGACGCCACGCTTCTCTACGGACTCGGCATCCACGCTGTCAACGGCGCCGTTATCGCCGCAACCGTCGAGTCCGTGAAACCGCCCGAGGACGCGATGATGCTCGATGTGCTCGCGCGCATGCCGCTCGTCACCATCGACTTCGCCCAAGCGCTCACCCGCGCACGCGCCTTCACCGGTCGCTCCGATCTTCTTGTCGCAGACATCAGCTTGGCCAGCGAGCTTTTCATGCTGTTCTACGATCTGCGCTACACCGATGGCGTTCGACTAATGGTCGATGCGATCACGGGACAGGTCGTGCCCGTGGTCGAAACCTCGACTTCAGCCAACTCGATTTCACCGCTCGCCTTCAGCCTGGCCACCGATCGCGCAATGACGATTGCGGGGCCAGAGTGGCACCCGATCATGGCGACCACCGCGGTCACTCAGGGCGGTTTGGCCATCGGAACCACGCTGCTCAATGTTCAGACCGGCCACCTGAAGCAGGTCGACGCGCTAGGCAAGCTCGTTGATGTGATCGAGTTCACTCCGATCGGCCACCTCGCGCTGGTATCCGAGGCGATTCGCGGACAGTTCGCGAATGTGGTCGTGTCGCCTCAGCAATTCATCGCCAACGTCTCGACGGCGTATCCCGGCGGCCGCATCTCGGGCTACGGCCTCTCGTCGAAACTCACCATCGGCGTGCTGCAAACCAACTGGAGCGCGTTGGTGCTCACAGCGTTGAACCAGCCGCTTGAATACACGATCAGTGCGACTGCTCCCATCGACTCGAGCATCGGATTTGCGACGGTTCCGGTCACCTTCAAGCCCGGCGACTTCAATCGAGATGGCCATGTGTACGGCGACGACCTCGCCGAACTTCTCGCCATGTACGGGCAGCCTTACCCGCCTTATGACCTCAACCAGGACGGCTTCGCGCAAGGAGAGGATCTCGCCATCCTCCTGAGCAACTGGGGATAGACGAAGAATCCTGGCAGCAAGGGGCAGTGAACCGTCGCGTTGGTTTACTGCCCTGTTTTTTGGAACGATGGGTATGAGGCCGATGCCGTTCACATGCGGCGCCTGAACAATTCTCATCGGGACGGCTGGCGCGTGGATCGGTCGCCTCTTTCGCAGGTCGACGCCTGTACACTCGCCGCGCTGCGTGCGATCAGCTGGCGGCAGCAGACCGTTGACTGTCGCGAGACCACGCGTTGCGAACACACCTCATTCAGAAATTCTTCGCGCTCGTCATCGCTGCATCCGTGCTGTGTTTTCTGGCGCTCGCTGCCCCAAAAACTGTGATGGCGACGGCGGTCGATGTCGTGCCCGTGAACGAGTCCAGCCGCGCACCGCTTGAAATCTGCAACACCAGCGTTCCGCCTATCTCAGGCGCGGGCGTCACCAGCATTTTCGAGCCAAACTCACCGCCCGCCCGCGAAATCCGCAATCTCAGTTACTTGGTCTTCGGCATCTGCATCGCGATCTTCGTGGTGGTGCAGGGCTTTCTTGTGGTCGCGATCGTGCGTGGCGTGAAGGCCGCGCGCGCAGCGGCACGCGATCCCGTGCTCGCCGCGCGTGAACCAGTGCAGGTGTATGGCAGCGTTCCCATCGAGGTCGCGTGGACTGTTGTGCCGGTGATCATTGTGTTTGTGCTCACCATGGTGACCATCCGCACCATTCGCGACATCGACACAAAGCAGCCGCCAGCTGGTGCGCTTGAGATCGGCGTCATCGGTCACCAGTGGTGGTGGGAGTTTCGCTATCAGGCCGCCGATGGCTCGACGATTGTCACTGCCAACGAGTTGCATGTGCCCGTCGGTCGCGCCGTCGCGCTTCGACTGAACTCCGCCGATGTGATCCATAGTTTCTGGGTGCCGAGGCTCGCGGGCAAGATGGATCTGATTCCGGGCCACACCAATATGATGTGGTTTGTTGCGGAAAAGCCTGGGCTTTACCTCGGTCAGTGCGCGGAATACTGCGGCGCTCAGCACGCGCACATGCTGCTGCGGGTGAACGCGGACGAAACTCCAGCGTTCGATCAGTGGCTTGCCGCGCAGGCCGCGCCTGCGATCGAAAACCCCGCGGTTGCGCACGGACGCGCGGTGTTCAGCCAGTACGCGTGCCTGAACTGTCACGCGATTACGGGCACGAGCGATGGTCTGTTTGGGCCGAATCTCACCCATCTCGCCAGCCGCGCCACCATCGGCTCGGGATCGATTCCATTGACGCGCGCGAACCTGCGTCAGTGGATCGACGATCCCAACTCACTCAAACCTGCGTGCAACATGCCAAGCCTGAAGCTCAACAGCACCGAGCTCGACGCGGTGACCGACTACCTCATGACCCTCCAGTAAGCATGGCATCCGCTCCGACGCACGGGGCGGATCACGACGACGGACGACCAGACCATGAATACGAGCATTGCTGCAAATGAAGGCGCGCACGCGGGTGGCGAAGGTCCGCTGAGTTTTTGGGAGTCGGCGATGCGCTGGACGCTTTCGGTCGATCACAAGAAGCTCGGCATCATGTACATCTGCGCGGGCATGGTGTTTTTTCTGATCGGCGGACTCGAGGCCGCGCTCATGCGCCTGCAACTTGCGCGCGCCAATGCAGGGATCATCGACCCCGAAACCTTCAATCAACTTTTCACCATGCACGGCACCACGATGGTGTTCCTCGTCGGCATGCCTGTTCTGCTCGGCTTTGGCAACTTCCTGATTCCGCTGATGGTGGGCGCGCGCGACATGGCGTTTCCGCGGCTCAACGCTTTCGGTTTCTGGCTCTTCATCTTCGGCGGACTGCTGCTCTACTTCAGCTACATCGGTTCCGAAGGTTTGTACGGTGCGCCGGGCGCGCCCGATGTCGGATGGTTCGCCTACGCGCCGCTCACCAGCCGCACGTTTAGTCGCGGAAACAGCACCGATTACTGGATTCTCGGCATCATGGTCAGCGGCTTCGGCAGCATGACTACGGCGATCAACTTCATCGCCACCGTGCTCTGCATGCGCTGCCCGGGCATGAAGCTCATGCGCATGCCCATGATCGCGTGGATGATGCTGGTGGTCGCGGCGCTGGTCTTGGTTGCGGTGCCCGTGCTGACGGCGGCGCAAGTCATGTTGTTGCTCGACCGTTCTCTGGGCGCGCACTTCTTCGATCCGCAAACGCAAGGGTCGGCGGTGCTCTGGCAGCATCTCTTCTGGTTCTTCGGTCACCCAGAGGTCTACATCCTGGTGTTGCCTGCGTTTGGCTTTGTGAGCGAGATTCTGCCTGTGTTCAGCCGCAAGGCGATCTTCGGCTATTCACTGATGGTCGCGGCGACGGTTGGCATCGGCTTCATTGCGCTCGGCGTGTGGGCGCACCACATGTTTGTTGTTGGCATGGGGCCAGTGCTCGATTCGTTCTTCGCCGCGTCGACCTTTCTCATCTCGGTTCCAACCGGCATCAAGATCTTCAATTGGCTGGGAACGATGTGGGGAGGCCGACTGCGATTCGCTACGCCGATGCTCTTCGTTACTGGCTTCGTTGCGATGTTCATCATCGGCGGCCTCACCGGCATCATGCTGGCGACGGTGCCGATGGACTGGCAGCTTTCCGATAGTTACTTCGTGGTTGGCCACTTTCACTATGTGTTGTTTGGCGGAACCGTCTTCGGCATCTTTGCCGCGATTTTCTACTGGTTTCCGAAGGCCACTGGCCGCATGCTCAACGAGCATCTGGGCAAGTGGTGCTTCTGGTTGCTCTTCATCGGCTTCACCATGACCTTCATGCCGATGCACATTTCAGGCATCCTCGGAATGCCGCGGCGGATCTACACCTACGAGGCTGATCGCGGCTTTGAGATTTGGAATCTCATCAGCTCGATCGGCGTGCCCGTGCAGATGGCTGGCGTGCTTTGCTTCTTGTGGAATGTGGTGAAGAGCCTGCGCAACGGCGCGATTGCCGGCGATGACCCGTGGGATGCGTGGACACTGGAGTGGTCGACTTCGAGTCCGCCGCCTGAGTGGAACTTCGACCGCATCCCAACCTGCACCAGCGCGCGACCGCTGTGGGACAAGAAGCATCCGGAAGATCCTGATGCGCACTACGAGTGACGCCACGCGACTGCGAGTATGCAGCGGAAGTTCGACCCGATCATGAGTTCAGCCACGATGCCCACCACTACCCAACTCACAACCTTGCGCGCACCCTTGCAGCGCGCCAAGGTTGGAATGGCTTCGCTCATCTTTATGGAGAGCGCGTTTTTCGCGGCTTTCCTAGTCACATATCTCTACTACATCGGCAAGAGCCCCAATGGCCCTCAACCCATCGACTGCCTTGAGCTTGGTCCGGTGTTGGTGAATTCGGTCTGCCTGATTGCGTCGAGCTTCACGGTGATGCTTGCGGTGAAGTCGCTTGCGCGCGGGTCGATCAGCGGCTTTCGCGCGTGGATGTTGGTGACGGTGCTGCTTGGTCTTGAGTTTCTTGTTGGCACTGGCATCGAGTGGCGCAGCTTGATGATCGACAAGGGCCTCACGATTCAGTCGAACGCGTTCGGAACCAACTACTACGCGCTGGTCGGATTTCACGCGTTCCATGTGACGCTTGGGCTGCTGATGCTGATGGGCACACTGGTGCTTTCGCTGTTCGGTTGCATCAATCCGCGGCGCGATCATGTGCGCGTTGACATCCTGACTTGGTACTGGCACTTCGTTGATGTGGTGTGGATCTTCGTGTTCATGCTGGTGTATGTGATCGGCCGCGTGCCGCAAGGAGGCGCGCTTTGAGCGGGCGAACCGACCAACAGAAGGCGATGGTTCCATCGGAGCCGATCCATGACGAGCTGCCGTACCTCACCGCAATTCCCAAACCAACTCCGTGGCCGCTGGTTGCCGCGTTTGGTTGCACGCTGGCGTTTGCAGGAATCGTGACCCATTGGTTGGTGAGCGTTGTCGGCGCGATCTGCCTGTTGGTTGGCCTGATCGGCTGGTTCCGCGAGGTGTTCCCGCACGAGGTCACCGAGCGCATTCCCATCGCCGACGCAGACATCCCGCTCGCACCGCCGACGCTGAGCTTGCACGCAGCGCGCAAACACGGCGCGCGGCGGATCGTTCCCGAGGAGATTCATCCGTATCGCAGCGGATTCATCGGCGGTTTGGCGGGCGCGGCGGCGATGGCGGTGGTGGCGGCCGCGTGGGGAGTCATCGACGCGGGCAGTGTGTGGATGCCGATCAATCTGCTTGCCGGCGTTGCGCTGCCTTCGATTGGCGAGGCTTCGGTTGAAGCGCTCAAGTCGTTCAACGGCGTGTGGTTCGCCATGTCCTGCACGCTGCACCTTGTTCTCAGCATGCTTGTTGGCACGATCTTTGTGGTGGCGTTACCGATGATGCCCAAGCGGCCGTTGGTTGCGGGCGGCATCATTGGCCCGGTGATTTGGACGGGCGTTGCGTGGGCGAGTTTGCATGTCGTCAACCCAACGCTGGAGCAGTACATCTCGTGGCCGTGGTTTCTTGCGAGCCAGATTGCGTTTGGCCTTGTTTGCGGCGCAACGATTGCGCGGTTCAACATGGTGAAGTTGCAGTTTGGCAAGTCGCTCGCCGAGCGTCTTGAAATCGAGCGTTCGGAAGGCGGTGCGCCATGACGTTTGTTTTCACGCGCGCCGTACGCATGCACGGAGCATGTTGGGCGATTGCGATGTGCGTTGTTGGCGCACTGGGATGCGACCGTCTTCCCGGCAAACCTAAGCCGCGCGAAACAGCGGCCGCGTTGGATACGCCCGCAGGATTCGCTGGTTTTTACGCGGAGAAGTGCGCGGGCTGCCACGGTGTTGATGGAACACACGGGCCAGCGCGACCGATGCGCGACGCGGCCTATCTGGCGGCGGTTCCTGCGGAGGCAATGCTTTCGATTTTGCGCGACGGCATTGCTGGCACGCGTATGCCTGGCTTCGGCGGCAATCGAGTGGGCGCGACCGATGACGCGGCGCTCGCGCAATTTATCAAGGGCATGAACAACGCATGGGCTTCGTCCGCCCACGGCGCGCCGACGATCAAGTGGTCGCAGCCTGCGGGCACGGGCGACTCGGCGCACGGTCGACAACTGTTCGACGAGCGCTGCCTTGGCTGTCACGCGCGCACCATCGCTGCGGGCGCGACTCTTGCGCCAGGCTCGGGTGGAAGCGTGACCGATGTCTTCTACCTGCGTCTTGTTTCGGACCAACATCTGCGCACGAGCATTCTGTTCGGGCGCGCCGACACTGGCATGCCTAGCGCGGCTGGTCCGTTCCGCGCGGCAGACGGCACCGTGGTTGCGGGCACGCTTTCGGAAACCGACATCGCAGATCTCGTTTCCTATCTCGCAGAACTTCGCGGCGGAAAGCTGTTGAATTCATCCTCGACTACGCAGGAAGCAAAGGGCGGTGCACGATGAGTGATCAAGGCACAGACGACATGCATGGCCAGAATGGCATGCATGATCAGCATGATCAAAATGACAAGCTTGACATGAAGAACCCGCGCGCATCAAGCGCATCGCGTTCTTGCCAAGATTGCGCGCACGCGGCGGCGAAAGAGAGTCGTCGCGGATTTCTCTTTGCGGCAGGCACCACACTGCTCACCATCGGCGGCGCGTTGGTGGCGGTGCCCATTGTTGGCGCGGCGCTCGCGCCCGCGGCCAATCGCAATCCAAGCAAGTGGATCCCGCTCGGCAAGCTCGTCGACTTTAAAGTCGGCGACACCGTGCTGGTGACCTTCACCAATCCGTGGGGCACGCCTGATGACGGCGACACTCGCGAGAACGCGTGCTATGTGCGTTGTCTTGAAGCAGGCAAATTCCAGGTGTTTGCTGTGAACTGCGCCCACCTCGGCTGCCCGGTCGAGTGGTTCGAGCAATCGCGGCTGTTCATGTGCCCCTGCCACGGCGGCGTGTATTACGAAGACGGTTCGCGCGCATCGGGCCCGCCGCCGCGCGGACTCTTTGAGTACCAGTGGCGCATCGCCGATGAGAACCTCGAGATCTTTGCCGGACGCCTGCCTGGCCTGCAGGAGGACGCATGACGCAGGAGAAAATGAAGCCCGCCCTCATGGTCAAGCGCGCGGCACTCGACGGTTTGCGCTGGCTCGATGACCGCACCGGCATCTTGTGGATGCTCCGCAAGTCGGTGTTCCATCGCGTGCCGCGCAACGCCAAGTGGTGGTATGTGTTCGGCAGCGCGACCATGATGTTCTTCACGATTCAAATCGCGAGCGGCATTGTGCTGGCCACGATCTACGCGCCCAGCGCGGCGCAGGCCTACGAAAGCCTCGTGTACATCGACGAACAGGTTCCGTTTGGCTGGATGCTGCGCGCGCTCCACGGTTGGAGTTCGAATGCGATGTGCATCATGATGCTCATCCATCTTGCGCAGGTGTTTCTCCACGGCGCCTACAAATTTCCCCGCGAACTCACTTGGGTTTCGGGCGTGTTCCTCTGCCTGACCACGCTGGGCCTCGCGTTCACGGGGCAAATCATGCGTTGGGATGCCGATGCGTATTGGGGTCTCGGCATCGGCGCGGCGATTGCGGACCGCGCGCCCGGCATCGGCAATCAATTGCGCGCGCTCCTGTTGGGCGGTCCAGTGATTTCCGGCGCAACGCTCACGCGCTTCTTCACGCTGCATGTGTTCATTCTGCCGGGTGCGGCAATCGCGCTCATCGGCTGCCATCTCTACTCGGTGCTGCGCAACGGCATCAGTGAAATGCCGAAGGCTGGCGAGCCTGTTGATCCTGCGACTTATCGCGAAGGCTACGAGGCGCGCGTGCAAAAGGACGGCGTGCCCTTCTATCCCGACGCGGCGCGCCACGACATGGTGTTTTGCGGCGCAATGCTGCTTGTTCTGATTGGCGTTGCTGCATGGTTCGGGCCGTTCGGGCCGGGCGCGCTTCCTGATCCGCGCATCATCGAAGCTTCGCCGCGTCCCGACGGACTCTTCCTCTGGCTCTTCGCCGCGCTTGCGCTGCTTCCACCCGCAAGCGAAACATTTCTGCTGCTGGTCGGACCTCCAGTGGCGATTGCGATTCTTGCCGCGGTGCCGTTTCTTTCCAATCGCGGCGAGCGCGCTCCATCGCGCAGGCCGATCTCGGTGCTTCTGGTTGTGCTGCTGACCACGGGATTTGCCGTGCTTACTTTGCTCGGCGTTCGTTCGCCGTGGAGTCCGCAGATGAAGGCGTGGACTTCGACGCCGTCCGACATCGCGTTTATCGCCGACCGAACTCCGCTTGAACTGCAAGGCGCACTCGAGTTTCAGTTCGCACAGTGTCGCAATTGTCACTCGATCGGCGACGCGGGCGGCAAGCGTGGGCCTGATCTCACCACGGTTGCAACGCGGCTTTCTTGGGATCAGCTGGTGCGGCAGATTCAGCAAGGCGGCGGCAACATGCCTGCGTATGGCAAAGCGCTTTCGAGCGTTGAAACGCAGGCGTTGGTGGCGTACCTCTCCACGCTCGATGGCGGCGATCTGCGCGCAACGCTTACTGGTGCGCTTGAAGCGCAGCCCGCGCGCGATGCAGCGCCGGAGCCGGTTGCCGCCGAGCATTCGCCGCGTCAAGTTCAGTAGTTTGCGCCGAACGCGCCGATCGAGATCGATGCATGCTTGAGTTTGCCGCACCCCTTCTTGCGCTCGCGGACATCCTTGCGCTTGCGGACAACCTTGCGCTCGCGGACAACGCTCCGTGGGTGCTCGCGGGATGCGTTGTTTCATGCGCGCTCTATGCCCGCGGATGGCGCGCGATCCGTGCGCGCGGCCGAGCAAGCCGCGAGCGATTCTGCGGGTGGCGCTGCGTGGCCTTCTTCGCCGCGTGGCTGGTGATGCTCGTCGCGCTTGCCTCGCCGCTTGATCGCGAAGCCGAACGCGCACTCGCCGCCCACATGGTGCAGCACCTTCTGCTGACGATGATCGTGCCGCCGCTCTTCTGGCTCGCATCGCCAGCAATGCCCTGCCTCTTTGGCCTTCCTCGCGCGCTGCGCCTCGAAGTAGTTGGCCCGATCATCGCCGCGCCCGCAGTGCGAACACTGTTGCGCATTGCGACCAACCCCATCGTTGGGTGGATCGCGATGGCGCTGGTCACGCTCGGTTGGCATGTGCCGGCGATCTATCAGCTCGCGTTGCGCGAACCAGCGTGGCATCGCGTGGAACACGCGTCGATGCTCGCGGCCGGACTTCTCTTCTGGCTGCCCGTCGTCGAGCCGTTTCCCTATCGACGACGCTGGCCGCGGCTGGCGATGGTTCCGTATCTCGTTGCCGCCGATTTCTCCAACACCATCGTGGCCGCCTACCTCGCATTCTCCGGCGCCATCGCGTATCGCTGGTACGCCGACATCGGCGCGGCGCGCGGCATCGACGCGCTGCAAGATCAGCACCTTGCCGCAGGAATCATGTGGGTTCCTGGCAGCATCATCTATCTGCTGCCGGCAATGGCGATCACGGCAACGCGCTTTCTTGCCAAGGGCTCGTTCGGCGTGCGCGCGCCGCAGCAACCGCGCGAACTCTCATTGCCAGTGTTGCAACGCGCGCCTGCACGAGAAACTCCGCGCGATCTGTTGCGCATTCCCGTGATCGGCGCGCTGTTGCGCCAACCGCGTGTGCGGCTCGGACTGCGGCTTGCGATGCTCGCGTTGGCGGCGCTCATCGCCATCGACGGAATCGTCGGCCCGCAAGATGCACCGATGAACCTCGCGGGAACTTTGCCGTGGACGCACTGGCGCGGCTTTGCCGTTGTGGCAATTCTTGCCGTAGCAAACGCCGCGTGCATGGCTTGTCCACTCATCGCGCCGCGCTCGGTTCTTCGCCGCTGGATTACGCCGACGCGCACATGGCCGGCCGCGCTGCGTTCGAAGTGGATCGCGGGCGCGCTGATCGTTGCGTGGCTGGTGGCGTACGAAGCCTTCGATCTTTGGTCGAGTCCGTGGGCAACGGCGTTCATCCTGATCGGCTTCGTTGTTGCCGCCACCGCCGTCGATCTTCTCTTTGAAGGCGCGAGTTTCTGCCGTTTCGTTTGTCCAATCGGGCAGTATCAGATGCTGCTGTCGACGGTCGCGCCCCGCGAAGTGCGCGCGCTCGATGCGGATGTTTGCGCGCGCTGCGAAACCCATGATTGCCTCAAGGGTCGTCCGTCCACCGTCGCCAACACGCCAACGCTTCCGGGCTGCGGCCTCGGGCTCTTCGTGCCTAAGAAGGACGGCAACCTCGATTGCACCTTCTGCCTCGATTGCGTTTCAGCCTGTCCGCATGAGAACATCGGCATCGTCGCCGTTGTTCCTGGCGCATCGCTCGCGCGCGCGGCGTGGAGTTCGGGCATCGGCACGCTCGCCAATCGCTTTGACATCGGCGTGCTTGCGACCATCTTCACCACCGGCGCCATCGCCAACGCCGCGGGCATGAGCGCGCCGATCGTGCAAATCCTCGACGAAATCGCCACCGCCCGCGCAATTTCTCCCGCGCTCCTGCAAGGTTCGTTTGTTGTAGTTGCGATGCTTGGCGGCGCGCTGCTGCTTGCCAGCGCTGCAGTGGCCGTACAAGATGCGCCATTCATTCAGCGCTTCAACCGCATCGCGCTTGCGAGCATTCCGCTGGGAGCGTCGGTGTGGCTCGTCCACTTCGGCTTTCATTTCATCACTGGTTGGCCAACGGGCGAGGCCGCGATTCGGCGCGTTCTCCACGACCTCGCGCTGAGCTCTGACGCACCTGATCGCATTCTGAGTTGTTGCGTAGTTCCGCCAAACTGGCTTGTTCCCGCCGAGTTTCTTGCACTTTCGCTCGGGCTCGCCGCCGCGCTCGGCGTGCTGTGGTGGAGCATCGACGCGATGCTTCGCCGCCGCGATGGCGCGCGCACATCATCATCAAAAACAACATCAACAACAACACCCGCACGAGTGACGATAGCGTGGATCGCGCCCGCGATTGCACTGATCGCGCTATGGTCGATGATGGCGTGGGTGGTGTTGCAGCCCATGGAAATGCGCGGAACCTCGGGGTTCGGCTCATGAATGCGCAACGCGGACAGCGGATTGTGCGGCGCGCGGATCGTGTGTTTATGCATGCGCGCGCGCTTGCGTTCATGCTTGCGTGCATGCTCGCGCTCGAAGCGGTCATGAGCGCCGCATCACTCGCCGACGGCGGCATCGTTGTGTGGACCGGCGAGCGCATGGGCGCGCGCGCAGCGGTGATCATTGCGCCCGCCGCACCGAGCGTGGGCGAAGTCGAGTTTGCCTGGATCGGCGCGTGGAAAGCTGGCGCGCTCGTTCATGCGCAGCATCTCGACGGCCTCGCGATCGAAGGCGTTCTTGCGCCCGCGCCCATCGGCAGCGAAGTCCGCTGCTCGCTCGCGCTCACCAAAGTTGGACACTGGGACATCACCATCGACCCCGATGGAAATGGCGACGCACAAGCCGCGCGCTTTCCACTCGAAGTCAGCGATCCGCCCGCGCGATGGACCACGCTCTGGCCCGCGATGTTCGCCTGGATCGCGCTGGTCGCAATCGGCTTGACCGCGGCATGGCGCAAGACCACGCGCCGCGACTCTTAGCCCGTCCACCCATTCAACACCAACGCAAGATCAACCCCGCCCACAATGCCATCGTCATTGAGATCCGCGATCGGCGTGCTCGT
>QWPT01000062.1 GCA_003671075.1 Planctomycetota bacterium
GCCGAAGTGACCGAGGTCACCCGGCACAACATCAAGCCCGACTGCGGCAACATCCGCTACGTGAAGGGCATGTACTCGCACGAATTCAACGCGCTCATGTATGTCCCCGCGCCCGAGGCCTGCGAGGCCGCGATGCGCGCGCTTTTGTCAGAACTTGTGCCCGCGCGCTGAAACAGCGACACTTAGCCCATGAGCATCGACGAAGACGAGTGGACGGTCATCACCAAGGACTCCAACGGCAATATCCTCAAGGACGGCGACTCGGTCGTGGTCATCAAGGATCTCGATGTGAAGGGCGCGAAGGCGACCATCAAGCGAGGAACCACCTACAAGAACATCCGCTGCACCTCAAGCGCGGAAGAGGTCGAGGTTCGCGAAGGCAAGAGCGTGTGGGTTCTCAAGACCTGCTTCGTGAAGAAGGGCTAAGCCGGCCAACGGCTTTCACAGGCTTTTTTCGCAGCGCTTTCGTCCCGCAAACAACAGTTTCACATCCGGATCCACCACGATCTTCACCGGCTTAAACGCCGACTTGATCGCAATCTCCGCCGGGGCATCCGGCGCGATGTGAACAACGACATCTTCAAACGGAGCGACCGAGTCCTTTGAATCAGGCTTCGCACCCTCGACCCGCACCGTCACATCGGCAACGCCCGTGCCCGTGTTCGCAAGTTTCGCCGTGGTCGTAAACGCGCCTTCCGCGCCGTCAACCTTCGCGTCGATCACTTCGAGATCGGGCAGCACGGTGCCGAAGATCCATTGATTCACCCACGCATCAAACGCCGCTGCATCCGGCGCGTGTGGTCGCAGACTCTCGACAAAGTCCTCGATCAGCGGGAAATCAAGGCCTTCCGCCGTCTGAACGCCGTTCTTCCACTTGGTCACGAACTCGCGCATGCCCGCCAACATCGCGTCTTCGCCCATGAGTTCGCGCAACATCCAGAACACGCTACCGGCGCGCTGATAGGTCACCACCTGGTCGCCCGGCCGCGTGCCATCGATGCGGTTGATCGAGCGCTCGTTGTCAGCGCTGCGGTCGAACACATACTGCTGCTCCCAACGGCGGCGCAGCGTTTTGCCCTGCTCCTCGCCGAGCTCGTGATGCAGCAGCATGAGCGCGCTGAATTCAGCAAGTCCTTCGCTGATGATGTTGCCGCCCGGGCCCTTGCCGGGCATGACGATGTTGCCCCACCACTGATGACCCGACTCGTGGGCAACGATGTAGAACGCAGCATCGAGCGTGCCGACCTCGTCCTCGTCGTCCTTGGAAATCGGGCGCGACATATAGCCAATTCCCTCGGCGAACGAGATGTTTCCTGGGAATCCCTGCGCGTAGGTCGCCAGCCCGGGGAACTCGGTCACTCGAAGATTGGTCCACGGATACGGGCCAAACCAAGCGCTGTAGTTCTTGCGCGCGGCGTCAAGCGCCTTGACCATGGTGGAGACATTCTGCCCGGTGTGCTTGCTGTAGAACACCGTGGTGGTGTCGCCCTTCATGGACTCCAACGGACCGCCAACGATGTTGAAGAAGCGCACCGGATACTCGGTTTCCCAGACCGTGCGCCGCCGACCGTCTACCGCCGTCGACTCCTTCTCGGTGCCGCACGCGTTGATGGTCCAGTCTTCAGGACCCTCGATCACCAACTTCACTTGCGTCGACCACGCTGGACCGAAGAGAGGATCAACGCGAGTCTTCCAGTGATCGCGCGGATATTCGCGCGCGTCGCGGCTGTTGCGTTCGTCGATGCCGATGCCATCAGAAAATCCAGGAACCGGCAAGAAACTCGGTGAAAAGCTCGTAAGCACGACACCCGACGGCAACAAGAACTCACTGCTACCGCCGCCCGCACGCGTCCACCCCTTGGGGAATTCGCCAACGAGCTTGAACTCAACCTTCACCGTCTGATTGTTCGCGAGCGGCTTCGCTGGCTTAATGACGTAGAGATTGCTGCGATTTTCGATGCAAGGCAGCGGCTGATCCTTCTTGGAAGGATCGGTCGCAACGCCATCAACGGTCCACTGCGAAGTTTCGAAATGAAGTCCCACCGAAATCGGCACTTCGGCCATTGGATTCATGTGCGGATTGCGCAGCACATAGCTGCCCACCACTTCGATGCGGCGCGAATCGGGAAAGAGCTTGACTTCGGCGTCCACCGCGTCGAGCGCGGGAACGGGAACATCTTCCCAAGTCTTTGAGTTGCGCTTCCAGTACGCCTTCTGCGCCTCGCGCTGCGGAGCGCCCTGAAATCCAGCGCGAATGGTCAGACCCGCGTAGGTTGCCAGCGCGACAACTGGAATTGCCGCCAGCAGCGGCAACAACAACGCGCGGAGAAACGGCGCCGGCTTCATGCGATCGGCAATCGCGCGCAGATCGGGAAGCCGCCTCGGCCAAAGCGAAAGCGTCGCCACCACAAAGAACGCCGCAAGCGCGAGCACCATCAGACGATTGATCACGATCGCCTGCCACATAAAGCCCAAGCGATCGAGCTCGCTCCACTGAACGCCGCTCCACATGTGCCAGGAAGTAAGCCAGTTCATCGCACCAAACTGCGTTGCGAAGCCAGTGCCAACAAGCGCGCCCAACGCCACACCGTAAACAATGAAACGGTTGCGCAGGACCGCGTAGAGAAACGCGGTGAACGCGCACCAGACGATCAGCGTTGGCGCCAGCAGAATTCCGAGAATGAGAAACAGCGTGGGAATCTCAAAACTGACGGAAATCCCCGTCTTGAACTGCTGAATTGCGATCACCAATCCGATCGCCATCGATGCGCAAACAATGATCACCAGCGCGAGCAGCGCGTTAGCGAGCACCTTGCCCGCAAGCACCGCGGCGGTTGGAACCGGTGATGCGCGCAGAATGGCGCTCAGCCCGCAGCGCTCTTCACGCACAAGGCTTTCAACTGTGTAGAACAGCGTGAGGAAGCACAACAGCAGCGTGAGCGTGTTGAACGCGCCCGCCGCGCCCACGCCCGTGGTCATGAGCGTCTCGGTATCGAGTGGGCCTTGGCGAAATGAAGTCGAGCCCCAGGTTTGCAGCAGAATCATCGGCCCGAACAACCACACGCCGGGCGAACGCAGCAGCGCGCGCGCCTCGCAGCGAAGGACATGGACTGTGGACACAAAGAAACCAGGAGCCTGCGTGGTCGCCTCGGGATTCCCACCACGAGCGGCAATGGCGGCCTGCTCGGACATGCCAGCGTCGGCATCGGCTTGCGCGGCCTGCGCGAGCAAGAGCGCGGTGTCGCCCACGCGAAGATCGGCGTGTTCAGTACGGGCGAGCCTTCGGCCCGTGGCCCAAACTGCGCATAAACCGATGGCAACCAATCCAACGCGACTCGCGGCAAAGAGCGTGTCGGGCATCACCGACTGCGCGTTGTAAAACGCTACGCCACGGTCTTCAGTGATATAGGTGCGAAAAAACCAGCGGAAACCCGTGGGATCGACCGCTTGCATCAGCCGATCCACCCACGAGGGCAGCCACTCGGGATTGAAGTTCCACACGAAGAAAATGCCGCCGACCACGATCACCACCGGCAGCGCGAACACAAGCACTGGCTGGCGGGTGCGCACGCCGAGCCACATCGAAATTCCGCCGACGAACACGCCGAGCGGCAACGCAAACATCAACATCGGCGCGAGATAGTTGACCAGGCTGAAGGCAATGCGCGTGCGTTCGTTCTCGTCGAGCGGCCAGAGTTGATAGAGGCCGATTTGCACGACCAGCCAGGCGGCGACGATGGCCGCAAGCACGGCAAATGCGCCGAAAAATCGAGAGAACGCGTACTCGCCGTGCGAAATCGGCGTGGCGCAAATGATGCGATTGATCTTGCGATCAAAGTCGTTGAGCACGGGCATGCCGCACGCAACCGCGACAAAGAACGGCATGATGAGCGCGAACAACACCACATCGGCGAACGCGAGATTAAACGCCGTGTTGATGGCAAGCTTCGCGCCGCCAGTATCGGCGCTGCCTGATCGCACCTGTAGCCCACCTGCGACAAAGCCAAACGCCATGAAACCCAACACCACAAACATGATGATGTTGATCGGACGCTTCCAACAAGTCGCGAGCTCAAGCCGCGGATACGCAAAGAAACGCGACATTAAGCGTTCCCTCCGGCCACCAACGGCGTCATTACCGAATCGACCAACGCATGGGAAAGCGCAGCTGGAACCTCATGGCTCGGGCAACGCATCAGCACGAGGTACGCGTCCTCGAGCGTTCCAACACTGCGAGCGAATCCCATCGGCGCCGACATGCCGTTGCCAACGAACACGCGAACGCGGTTGTTGCGCCCTTCGTTGAGGACCGCGCTGATCAGGCGGTGCTGCTTGGCGAATGCCGGCAATTCAGCGTCGGCGACGAAGCCCTCGAAGATCAATCCGTCGACCGCGTTTCGTGCAGCGCTCGGCGTGGTATCCGCCACAACCTCGCCCGAGCGAATCACCGCCAGCCGCGGACAAAGCGTCGAAACATCCTCGACGATATGCGTCGACAGAAGCACCACGCGCCCCGCGCTCATTTCGGCAAGCAGCCGATAGAAACGCTGGCGTTCTTCAGGATCAAGACCAGCGGTTGGCTCGTCGACGATGAGCACGCGCGGATTACCCGCGATCGCCTGCGCGAGGCCGAGACGCTGGCGCATTCCACCCGAATAGCCACCGACCTTGCGCGAAGCTGCACTCGTGAGATTCACCCGCTCGAGCAACTCATCCGCCAGCGCACGACGGCCCTTGGGCCCAGTGACGCCTTTCATCTTGAGCATAAACTCGAGCATCGCGCGTCCAGAAAGATCGGGATAGAAGCCGAAATCCTGCGGGAGATAGCCGAGGCGCTCGCGCATGAAGCGCGGATTCTCGACGATGTCGGTTCCGTCGAGCAGCACCTTGCCCGCGGTGGGCTCGATGAGGCCCGCGACGATGTTCATGAAGGTCGACTTGCCCGCGCCGTTGGGGCCGAGCAGACCGAACATGCCTTCAGGAATTTCGAGATCCACGCCGCGCAGCGCGCAAACGGGGCCGGGGTGAATCTTGACGAGGCCGCGAATAGAGAGTGGTGCGGTGTGCATGTGTTGCTCGTGCGTGCTGATGCTGTCGTTGGTTTACTTCTTCGCGCTGCGGACGGTCACGCGGCCGTTGGTGGTGTCAATCTTCGCGGTCGCCTTCGAGGCGTCGCCGATCGTCATGGTTCTATTCATATTCTTCATGCCGCTCTTGCCTACCACTTCGCCGCCGGAAAGGTCGATCTTGCCGTTGCTGGTGTCGGCGGTCACGGTGCCCTGCCAGCCTTCGCCGAGCTCGAGCAGGACGGAGCCGTTCGAAGTGTCGAGCTTGAGGTTGCCCTGCGCCTGCGGTGCGAGCGCGATTTCGATACGGCCATTCGAAGTGTCGGCGACGACTGGCGCAAGAACGCCTGACGCGACAATCGCACCGTTCGACGAGCGCGCGTCGATCGGACCGGCGTAGTCCGTGAGCTTGATCGAACCGTTGCTGGTCTCGAGCTTCGCGGGGCCGGCAAAGGCGCCAACGGTGATGCCGCCGTTGCTGGTCGACACTTCGATTCCGTCGAGATTCGCCGCGCGAATCACGATGCTGGCGGAATCGTTGCTTCCGGCCATGTACATCGGTTCCAGCGGCGGAAACTCGACGGCGACGCGCACCTTGCCGTTGGCGTCGCGCTCGGCGATGAGCTTCGTCGCCTTCACGCGCGCGGCGGCCTTCTCCTCGGTGTCGGCCGAGCAGCGGATCGCGGCGGAAATCTGCATGGTCGTGGCCGCAGGATCGCGGATCAGCTCGACGCGGCCGTTCTCTCCGGCCACCACGACCGACTTCGCGTCGGCGACGGTCTGGCTGAGCTCGCCCTTGGACGAAACCTGGTTGATCGAGCAACCTGCGAGGCCCAGGATCGGCAGCGCACAGAGCAGCAAGTTGCGGACGGGGCGAAAGATACTGGTGGGCGAAACTCGGATGTTCATGATTGGGGTCCTGTTGATCTTCACTTTGCGGGCGCGCTGTTTGGCAACACCAGCTTGTGGATTTCAACGCCGATTGCGTAGCCAACGATCCCGTCCTTCGACGGCACGAGTCGGATCTTGTTGACCGCGTTACCGAAGTCAACCTTCGTCCAGGTCTTGCCGCCGTCGATGGTTGCGAAGCCGTGCGGCATCGCGCCCACCCAGCCACGGTCGGCGTCGACGAAGGCAATGGCGAACTCGCGCACCTTGAGGTCGTCGATCAGCGGGAGTTCCGCCCAGCTCTTGCCCCCGTCGGTGGTCTTGGCGACGAAGCGCTGAGACGACGCGGGATCGGGGTTGTACGACTGCACGGTGCAGTAGCCGATGTCCTTGGTCGGGAACGAGAACTTCCATGTCGTCTCAAACGCCCGCGTGCTGCGGTAGACCTCGCGCCAGGTCGCGCCGCCGTCGTCGGTGGCCAGGATCAGCGCGTACGACTCCTCGATGCTCGCGCTCGTTGCCGAGGCGATGAAGCCGTGCTTCTCGTCGAGGAACTTCACATCGAACGCCATTTGGCAGATTTCGGGGAGTTTCCCCTGCTTCCAGCTCGCGCCGAGATCGTCGGACCAGATGAACGCGCTCGGTCCGCCCACGCGGCCGACGCCGTAGATGCGCGGCTTGTGGTCGAGGTTGCCAGCGTTGATGAACGGGATCTGGAGCACATCGAACGCGCAGAGGCCGACAACGGGCGCGCCTTCGATCGCGGTGACGGGATTCCATGTCACGCCCGCGTCCTCGGTGCGGTAGAGCGGCGTCGCATCGGTCACGCCGGGGAAGTACCCAGGACCGATGTTGCCCATGACCGCGACCTTGTCAGTCACGAACGCGAGACAGCGCACGAAGGTACCGGGCTTGGTGAACACTTGCTCCCACGACTCGCCGCCGTCGGTGGTCTTGAAGATCTTGCCCGCGCCGTTGCCGTACATGCCCAGTTCGGGTGTGACGAACGAGATGTCGTCCTGCTTACCCCTCTTTGGATCACCGTATGGCTCGCTGGAGAGCTTCTTCCACTGCGGCAGCGCGTCCTGCGACGCGCTGGCTGCGGCCAATGCGAGTGCGCATGCTGTGATCAACAACTTCACTTCTTGCTCCGCTTGGTGCTGGATTTTGCTGCGGCTTTCGCAACGACTTTCGCAGCAGGTTTCGCAACGACTTTCGCAGCAGGCTTCATCGCGGATTTCAGCGCGGATTTCAGCGCGGACTTCGGCGCGGACTTCATGGCGGATTCGGCCGCGCGCTTGGCGCCGCGCTTGCGCGTGACTGGCATCGCAATGAGCGCGGCGAGATAGAGCCGCCCTTCGCGATGGGATTTGTGCGCGTCCATGAAACTCTTGACCTTCATCATCAACTCGCGCAGCTCAATGAACTGTTCCTGCGTGAGCCATGCATGCTCGATCTTTCCAATGATGTTGCGTTCCTCACCGACGCCAAGCAACTGTCCCGCCGCAGACGAGTCGCGCGCGGTACGACTTGCGACCTTGATGATCGACTGCATGGTGTCGTTGTAGGCCTTGTTGGCGGTGCGGCCGCTTCCATCCTTGAAGTCCACGCGAAAGTCGTCGGCCACAAGGTCATAGACCTGCTCAACGCGGCGGCCGATGCGGCGCACGCCAGCCTCGACGACTGCGCCGGCGCGCTTGAGCTTCTCGAGATGTCGATAGAGCGTGTCAGCTGGACGATCGAGCGCCGTAGCGATTTCCGCGATCGAGCAGGGCGCGATCATGCGCATCACCTCAATGACCTCAAGCCGCACTGGTGCAACAAGAACGGTCCATGCCTTGGGATTGGCTATTCGGTGGATGGCTGGGCGGGACATGGCTGGGCGGGACATGCCGGCAGGATAAGCCACCGTTGTGTTTTGTCAAGAAAAGACAATGACATGCCTTCTCCGCTCCCCTGTCCGAACCCGACGGTTTCAGAACGCATAAATCGACCATCGAAATGGGGAATGCATCCAGACCGCTTGGAGCTCGGCCTGTTGGATTCGAAGTTGTATACGGAAACACCCGCGCTGGGAAACGCGCGGGCGCCCGCCAAGGAGCGTTCCATGCCACGCCTCGTCCTTCTCGCCAGCCTGTCCGTCGCCTCGCTTTCCGCGGCGGCGATCACCTTGTGGAGTGCGACCAGCGATACGGGATCGGCCATCGGCTCTGAAGCTCCGCCCTCGAGCCAGTTGCCTCGCCTCGTGGTGCAGACGCCCGGATTCTCGAACCCACGCGACGCCGTCAACGCCGATGTGCTCCTGCAGCGCATCGAGTTTTCCGACGGCAGTTCCATTGGATCGGCGCAGTTCGTCTATCCGACGGAGATCCGCAACATGCAGTACGCGGGCCCGATCGACCGTTTCCGGCAGCAAAACGGCGCGAATGCGTCCATCGGACCAACGGGCATCGCGTACATCGACGACCTCGACGGCGATGGCCAGAGCGTCTCGGCGCAGGATCTCGGCCTGTTCGCTGACCAGATGAAGATCGTTTGGGGAAACAACAATCTCAACAACCGCATCCTGCTCCAGTCGCAGGCGGGCTACTCCTTCGTGGTCGGCCTGCGCACTCGGATCTGGGATTCCGACTGGGGGCGCGACGATCGTCCCGAGCTCTTCGTCTTCGAGGACCAAGGAAACAGCGTGATGACGATCCAGGCGCTCAACGACGAGCTCGTGCCCGTGGGAACGCCCCTTGAGATCCGTGCCGTTGATCTCGTTTCGATGCAGCCAACCAAGACCTGGGTCGGCCGATGGGGCCAGAACGGCCAGCCGCAGTCGGGAACCTACGAGGCAAAGTGCTGCGCGATCGATCTCTCTCGGCTCGGAGTCACGAGCACGCGCTACTTCAAGATCACGACGGCAGTCTCGGGTGGTGGCGAAGCCAGCGCGGATCTCAAGATTCTCGCCGTCGACACCTCGCCCGGACCTGCCGCGCAGACCATGACTTTCGACTGACCGACGCGCCGTCGCGCAGGTAGTCTGCGCGCGTGACAATGCGCGTGACCTCGCTCGACACTCAGTACCTCGGCATCCCGGGGACGGCGTCCGCGTTCGTGGTGCACGGCCCCAGCGGACACGCGCTGATCGAGTGTGGCTGCGCGGTGGCGTTCGATGGATTACGCGCGCAATTGGCGGATATGGGGCTTGCTCCGCGCGATCTCAAGGCCCTGTTGGTCACCCACATTCATCTTGACCACGCAGGAAGCGCGGGACATTTCGCGCGCGAAGGCGTACCGGTCTTCGTGCATCGGCGCGGTGCGCGCCACCTCGAAGAACCGAGTCGGCTGATCGCAGGATCGCGCGCCGTGCACGGTGCGCGCTACCAGCGTTACTTCGGCGACCCCCTGCCCATCGCGTCGCATGCGCTGCATCCGATCGACGATGGTGGCGTGGTCGAGGTCGCCGGCCTGCGCTTCGAAGCGATCGAGACGCCTGGCCACGCGCGCCACCATCATGGGTGGCTCGCTGGAATCGCTGGGAAACAAGCAGAAATCATCTTCGTAGGCGATGTGCTCGCCATGATTTCCCCTGGATCGGACTTCATTTCGATTCCGGTGCCGCCGTCAGACATCGACATTCCCGCGTGGCGCGGGTCGATCACGCGACTGCGCGCACTGCCGCGAGAAATGCGCGCGATGCTGACACACGGCGGCGACCGCGCACTCGGCGCTCACCTCGATGGATTTGTTGCGCGCATGAACGAAGAATTGCCGGTGCTCGCGGAAATCGCCAACCTAGCCAAGACCGATCCGCGCGGCGCCGATGCCCGCTACCAAGCGTTTCTACTTCCGCGCGCACGCGCCGGCGGAGTGCGCGAAGAACTGATCGCATCGCTGCTCGGCGAAGCGTTTCGGCGCATGAACATCGACGGAATTGCGCAGGCAATCGAGGCGGGAAAATTCGCAGATCGCGTCGAGTGAGGCGGGCCAGCTTGGCCGCGGTGATCAACCGTGAATCGACTCGAGTGAGACGGGCCGACTTGGCCGCGGTGATCAACCGTGAATCGACTCGAGGAAATTCGCGAGGTGCCGCGCGATAAACCAGTCGATCGCGGTGCGCGTGGCATACGGATCAACGCCCCACATCGTCACGCTCGGCTCGAGGAATCCGAGATCGGCGAACACCTGCAATTTGCCGTCGACAACATACGCCTTCGGTAGCCGCGTGCCGTAGTACGCGCTCGCGGCGTTGGAGCCGGGTTCGCCAATGGTGATCGTCGGCTGCATCAGCAGCTCGGTGTCGTTGAGGTACCAGAGATCAGTCATCACCATCGGCATCAGCCGATCTTCCTCGCGCGCGATGGCCTGTCGCTGCCACTGACGAATCGCGGCCACCAAACGATTGGCCAACGGTCGGTCGGCTATCTCGCTGCGCGGATGCGCGCCAACAACGATGGGAAGCAATCGCGTGGTCACGATCTCGCTGTCCGGCGGCGTCAGTGCCCACGCGGCGTCAATGGCGGAGTCGGCAAGGCCCTGCGTGTGAGGAAGCGATGGCTGTGATGGGTGATGCATGGAGGCTTGATATCGGCGAAAAAGCGGGGCCTTCGCCAACCGCGCGCCAACCGCGCGCCGCCGCATGCATCCGTCACCGCGCCTTGCTACTGATCGCGCATCGCAAGATCGGTGCGCGGCTCGGGATAGAGCCAACTCGAGAGCAGCAGCCGCAGCGGCTCGTTCGAACTCGGCATCTGGATATCGGCCCGATCAGTGGTCTCGATTCCGACCGACTCCGCCGCGCCGCGCGCTGCGTTGGCCGCGAGACTCTTGGCGCGCTTGCGAAGCCCGAGGCCCGTGATTCCAGTCGGTGCCTTCACGCGACCAGTGCCAGGCTTTCCGAGAATCATCGGCAGATAGAACGACAGCACCTTGCCCGGCTTGAGCAGCCGAATTTCCATACCGCCGCCAGCGAGGGTGATGAGCGCAATCGACTCGTCGACCGTCCAGATCTCACCCTTGCCGTCCTTGATCCAACCCGCGCCGATCACGAAATCCGCTCCAAACACGCGTGGAAGATTGAGTTTGCGCCGCAACCAAGGATCGCGCAACACGAGATACAGGCCGACGCCGACCATCGCGGCGCCGCCCCACATCGACCAGTGCAGCGGCGCGCTCGTGCGAACGGCGGCCAGCATGCGAATCCAGAATTGACTCGATTGCGCGATCAGCATCACTCCGATGAACGCCGAGCCCGCGGGAATCGACGAAGTGGCAAGGATTTCCGGCTCGGGCATCTGCCCGCGCGGCGCGAGCGACTTGACCATCTTGTCAAGTTGGACAACGCCGAACAGCGCAGTGTCGAACACCAACGCGGGCCGCTGCTCCAGTGCGAGCAGGGCCGCGTAGCTCGCGGGATCGCGGAATTGCTTGCGCGACATGCCGCGGTTGGGCAGCAATTTTCCGATCGGATCATCGAGCGCGCGCTCGCGCCTGCGCACGCGCGCCATGCGTTCGACCTTGAGCGCGCCCACGAAACCAACCGCAAGCAGGAGCGCGATCCATGTCATGATCACGGCCACAATCACGCCGATGAACCAGCGTCCGCTCGCGCGCGCAATCCATATGCTCGCGCCGATCGTGATCGCCGTCCAAACAAGCAGCGGCAGCGCGCGGATAAGAAACCGCACAAAACCTCGCGCAGGACGCACGGGCGCCGGCGGCAACTCGGCAAAGGCAACGCGACGCCCTTCGAAGAGCGCGCGCCATTGCTCGGGAATCGCAACACCATTGCTCATGCACGCTTAGTGAAACAGCGGGAACTTTGCGCAGTACGCGCGAATTTCCGCACGCACCGCCGTGATGGTCGCCGCATCGCCGGACGATCCGAGCACGCGGTCGATCCACGCGGCGACAAGTTCCATGTCGGCTTCCTTCAGGCCGCGCGTGGTGAGTGCGGGCGTGCCGAGGCGCAGGCCGCTGGTGAGCACCGGTGAACGCGGGTCGTTGGGGATGCCGTTCTTGTTGACGATG
Organism: Planctomycetota bacterium; assembly: GCA_003671075.1. Lineage (GTDB taxonomy): Bacteria > Planctomycetota > Phycisphaerae > Phycisphaerales > SM1A02 > QWPT01. The sequence continues at coordinate 11,970 of QWPT01000062.1, forward strand.
ATTCCCGCATTTTCAAGCCACTTTTCCGCGTCGGCGCCAGTGAGGTCGGCCGAGCGTGCGCGCAGGTCAACGAGCATCAGGTGGTTGTCGGTGCCGCCCGAGCAGAGGCGATAGCCGCGCTGAACGAGGCCGGTGGCGAGCGCCTGCGCGTTCTTCACCACCTGCTGGCAGTAGGTCTTAAACTCGGGCTTGAGCGCCTCGCCGAACGCGACGGCCTTCGCGCCAATCACATGCATCAGCGGACCGCCCTGCGTACCGGGGAACACCTTGCGATCGACCTTCTTGGCGATTTCCTCGTCGTTGGTCAAGATGAGCCCGCCGCGCGGTCCGCGCAGCGTTTTGTGCGTTGTGGTGGTGACGATGTGCGCGTGCGGAAACGGCGACGGATGCACGCCAGCGGCGACAAGTCCGGCGATGTGCGCGATGTCGGCCATGAGCACGGCGCCGACCTCATCGGCAATGGCGCGAAAGCGCGCGAAATCGATCACGCGGGGATACGCCGAATAGCCACAGATGATCATTTTCGGCTTACATGCGCGGGCAACGCGCGCGATCTCGTCGTAGTCAAGCAACTCGGTCGCGGCATCGAGGTCGTACTCAGCGATCTTGTAGAAGGTGCCGGAGAAGTTCACCTTGAGGCCGTGCGAAAGATGGCCGCCCGACTTGATCGGCAGTGAGAGGACGGTGTCGCCGGGGTTGCAGATCGCCATGAACGCCGCGGTGTTCGCGTTGGCGCCGCAATGCGGCTGCACATTGGCAAACTTGCAGCCGAAGAGTTGCTTGGCGCGGTCGCGGGCGAGGTCCTCGATTCCGTCGTGAAACTCGCAGCCTCCGTAGTAACGCTTGCCCGGGTAACCCTCGGCGTACTTGTTGGTCAGCCACGATCCTGTCGCATGCATGACCTCGGTCGATACATGGTTCTCGCTGGCGATGAGCTCGAGCGTGGTCGCCTGGCGCTCGGCCTCTAGGGCAAAGAATCGCGCGGCGGCGGGGTCGTAACGCTCGAGCATCTGCAAAAGCGAAAGCGACATCGGGTCGAGCGGGATGTCGGATGGGAAACCAGCGGGCATGGCGTCGGGTGCGGATTTCGCGGTGGTCGCGGTGGTCGCTGTGGTCGCTGTGGTCATGGGGGGAGATACTAGTCGACGCGCTACGCTGCGCGCTTGCATCATCGGCCACTCATCATCGAGACTCCCTGCGGCAGCATCGCGGTCGGTCGGCGCGACGGGCAGTTGGTGGTGGACTGGATCGTTGATGCGGGCGCAGCCGACGGCGGACCGATCGCGGCAACTGGCGGGCAAACGCTCCCCCCGCTCGATGCGGATTCGGACGCGGACGCGGACGCGAACGCACTCGCAAGCGCCATTCGCGCTGGTTTTGCCGGCGACGACACCGCGCTCGAACGCATCCCCACCGGCGCGGGCACCGACTTTCAGCGTCGAGTTTGGAACGCCTGCCGCACGATTCCCCGTGGCGAGACCCGAACCTACGGCGCGATCGCCCAGCAACTCGGCGGCGGACACGCACTCTGCCGCGCCGTCGGTCAAGCCCTCCGCCGCAACCCGCTTCCGATCGTGGTCCCCTGCCACCGCGTCGTCGCGGGCAATGGACTCGGCGGCTATGCAGGCGATGTTGGCGGAAAACTCGCGCAGATCAAGCGCATGCTGCTTGCACTCGAACGCTCGCCACCAAGCGCGCCTTGCTAGAGTGCGCCCCCCGCAGGACGCGGGAAACACAGGGAGCGCAGCATGAAATTGACCATGGTCGGTACCGGATATGTGGGACTTGTGACGGGTGCATGCTTCGCCGAAACCGGCAACCATGTCGTCTGCCTCGATGTCGATCAGCGCAAGATCGAAATGCTCCGCCGCGGCGAGAGCCCGATCTACGAGCCAGGCCTGAGCGAGATGATCGTTCGCAACTCTGGCGCGGGGCGACTCGCCTTCAGCACCGACAAACTCGAGGCCTATCGCCACGCCGAAATCGTGTTCATCTGCGTCGGAACTCCGAGCGACGAAGATGGCAGCGCCGACCTGCAATATGTGCTCAAAGTTGCGAGCGACATCGCCGACGCGATCAACACGCTCGGCGCCACTGCGCGCACCAAAACCATCGTGGTCAAGAGCACGGTGCCCGTCGGCACCAGCCACCAGGTTCGCGACCTCATCGCGTCTAAGACCAAGATTCCCTTCCATATCGCCGACAATCCCGAGTTTCTCAAGGAAGGCGATGCGATCAACGACTTCATGAAGCCCGATCGTGTGGTCTGCGGAGTCGAGAGCGAGCACGCGTCGAAGGTCATGCGCGAGCTCTACGAACCCTTTGTTCGCCAGGGCAATCCGATCTTCCTGATGGATGTCCGCTCGGCGGAAATGGTGAAATACGCGTCGAACGCGATGCTGGCTTGCAAGATCTCCTTCATCAACGAGATGGCGAATCTCTGCGAGAGGTACGGCGCCAACATCACCAGCGTGCGCGAAGGCATGTGCTCCGACAAGCGCATTGGCAACCAGTTTCTCTACCCCGGCCTCGGCTACGGCGGCTCGTGTTTCCCGAAGGACACGCTCGCGGTGGTTTCGATGGGCAAGGCCATTGGCTTTGACTGCGAGCTCAACGCCGCCGTCCACCGAGTGAATCAGGCGCAACGCCGCCACTTTTGGTCGAAGATCGAGGGCGTGCTGGGTAGGAACCTTGCGGGCAAGCGACTGGCGTTCTGGGGCGTTGCCTTCAAGCCGCGCACCGACGACATCCGCGAGGCGCCGTCGATCAGCCTGATGCGGATGGCGATGGCCGCTGGCGCCAAGGTGCGCGCGTTTGACCCGGTTGCGCTGGAAAACCTGTCGCACGAGTTTCCTGAGGTCGAGCGGGCGACCGACATGTACCACTGCCTCGAAGGCGCCGATGCGCTGGTCATCGCCACCGAATGGAACGAGTTCCGCGCGCCCGACCTTGACCGAGTCGAGGCGCTGATGCCGTCAAAACTTGTGTTTGATGGCCGAAATCTTTACAAGCGTCAGGGCATGCAGGCGCGTGGATTTGCGTACTACTCAGTAGGCCGTGCGCCAGTGAACCCAAGGAACGAGGCCGTATTGGCGAGTTCCCGAAGCTAGTCTCTTCGGTTTTTTGCCGTGTTTCCCTGTCGGGATCCACGACCCGTTGACCTTGGACAGTTGCACATCGGCCAACTCCGATTGGTGCCAATATGCCCGCAATCCTCTATCCTGAGTCAACTGTGGCTGAACTGCTTATATCCACCCCCGACGGTCAAGTCATCAACCAGCGCAAACTCAATCCCGTTCGCGGGTATTGGCTTGGGCGCGAATCCAGTTGTGATGTCGTCATCGACAGTCCAAAGGTGAGTCGGCGCCACGCCTTCGTCTTCAGTGCCAACGGCCGCTGGCTGGCCTGCGACGCTGGCTCGAGCGACGGGCTCGACACCGAGGCTGGGCCGGTGCGTTGCGCGCCGCTCTCAGCCGACAGCTGGGTGAGCGTTGGCTCGATGTACCTCTGGCTCTCAGGAGCGCCTGGAAAACCACCCGCATGGATTGATGCGCGTGCCGACACCACCGAGGCTGGACAGCCTCCCCGCTACGCAAAGCTGGCGATCGAAGACCTCGCCGACGCCGAGCCGACCACCGTCAGTGAAGTGCTGGTTGTGACGGATTCCTCGGGAAATATCCACCTTTGCGCCGACCTCTCCGGAGTCGCCGCGACCAAAGGTGGCGGCTCGCCGCGCATCACCATCGGTCGCGCCAACACCATGGATCTGCAAATCTGCCATCCGTCGATCGACCCGCTTCACTGCGTGCTCTCGGTCGGCAGCGAGCGTTGGTCGATCATCGACGCGGGCAGCGAGGCGGGGATCATGTGGGATGGCAAGCGTTGGTACCGCAAGCGCCTTGAGGAAGGAATCACCATTCCAATCGGGGAATTCAGGCTTTCCATGCAGCGCGTCGTGCGAACCTCCGCGCCAGTGCCGCCCGTGATCGTTCATTTCACGCAGACTGAAACGCGCGCACCCAAGCGACCTTCCGCGTTCCTCCACGACGACGACGATGACTTGAAATTGGACGGCTGACCGTCGACACTGCGAAAACATCGGAAAAAACAGGGGTTTTGAGCCGATTGGCGAAAAACATCGTCTTTTTCGATGTTTTCATATGGTCAAGCCCTTGCAGGGCACGTCCGACCCCATTATTTTCCGTGAAATCGACAAGCATGGAGCTTGTCCCGTCCAGCATATGAAAGGACTCCGACACATGGCAACCAAGACCGCAAAGACCACGAAGCCCGTCAAGACCGTCAAGGCCAAGATCACCGCAGCCACCAAGGTGCGAACCAAGGGTTCCATCTACAAGGACATTGCGACCACCACCGAGCTCAGCCGCAAGCAGGTCGTCAGCGTGTTCGACACGCTCACCGAAATGATGAAGTCCGACCTCGGCAAGAAGGGTTGCGGAACCTTCAACCTCTTCGGTCTCGCGAAGATGCGCACCGTCAACAAGCCAGCCACCAAGACCCGCAAGGGCAAGAACCCCTTCACCGGCATGGAAATCACCATCAAGGCGAAGCCAGCGAGCCGCAAGGTTCGCATTCGCGCCATGAAGGGTCTGAACGAGAGCGTCTAATTTCGCTCGTTCACTCTGATGTTTGAACACACACGACACGCGCCGCTCTGCGGCGCGTGTCGCGTTTTATAGCGTTTGCGACTCGCTTCGCTTTCGC
>QWPT01000063.1 GCA_003671075.1 Planctomycetota bacterium
GCGGAACCAGCGCCCAAGTGCACGCCCTTGTATTCGTGGTTGCGCTTCGAGATGACGGTCACGCTCAGGATCTGATCGCCGGCGCGCAGCTGGTTCACGCGGTCCATTGCGTCGATGACTCGACCGAACACGGTGTAAAAACCGTCGAGGCTTTCCGCAGGTCCGGTGAGGATGGTGAACTGGCAGCCCGCCGAGTTGCTCGCGGGCTTGATCGGACTGTCGGTCGCGTGTTGCTTGGCCATGACCAGTCGACCAACCAACGGCGCGCGATGGTCGGCCGCAGTCGATTCATCAGGAATGACCCATCCGCCGTTGGAGTTGCCGCCGATGCCGCCCGTTGCCGTTGTCGGGTCGCCGCCTTGCACGCCGAAGCCGCGCATGAAGCGATGGAATGCGGTTCCGGTGTAGGTCCCCGCCTCGATGTGCTCGATGAAGTTGCCCACGGTGTTGGGCGCCTGATCCTCGAAGAGCTCAACCAGAATCGGCCCGCGGGTTGTGGTGATCTCGACGACGGGAAGGTCGCCCTTCTGCTGATCCTTGATGAGGGCGCCGAGCTCGCGGTTGAAGAGCGAGCGTCCGAAAGTTGCGCGCCGGGTGGCGGTGCCGATCGCCATCATTTGATCAGAGGTGCGGCCGAGTGCGGGCGCGGAGTTGAGCGCGGCTTGCGCGGCCTCGAAGCGGTTGGTGGCGATGAGCGCATCGGCGAGGGCGATCTTGGCGTCGATGTTTTTTGCATCGGTGGCGAACACGCGCGCCTGCAGCATTTCGGCGGACTTCTCGAAGCGTCCGCTCGCGTTGAGTTCGCGCGCCCACGCGAGCACCACGGCGTCGGGCGCGGTGGTCACGGCGAGTAGCCGCTCGAAGGCGGAGTCCATCGCCGCGGAGTCGTCGAGCCAGATAGAGATTTGCGCGCGCGCTGGCAGCAAACGCAGCATCTGATCGCGGTCGGTGGTCGCGGCGGTGAGGTCCTTGTCGATGTCGACGGCGAGCTTGACGATCTCCGCGCGCGTCTGCGCGTCGATGGAGCCGCGGGACTTGATGTAGGAGGCGAGTTCACGGAAGCGCTGTTCATCGCGCGTGAGCGGCGCGGGCAGTGGCGGAGTTGAAGTGTTCGACACCCCCGTCGGCGCTGGAACAGGAATCATTTTTTGCGCCAAAGCCGGTGCGGAGAAAAGCGCGGGGGCGACGCAGATGAACGAGGCGAGTTTGATGCGAACAATGGTCGAAATCGTGTTCATGATTGGTCCTGCACGCTGTTCAGGCCGGATATCGGCAGCTCGTCTTGTCGGTTTCCCACACGCGCACGAAACGCAGCGTTGCGCCTTGGGCGGCGATCGCCGGCTTCAGTAGATCGTGACAGACCTGCGCGATGTTCTCAACCGACGGATTGAGCTGGCGGAACTCGGGGCAGTCGAGGTTGAGATGCTTGTGGTCGAAGCGCTCCATGACCTCGCGCGCGACAACCTTCTGCATCGCCGCGAAGCCAAACCCACCCGCGCTGCCCATCGGTATCGCCGCGGCAACTTCGATGCGGTAGTTGTGCCCGTGGCCGTTGGGGTTATTGCACTTTCCAAAGAGGGCGCGGTTCTCCTCATCGGAAAGCGTCGCAAGATGCAGACGGTGAGCGGCGGCGAACTCGAAGGTTTCGCAGAGAAGGGCTTGGGTCATGGGGCTGCTCGTCGCGGGGGGTGTTGCGTAGGACGTGCCTTCGCTTCCAAACTCGACCCTTACACAGCGGAACGGGCTCGGTCGGTAGGAGAGGCTTGCGATCGGTCTGGAGATTTCGGCGGTGCAGGCGACGGCGATTTCGCCGAGGAGCGCAGGGATGTCGCAGGGGAGGCCCGTCGCGGCTTCCGCCCGCGCCGCCTGGAGGAACCGGGGATTGGCGGTGGCGCGCAGAGCTCGGTCGAGCACGGCGATATCGATGAGGTAACCCGAGGTAGCGGGGTTTCCGACCACGCTAACTTCGAGTTCGCCGATGGCGGCCAGGCCCCAAGGGCGCCCACCGCCGATGAGGCCGTTGCCGTGATCGTCGGCCTGCGCCAAGGCGCTGGCTCCAATCCGGAATGTCCGCGTAAGTTCGTGTTGCGTATTCATTTAGGGCATAAATCTTCTGAAGTTCAACGAGCGGGGCTACCTCGACTTGACCTCAGCGTGGGATGCGTTACCTTGACCTGCGCGCCCGGATTCAAATCCGAATCGCTTTATGTTGCCCCCGGAAGGGCTCGATCTGAGGCTCTGCTTCGATCGGGCCTTTTTTTTGGCCTGTACTTCGAGCAAGCCGGCGATTGTTCCTTAGGGAATACGGTTGACCATGATCGTCACTCGGGTTCCTGGCGTGGGCATGCGCTCGCTGAACACTTCCCAGGTCGGTGTTGCGACGCCTGCTTGATCGGGAACCACTTCGGCCGCACCAATCGTTTCATCGCCAAAGGTCACCAGTCCGATCAGCGAGCCTGACCCATCGGCGAGGTAGCGTTCGCGCCCGCTCTTGCGATCGGTTTGGAAACGCGACCCGCCGAACACGAAGCGCGCGGGTGCTGGGTTGGCAGCGGTGGTGGCGTCGATCGGCGCGGTGCGCGCGAAGTGATCGATGGGGAACTCGTGACCATCGGGAAGCCGAATAGTCACGCGTACGGCGTTGCCTGAGGGCGCAACCGACTCAACGCTGAATGAGCCTTCGGCAGCCGCCAACGAGCCTCCGGCAGCGGCGACCTCGCGCCAACGACCGGGCGCACCAGGGACGAAACCCGCAAGCAGCATCGCTGCATGGATCTCGCTGGCCTTGCCGTCGAAAGCGAAAAGCGATTCGTGTTCGCGCGTTCCCACCGTGCAAACATAGCTCTCGAGAAAACCAGTCGTGATCACGCTGACCGCCTCAAACTCGACGGCGCAATCCACTCGGTTGATGCGGATCTTCGGCGACACATCGGTCCACGACGATGGTGGTGGCGTGATCGGCGCGGGCGCATTTGCAGTGTTCGCACTGGATTGGGGCTGCGTCGCCGTGGTCGTGCACGATGAAAGCAGCAGCACGATCGCAATCCCAGCACGCCACATCACGCGATGCCCCGCAACCTGCGTCCGCCGCACAGCGCGATGGCGATCGCATCAGCGACATCGGGCGGCTCGGGCATCGTCGCCAGTCCGCACTGACTCATCACCGCGCGCTGCATCTGTTCCTTGGTTGCGCGACCGTTGCCCGCGATGGCCTTCTTCACCTCCGCTGGCGGAAGTTCGGCGATGGGAATGCCGCGTAGCTCCGCCGCCAGCAGCACCACTGCGCGCGCGTGGGCAAGCGTGATCGCCGAACTCACATGCGCCGCGTGGGAGAAGACCGATTCGACCGACACATGCGTTGGTCGGTGTTCGGCGATGAGCGCGGTGACATCTTCGAAGAGTTGCCGCAGCCGCCACGAGAGCGTTGCGGTTTCGGTCAGGCGCAGTACACCTGCGTCGACGATCCGTGCGTCGGAGCGCTCGCCGAAGTCGACGACCGCGTAGCCAGCGATGCGCGTACCCGGGTCGATGCCCAGAACGCGCGCGCGTTGCTCCACTGAGATCCACGAGCCATCGGCCGCGGTGGACTTCACGCGTGCGCTCCCTCTTGCGTTCCCTCTTGCGTTCCCCCGTGCGTTCCCCCGTGCTTGGCCGTAAAGCCGCGCCGCGCGCCGATCCGGTCGTACTCAACCGCGCCGTCCTTGAGGCGCACCACCCGCTGACAACGGTCGGCAATGCGATCGTCGTGGGTGACCATGATCAGCGTTAGGCCCTTGGCATGCAGAGCCTCGAAGACCTCGAGGATGGCTTGCCCGGTTGCGCTATCGAGATTGCCGGTTGGTTCGTCGGCCATCAGAATCGCCGGCCGGCCAACGAGCGCGCGCGCGATGGCCGCTCGCTGCTGCTGTCCGCCCGAGAGTTCGTACGGACGATGGTGTACGCGGTTTTCCAGCCCGACCAACGCGAGGCTTTCGATCGCACGCGCGCGCCGCTCACCTGCGGACACGCCTTGGTACAGCAGCGGAATCTCGACATTCTCCGCGATGTTGAGTTCTGAAATCAGGTTGAACGCCTGGAAGATGAAGCCGATCTTCTGGCCGCGCACGCGCGAGAGTTCATCGTCGTTGAGGCTCTCGATGCCCTTGCCGTCGAGCTCGTAGCGTCCGGCCGTGGGGCGGTCGAGGCAGCCGAGGAGATTCATCAGCGTGCTCTTGCCCGAACCCGACGCGCCCATGATGGCGATGTACTGGCCGCGCGGAATCGTCAGATCGAGCGGCCGCAGCGCCTCGACCAACACCGATCCGTCGGGCTTGAAGTAGGTCTTGGTGATGCCGATCAGCCGCGCCGCCGCTGGCGTGTGCGAATGAGGCGCGCTGTCGGGAACTGTAGAAGTCACGGCATCCATGAAGCGGCGATGGTAGCGGCAGGCGGCGATCGGCTACCTTGCCATCCGTGAAGGAACTGAAGGAATCGTTCGACCGTCAGCGCGCCCAAGGGCCGCTCGTCATCCTCTCGCGCAGGCTGATGAGCGACCAGCTTACGCCTGTGTTGGCGTATCGAAAGTTGGTGCTGCCCGACGAGCGCACCGCACCGAGCTTTCTGTTCGAGTCGGTGGAGAATGGTGTGAATGTCGGCCGTCATTCGATCCTCGCCGCGCGGCCGAGCATCGAGTTGACCGCGCGCGGCTTTGCAACCACGATCGTCGATCATCGTCGCCAAACCCGCCGGAGCGTTGAGAGTCGCGACCCGCTTGCGCTGCTTCGTGAACTGGCCGCGCCCAATCGTCCGGCATCGGCGGACGCGTTGGCGTCGCTGCGGCTTCCTTCGGCATTCACTGGTGGTTTCGTCGGTTTCGCCAGCTTCGATAGCGTGCGCTACCTCGAGCCCGAGAAGCTTTCCTTCGAGCGCGCGCCCAAAGACGACCGTGGCATTCCCGACCTGCACTTCGGCCTGTATCGCGATGTCGTCGTCTTCGATCATGTGGCCAAGACCATGCATGCGATCGTCTCCGCGCGCGTCGACGAATCGCCTTCGAGCGACCGCGCGTTCTCGTCGCTCGTCGATCGCCTCGATGCACTCGAGGCCCAGCTCTTCACCCACGGTCCGCAACTCGCGCACGGGTCGATCGACCTCGACCTGACCCATCGTCCGGTCACGCCCGCGTCAAACCTCACGCGCGGCGAGTTCGAGGCGCTCGTGCTGCGCGCCAAGGAGTACATCGCGGCGGGCGACGCGTTCCAAGTTGTGCTTTCGCAGCGGCTCGAACGCCAGACCCAAATCGATCCCTTCGATCTCTATCGCGCGCTGCGCGTGGTGAATCCGAGTCCGTACCAGGTCTATTTGCAGGGAGAGGGCGCGATTCTGGTGGCGTCGAGCCCCGAGATTCTCTGCCGCGCCCATGGCGGCGTCGTCACCAACCGTCCGCTCGCGGGCACGCGTCCGCGCGGTCGCACCGCCGAGGAAGACATCGCCCTCGAACACGAGCTGCTTGGCGACGCCAAGGAGCGCGCCGAGCATGTGATGCTTGTCGACCTCGGCCGCAACGATCTCGGCCGCGTGTGCACGACGGGCTCGATCTCCATCGATCGCTGCATGGAGGTCGAGCGCTACAGCCATGTCATGCACATCTCATCGACCATCACCGGACGACTGCGGCCGGAGTGCGATGCGTTTGACGCGCTGCGGGCGACGCTGCCCGTCGGCACCGTGTCGGGCGCGCCCAAGGTTCGCGCCATCGAAATCATCGACGAGCTCGAGCCCACTCGGCGAGGCCCGTACTCGGGCGGCATCGGCGCGATCGGTTACTCGGGCGACATGGACATCGCGCTGGCGTTGCGCACCATGGTCATTCCCGTGCACGGAGCGGGCTCGGCGCCGTGGACCGTGCATCTGCAGGCCGGCGCGGGCGTGGTGCTCGACAGCGATCCGACCGCCGAATGGCAAGAGACGCTGAACAAGGCTTCCGCCCTCGGTCGTGCGATCGATCTTGCGGAGAGCGCGTTTGGATCCTGACATCACGCTCGTGCCTGATCAGGCGAGCGGAATGGGCTCGTCGTCGTCGCGTTTGCTTTGCTGGTGACTGTCGGGCGGGGGAGGCGGCCCGTCCTCGGACTTGCTTGGTCGCAACGCATCGCATTCGATCACGCACTCGGCCACCACTTGGGCATGTTCCCTAGCGCTGAAGCAGAGGTAGGCGCCGGCAGCGGCAGCAAACACGAGTAGCGGCCAACCGACCCAGACCATGGCCATCGCTCCCTTCAGCAACGGCGCAGCGATGAGGAGTCCAGCGCCAAGAAGTCCTGCGATCTGCGCCAATCGCGCAGCGCGCAGCGGGCGAGCAACCGAGGGAAGCACGGAGGGGTCAACGAGCAGCCGCGCCAACCGATCGCCCGCGCGGATCTGCAGCTCCATGCCCACAATGCTGACGAACCACCAACCGAATATCAGCGCGTGGTAGAGCACCAGGAATCGCGCCGCGATCGCGCCGAAGGTTCCCACCAGCGCGAAGAGCGCGACGGCAAGGGCGAAGCCAAGTTCGACCCACCCGATGCGGCGCAGGCGTGTGAGTTGCGGGCGCACATCGCGGGCCAACGACTGAGGCAGCAGGTTGAACTTTCGAAGCGCGATCAAGCGAAAGCCTGGGGCGAACCCGAGCCCGACGGCGATGGCCACGCCAAATGGAAGCAAGTAGGGCAGTGGCGTCAGTAGGAGGATCGGCGCCAGAGACGCGCTGCCCAGACCGCGCCAGCCCGCATCGACCTCGTCGCGTGCCGAGGCCTGCGCGGGCGCGATGAATTTCCGTTGGCCGACGACCCGTTGGTGCGATCGGTCAAGCGATTGGAAAACCCGAGGGATCCGTGTGCCGCATTCCGGGCAGCGGCGGCCTGCCGCAATGCCGCGCAGGTCGTAGCCACAGCCGCTGCAGGGAAAGGATTCACTGTCGAGGATGGTCTGCGGTTTGTGCGAAGCGGCGGGTGCGCGAACCAGAGGTTTGCCTGGAGATTGAAGCGCGAACGGACCGACCTCATGCGCGGTTTGACCAAGATCGAGCGCCGCCGGCCGAACGGGGTTAGGTCTGGGATCGTTGGATGGATTGATTGGTTGGCTCAAGGAAAAATCTCCCATCAACACCCGCATCGCGGAACCGTGTGCCGATAGAAACGGTACACGCCCCGCCACACGGCGTAAATCTTTCTGAGACACTTTGAATCCTCGGGTCTAAATTGCCGACGATTCGAATTGGAGAGCCCTCTTGAAGGCCCCGTTGCGGGACCTTCCTCTAGGTCTACGAGAATCCATCGTCCGATCGCGCCTCGCGGGTGCAATCGCACGAGGCACGCGCAGTCAGACATCCGGTCTTGCGGAGTACATCATGCAGCCCTTTATGAACACCTCGAACTCATCAGCCCCGTTCACCCGTTTCCTGCGCCCAGCCACCGTGCTTGGCGCGGTTGTTTTTGCGGGCGTTGCCGCGCTGACCCCGATGGCATCGGCGTTGGCGGGCACTGGAACGCGAGCACCGTCCATCGGATCGGCGATTGGATCGTCGATTGGATCGTCGATCGGATCGAGCGATGTCGACAACTGGTCGGACGCCGTGTGGAACGCCGCTCGCTCGGGCGACTTTGCCGCCGTCGAGAAGGCGCTCAAGCAGGTTCCTGAGTCCACCGCCACCCTCGACTCCAAGCACATCCGTGATAGTTTCGCCGCGCGAAATTCGCACATCGAGGCAAGTGACAAGACTCGCGCCGCCGACCGCGCCAAGGCCCTCGAGGACTTGAAGGCGGAGATGGTCAAGAACGAGACCACCAAGGCGCTCACCGCCGCGGTCAAGTTGCAGACTCTCTCCGACGACATGGGCTCGACGCTGCTGATTCCCGAGGTCGCTGAACTAGTCAAGAAGTCCGATGGCGCATACCAAGAGGCTGAGGCAAGGGGCGATTGGATGGTCGCGCAGGAGATTCTCTACCGCCTGAAGACGCTGTACGAGGACTCGCACGACGGTGCGGCCATGCGCAACTTCGATGCCAAGCTCGACGAGGTCAACAAGCGCATCACGATGCTGGCGCAGTACGCGCCGCGCGAGCTGTGGACCCTTCGCAAGCAGTACGCCGATCGCGCCGACCCGACCAAGCCGTTCCCCGAGTTCAACGAAGCGTTCGCCGGCGATTGGAAGGAATCACTTGACGGCATCTCCAAGGGCATGCTCGCCAGCGCGCTGAACACCGCCGCCAACGAGCACATCTCTGCGGGCGGGTGGGAGCCGTTGGTGAAGGGCGGACTGCAGGCGGTGCGCGTCCTGGCCACCACATCGACGCTGAAGGAAAACTTTCCCGGCCTCGCCGATCCGGCGAAGGCGCAGGTTCTGATCGACGCGGTCAACCGCAATCTCGAAACTCTTGCGCGCATGGATCGCGACGCCATTGGCAAGCCGCAATTCAACGCGTCGTTGCGCGACCTGATGGACGCCAACTCCAAGGGCCCCGACCTGCCGCTCACAGTGCTGTTCCGTGAGTACGGCGACGGCGCGCTCGAGGAGCTCGCGGGCCGCTTCGAGGACGAGTATTCGCAGATCATTTGGCCTGACCAGCTTCGTCGCTTCGAGCAGATGATCAAGGGCAACTTCGTCGGCGTCGGCATCATGATTCGTCATGACGATCGCCGCGATATCCAAGTCATCAATCCGCTTGAGGGCGGACCGGCCTATCGCGCGGGCGTTGAGAGCGACGATCGCATCGTGGCCGTCGACGGCAAGAGCACTTTGGGTTGGACGCTGAACAAGGCGGTTGACTCGATCACTGGCCCGGCGGGCAAGGATGTGACGCTCACGGTCAAGCGCGAGGGCGCGGAGAACCCGATCGACCTCACCTTGGCGCGCGAGGAAATCAAGATCCGCTCCGTCAATGGTTGGTGGAAGAAGGAGCTCGACGAGCGTGGAAACCCGATCTGGGATTGGTACATCGATCCGACCGCGGGAATCGGTTACGTGCGTCTCTCGAGCTTCAACGACGACAGTTTCGACGACTTCGTGATCGCGATCGAGGAGATGCGCGCCGAGCGCAAGCTCAACGGCATCGTGCTCGACCTTCGCTTTAATCCCGGCGGCCTGCTCAAGAGCGCCGTCGAGTTCTCCAACGCGTTCATCGAGACGGGCAAGATCGTTGCGGGCCAGGACCGCGCCGGCAAGCAGGTCTGGCAGATGGGCGCCGAGCCGCAGCGTGCGATCTACAAGGATCTGCCGCTGGTGGTGTTGGTGAATCAGGGTTCAGCTAGCGCGAGCGAGATCGTCTCGGGTGCGCTCAAGTCCCACGATCGCGCCGTCATCATCGGCGATCGCAGCTTCGGCAAGGGTTCGGTGCAGACCGTGCATCCTTGCGGCGACGGTCGCGCTGATTCCCAACTCAAGTTGACCACGCAGTACTACGTGCTTCCTCCTGGCCCTGGCGAGACTGCTCCGCGCCTTGTGCACAAGCGTCCGGGTTTGGCCGATTGGGGAGTCAATCCCGACTTGGTCGTGAAGATGACCCCCGACCAGATCGAGAAGTCGACGCTGCTGCGCGGAAACGCGGACATCATCGATCAGAAGAAGTTGCGGGCGGAAGTCAAGGTCGAGGCCAGCAAGCCTGAGGCTACGCAGCCTGATTCCGCGCAACCCGAGAATGGGGCCATCGCGAAGGCTGACGGCAAAACTGACGGCAATACTGACGGCAAAACTGACGGCAAAGCTGACGGCAAGGCGAGCGGACCGAAGGTTCGTCCCCATGTCGCGGACCTCATCACCACGGGCATCGATCCTCAGCTCGAGCTTGCGTTGCTCGTGTTGCAGGCGCGGGCGCTGAAGGATCTCGACGCGGCCGAGCGGGCCAAGATGGCGGATGTCTCGCCGAAGGGTCCTGCGCGGGGGGCGTCCACTGGAGCAGGCACTGGCGCAGGCACGGGCACTGGCGCAGGCCCGGGTGCAGGCACGGGCGGCTGAACAAATTGCAACCATCCGACATCACCCGCTTCGGCGGGTGATGTCGTTTTTACAGGCGCGCTCTCGCGTAACGACGGTCGACGCACGGCGTAGCCTTGCGAAAACACCCCTCTTTCGGGTATCAATGCACGACTTGCCGTCGGCTTTCCGACGGCGTCCCCGCCCACGAGCCGCCCGATTCCAACCCGCAAGTCCATCAAATCTGCCAAGCGCCCGAAGGCGACCAAGAAGCTGACCAAAAAGGTCGCAACAAAGGTCGCAACAAAGGTCGCAACAACGGTCGCAACAAAGGCCACCAAATCGGCCGCGCCGAGGTCCCGCCCAGTCGCACGAACCAAGAGTTCGAGCAAGGCGCGCAAACCCGTCGTGGGCAAGCCTTCCGCGAAGTTCAAGCCTGAGTCGTCACCGGCCACCATTATGTCACCGACCACTATGTCATCCACCTCGAGTTCCGCTCCCGCCGCCTCGCGCCGACTGCCGAGTATTCCGCCCGCGACCCTCATCAAGTGGCTGCGCGACATGCACCTCATTCGCGAGTTTGAGGTCCGTTGCATGCAGAGCTACCAGGAGAAGAAGATCGGCGGCTTCTGCCATGTTTACATCGGTCAGGAGGCGATCGCCGTCGGCTGCACTCAGGCGGTGCGCCACGAGGATCCGATCGTTACTGCCTATCGCGACCATGGTCACGCTCTGGCGCGGGGAATGACCGCGCGCGCGTGCATGGCGGAGATGTTCGGCAAGATCGGCGGCTGCGCCAAGGCCAAGGGCGGCTCGATGCATATGTTCGACAAGCCGAACAACCTGTACGGCGGTCACGGCATCGTCGGCGCGCAGACGCCGCTGGGAACTGGCCTCGCGTTTGCCACCAAGTACGAGGACGAAGTCATCAACGGCGCCAAGAACAAGCGAGTCACGCTCTGCTTCCTCGGCGACGGCGCGGTGAATCAGGGCGCGTTCTACGAAACGATGAATCTCGCGGGCCTCTTCGACATCCCCGTCATCTTCATCGTTGAGAACAACGGCTACTCGATGGGAACTGCGATTCATCGCGGCACAACCATGAGCCACGAGCTCACCATCAAGGGCCGCGCCCACGGGCTCAAGGAAGCGACCATGGACGGCATGGATGTGATTGCCGTCCAGCAGGACATGCACGAACTTGCCGAGTGGTGCCGCGAGAACTCGCGCCCCGCGTTTGTTGACATGAGGTGCTACCGCTACAAGGGCCACTCGATGTCCGATCCGCGCAAGTACCGCACCCGCGAAGAAGAGGAGCGTCACGAGTCGAACGATCCGATCGGAAAGTTCGAGCGAACGCTGCTCGACAATGGCGTGGTGACCGACGCGGTCATTAAGGAAATCATGGCCAGCTGCCGTGAGGAAGTGCGCGACTCCATTCAGTTTGCCAACGAGTCGCCTGAGCCGCCGATGTCAGATCTGTACACCGATGTATTTGTCGAGCCTTGGGGTCGCTATCCCGGTTCGTCGCAGCCTGAGTTCACTGGTGGAGCAACCAACGTCTGCGCCTTCCGCGCGACGAATGGAAAGGAAGGCCTGGTATGACCGCAGTTCTGTCGAATCCCGTCTTCCGCGAGCCTGAATCCATGGGTGGAGCGATCCGCGAGATCGAGTTCCGCGACGCGTTGCGCGAGGCGATGAGCGAGGAGATGCGACGCGATAAGCGCGTGTTCCTGCTCGGCGAGGAAGTTGCGCAATACGACGGCGCCTACAAGGTGTCGAAGGGCATGCTGGCCGAGTTTGGCGAGCGGCGCATCATCGACACGCCGATTTCGGAGTCGGGCTTTGCCGGCATGGCCATCGGCGCTGCGTCGATGGGTCTGCGCCCAATCGTTGAGTTCATGTCGTGGTCGTTCTCGCTGGTCGCAGCGGATCCGATCCTGAACAACGCGCCCAAGATGCTGTACATGTCGGGCGGCCAGCTTGGTTGCCCGATCGTGTTTCGCGGCAACGACGGCGCGGGCGGACAACTCGGTTCGACCCACTCGTGGGCCGTCGAGGGACTCTTCTCCAATGTTCCCGGCGTGAAGATCGTCATCCCGTCGTGCGCCGCCGATGCGAAGGGTCTGATGAAGACCGCCATCCGCGACGACGATCCGGTGTTCTTCCTTGAGAGCGAGCGCTTGCTCTCGATCAAGGGACATGTGCCTGAGGGCGAGTATCTGATTCCGTTCGGACACGCGGCGATTCGCCGCACCGGAACTCACTGCACGATTTGCGCGTGGGGTCGCCCCGTGAGTTTCTGCATGGAAGCCGCGGAGATTCTGGCCAAGGAGGGCATCGACTGCGAGGTCGTTGACCTTCGAACCATTCGTCCGCTCGACCTGCCGACGGTGGTGGCGAGCGTGCGCAAGACCAGCTGCGCCGTTGTGGTCGATCAGTCGTGGAGTTTCGCGTCACCTGGCGGCGAGCTGGCGGCGCAGATCCATCGTCACTGCTTCGACGACCTCGACAACTTCGTCCACCGCGTGCACGCCGATGATGTGCCCACGCCGTACTCGACCAAGCTCGAGCAGGAATACCTGCCGAATGTCCGCAAGATTTGCGAAGCGGTTCGCGCGGCCACCTACCGCGCCTGACCGTCCATTCAGTTTCCAACGCATCAGTCGATTGCGAAAAAGCCATTGCCCGTTGAAATCGCCGTGTGTGACCGATCAAGCGAAGTAGTCGCCTGAGTCTGTTGAGATGATTTCAAAGAGCCTCTTCTGAGATTCCCAAGCTATGCCCATTGAAATCACCATGCCCCGCCTGTCCGACACGATGGAGGCGGGAACCGTCATCAAGTGGAATGTCAAGGAAGGCGATTCCGTGAAGTCGGGATCGGTCGTCGCTGACATTGAGACTGACAAGGCGACGATGGAGATGCAGTGCTTCGACGATGGCCGCATGGCGGCGATTCTCGTGGAGCCGGGCAGGCAGGTGAAGGTTGGAACAACCATCGCGCTGGTCGCGCTCGAGGGCGAGGATCTTGCGGCGGTGAAGTCCGGCGGTATGAAGAAGAGCGCGCCGGCGGCAGCACCCGCACCCGCGGCGAAGGCCCCAGTTACTGCTTCCGTGACTGCTTCCGTGACTGCTTCCGTGACTGCGCCAGTTCCAGTCGTGCAGACCGAGACCCGTCACGGCATGGAGGGCTTTCCGGTCGAGAGCGGCGATGGACCGCGCATGCGTGTGAGCCCGGTGGCCCGCCGAATCGCCGACGATCATGGGATCGACATCAACGCCGTCAAAGGCACTGGTCCGGGCGGTCGGGTGATCAAGCGCGATGTCGAGCAGGTCATTGAGAACGCCGCTGCGGCCACGACCGCCGCCAGCAGCGCCGGCACAACTCCTGCACGACCATCAACAATCGTCGCCGGCCGCGCGCTCGCCGTTTCGACCAGCGGCGTGCAGACTCCCAGCGCTCCGCTCTCGCTCTCCTTGCCCGGCCGCGATGTCGCGCTCACCAGCATGCGCCAGACCATCGCGCGCCGTTTGGTTGAGTCGAAGACTTCGATCCCGCACTACCAAGTCACAATGAAGTTCGACATGGATCGGCTCATCGAGATGCGCGCGAGCTTCAACGAGAAGCTCAAGAGTTCGGGCGTGAAGCTCAGCGTCAACGACTTCCTTGTGCGCGCGTGTGCGCTGGCGATGGCGGAGCATCCGTACTTCAACGCGAGCTTCGCGGGCGACCATGTGCGCATCCACGAGGTCGTGAACATCGGTGTGGCGATTTCGTTGCCCGAGGAGAAGGGCGGCGGACTCGTCGTTGGCGTGATCAAGGACGCGGACCACAAGAGCCTGCGCCAGATTTCGGCCGACACCAAGAACCTCGCCGAGAAGGCGCGCACCAAGGGCCTGTCGGTGCAGGACATGTCCGACGCAACCTTCACCATCTCGAACCTCGGGATGTTCGGCGTCGAGCACTTCACGGCGATCATCAACCCGCCCAACTCGGCGATCCTCGCCTGTGGCGCGGCGGTGCAGCAGCCGGTCGTGCGCGGCGGGCAGTTGGCGGTGGGTACGCAGATGCAGGCGACGCTTTCGCTCGATCACCGCGTGATCGACGGCGCGATGGCGGCGCAGTACCTCGCGAGCCTGAAGGAATTCATCGAAGAGCCCGAGACGCTGGTCGTCTGACCGGTTAGTTGGTCCAGCGCGACAGCACGGCTGCGAGGTCAGTCGAGCCGACGATGCCGTTCTGGTCGACATCGGCCGCGGCGTTTGCTTGGCCCCAAGCTCCGAAGAGCATGGCGATGTCGATGGCGTTGACGGCGCCGTCGCGGTTGATGTCGGCGCGGTTCACCACGCCGCCGTTGAAGAGCCGCTCCGCGGGCACATAGTCGCCCGCCGTGCCTGGGCCAGACCACGCGAGCGTGAGACCAGCGCCGCCGCCCGCCTCGAAGAATTCAACTCGAAGTTCGTGCAGTCCCGCCGCGAGCGCGCGCGTTCCTGTGACGGTCGCCATGCCGTGCAGCCCGTCGTTGTTGGCGATGAGCTCGCCGCCGATGTAGAGCTTGGAGCCGTCGTCGCTGGTGATGCCGAGGCTCCAGAAGCCAGTCGCAGGGATGCTGATCCAACCCGTGTAGGTCGCGCCGACATCATCGGCGCGGCCGCTGCCGGCGTAGTTGCCGTCGGTCGAGGGGAAGTTGATGTTGGGGACGGTCTCCGACGCGTAGCTCGTGAGCGTTGAGAAGTTGGGGAGCGCGGCTGGCGCGCTCAGCGCGTAGTACTTGGCGACAAGTCCAGGCGTCGCGCCGGTGGGATTGTCGGGGAGACGCGGCTCCGCGGTGTCGATGAACGCCGTTGCGGTCGAAGTCGCGCCGCTGATTGGTTCGACGAGCGTGTAACTCAGCGTCTGCGTGCCCGGGATCGGGCCGGAGTTGGCCACCAGAAGCCGATCGCGTGCTTCGGCCGTTGCGGCGATGAGGGTGACGGTGCTGCCCGCCGTGGTCGTGGCGCTGAACGACTGGATCCTGAGCGCATCCATGTTGGGGTCGAAGTCGTTGGCGAGCACATCGAGCTCGATGGCGGCCGTTGTAACGCCCTGCGCGCGATCGTTGCGGGCGACGGGCGGCTGCGGGATGCTCGCGGACTTCGCGGTTTCCACTGCGCGCTGCAGGTTGATGCGGCCCCAGCCGTAGATCTCGCTGTTGGGCTCGCCATCCCAGAAATCACAGCTGTTGAAGAGCACATATTCCGCGTGCGTCGCCGTGAGCAGGGGATTCGCCGAACGCACGAGTGCGAGCGCGCCGTTGGCAACGGGCGTGGCCATGCTGGTGCCGCTGGCGAAGCCGTAGGTTCCATCGCTCACCGAACTCAGGATGCTCACGCCCGGAGCGAAGAGGTCGAGTCCGAGGCCGTAGCTGCTGAAGCCCGCGCGCTGGTCGTTCTGCGCGCTGGCGCCGACAACGATCACATGGGCGAAGTCGAAGTCGGAGAGATTCGACGCCGAATTGCCCGCGGCCCAGAGCATCGACGCGTCGCGCGAGCGGACGTACTCGCCGGTCGTCTCGATCGGCGGGTAGCCGATTCCCGAGTAACTGGTGCTGATGACCTTGGCGCCGTTATCTGCAGCCCACTGGATGCCGTTGAGGATGTCGTCCATCGACGCGCCGCCGTTGCCGGCGTTGCTCACGCGGATCGGCATGATGCGGAAGTTCCAACCCATGCCGCTCACGCCGACGCCGTTGTTGCCGCGCGCCGCCGCGCAGCCCGCAACATGCGTGCCGTGTCCGTTGATATCGAGCATGTCGGCCCCGTCGACTTCGGCGATGCGGCTCGCGCTGTTGTAGCCGAGCACTCGGTTCTGCAGGTCCTCGTGCGGGACGATGCCGGTGTCGGTCACGGCGATCACGATCTCGTTGGCGCCGCTGGCACGGGCGATGTCCCACGCCAGGGTGGACTTCATGGTCGCATGGTGCCACTGCTCACCAAAGCGCGGATCGTTCGGCACGCCACAAGGGAAGAGCATCCAGTTTGGGGAGACATACTGAAAGAGGCCTGAGCCGAGGAGTCGCGATGCGACCGTGCGCTCGGCGTGGCCGGGAGCGACCGGACCGAGTCCGACCGTGATCACGAAGTCGTCAGTGCGCGCGTTGCGCTTTGGGCTGTAGCCCGCGAGGAGCGCGACTGCCTGCGCACGCTGCGACCGCGAGAGATCCTGGCGCGGGCGCGCGATGAGCTGTCCCGTGAACTCGCGTTCGCCCGCGATCTCGCTGAAGCGCAACTCGGAGAGCGCGCTGTGCCCAAGCTGGATGTCGACGGCCAGCGTTACAACAGGGGTGCACGCGAGCGTCGATGCGATCACGCAGATTGCGGTGGTCCAGGACAGGGTTCCGCGGGGAGCGGTTGAGGTGGCGG
>QWPT01000064.1 GCA_003671075.1 Planctomycetota bacterium
GGTTTAGAGCGGACAGGGAGGGATTCGAACCCTCGGTACAGGTAATTACCCATACAACGGTTTAGCAAACCGTCCCCTTCGGCCTCTCGGGCACCTGTCCTTTGGGGGAAATGATCATACAGCATTCTCGGCGCGGTTTGTAGAGGCTCGCCGGAAGTCAAGTCGCCGCCGGCCGGCTTATTCGTACGACTTGCCCTGTTTGAACTCTGCCGGCTTCAGCGTCGCCGATCCTCGGATCGGCGTCATCTTCGGATTGTCCTTCGAAGTCGTGGTTTCGCATCCTGTCACGGCCAAGACCGACGCACCCAAGGCGGCGACGAGAAGAACGGTTTGTAGTTGGAATCGCTTCATGGTTGAGTTCCCGCCGCCGAGCGGCATGGTCCGATCTTACTGCATCATCGTCCGCTACTCTTGCGCCGTGTCGTTGCTTCCCGCTTACTTCCTTGGGGCAGAGAGCCCGCTTGCGCGTCGCATCGGCGCGTTTGAAACGCGCCCTGAGCAATTGCGCATGGCCGAGGCGGTCGAGCGCAACCTCCAGTCCAAGGGCAAGCTTCTGGTCGAGGCGGGCACCGGCGTCGGCAAGAGCTTCGGTTATCTCGTACCCGCGATTCGACGCATCCTCGAAAACCGTGAACGGGTGATCGTGTGCACCCACACCATTTCGCTGCAGGAACAAATCTTTGAGAAGGATGTGCCGCTGCTCAAGGCGGTCATCCCCGACGAGTTCACCACCGTGCTTTGCAAGGGCCGGGGAAACTACATTTCGCTGCGGCGCCTGCGGGTGGCCAGCGAGAAGAAGAGCAAGATTTGCCACGATGAAGAGGAGCAGCACTCGCTCGATCTGGTTGAGGACTGGGCGTACGAGACCAACGATGGATCGCTGGCGACGCTGCCGATCCTGCCGCGACGCAGCGTGTGGCAGCATGTTGAAAGCGACGCGGGCAATTGCATGGGTCGACGCTGCCCGACCTACGACAAGTGCTTCTATCAATCGGCGCGGCGGCGCATGGAGAACGCCGATCTTCTGATCTGCAACCACGCGCTCTTCTTCAGCGACCTCGCGTTGCGTGCGAAGGGCGCCAGCTTTCTTCCCGCCTACGACCATGTGATTTTTGACGAGGCGCATCATCTCGAGGAGGTCGCCAGCGGCCACTTCGGCATTCGCGTTTCCGAAGCGCGCGCCAAGCACTTGCTGCGCACGCTGTACAACGCCACCAATGGCAAGGGCACGCTCGCGGGCATCGAGGGTGCGGGGCTTCCCGTCGATGAGGTCGATGACGCGATCCGTGCCTGCATGGATGCGCAGGCGGGATGCGAGGCGTTCTTCGACGGTGTTTGGCGCAGCACCGAATCGGGCAAGGGCGCGCATCCATCGAGTGGTCGGGTGTCGGCGCCGGGCGCGTTTGAGAACGAACTGTCGCCCGCGCTGGGCGACCTCGCAACCCGCATCAAGCTGCTGCGCGAGCGCGCAGTCGACGAGTCGCTGCAGTTTGACCTCACGAGCGCGGCGCAGCGAACTGCTGATCTTGCCGCGGAAATCGAACTTTTCATCGCTCAGGGCGTCGAGGGTTGCGTCTATTGGGTCGACCGAGGAAAGCCAGCCTATGGCACCAAGCGCCCGTCGATCACGCTCTCCTGCGCAACGGTTGATGTTGCGCCGGTGCTGCGCGATCATTTGTTCGGATTGCCGGTGTCGATCACGATGACCAGCGCAACGCTCGCCGCATCGGGCGGCGATTTCTCCCACATCGTCGGCCGCCTCGGTTGCGATGACGCGAAAACGCTCGCGTTGGGAAGCCCGTTCGACTTCGCGAGTCAGATGCGGGTGCTGATCGATCGCACCATGCCAGCGCCCGAGGATTCGCGCTTTGTCGCTGAGCTGGTGCCGCGTATCCTGCGCAATATCGAGGAAACCGGCGGCGGTGCCTTCGTGCTCTTCACCAGCTTTCGCTTGTTGCGCGAGGTCGCCGATCGCTGCGCGCCCATTCTGCGCGCGGCGGGACACCCCGTCTACATTCACGGCGAGGATGGCGAGCGCAGCCAGATTCTCAAGCGATTTCGCGAGAGCGAGCGTTCGGTTCTCTTCGGCACCTCGAGTTTCTGGGAAGGCGTGGATGTGCGTGGTCGCGCATTGCGCAATGTGATCATCACCAAACTTCCGTTTGATGTGCCCGATCATCCGCTGGTGCAGGCGCGTCACGAGCGCATCGAGGCCGCTGGTGGCAATGCGTTTCGCGACGACCAGTTGCCGCGTGCGGTGCTGCGATTTAAGCAGGGGATCGGCCGACTGATTCGCAGCGCCGACGACTCGGGCCGCATCGTGATTCTCGATCCGCGCATCGTCACTAAGTACTACGGCAAGCGGTTTCTCGCCGCGTTGCCCGCTGGCGTGGAGCCGGAATTCGTCGGCGCTGACGACTGACGCACAAGCGCCAGCGGAAGCACCACGCACGCGACATACATACAACACAGGCTCCCGACGCCCATCGCAAGCCCCAGCGAGCGCATGCCGCGATGCTCGGCAATTACGAGCGAACCGAAGCCGATCGCGGTGGTCAGCGCCGTAAATGCAACGGCGCGCACAGTGGTCGCCAGTTGCGCGGGATCTTGCCGCGCACGATGGATGATGTGAACGGCGCTGTCGATGCCGAGCCCGATGAGCATCGGAATTGCGAAGAAATTCGCGAGGTTGAGCTCGATGCCCATCATCGGCATCAGCCCGAGCGTCATGGCCACGCCTGCGAGAACCGTCGCGGTGGCCAGCAGCGTTGCGCTCATGCGGCGGAAATCAAACCAGGCGATGAGCGTCACCGCAATGATCGAAAGCCACGACACCCGCGTGAACGCGTTGCGCATGTCGAGGATCGAATTCAACTGCGTCACCGGCACGCCCGTCGCCATGGAATCAATGCGATGCACCGACGCGACAAACGACGCCAGCGGCGCCTCCTCCCACGCATCGACGCTGGGGAAATACTGCACAAGAAACTTGCCGCCTGGCGACACCATCCGATCGCGCACCGCCGCTGGCAGCGCGTCCCGCAGCGATGCCTGCGCGCCTTCGATGATCCATCGCGCCGCTTCGGATGCTGGTGTGGGATTCGCCAGCGCGACCAACGGCGCATCGACTGCATCGGCCACCTGCTTGCGCAGCGCCGCCCGCGCCGGCGTGTCTAGTTTTACCAGTGAAAGCACGGATTCAGTGCGGGCGATCGCAGTGGCGTGCTGCGCGGAAACTTCGAGCGCTGCGACGCGCTCGAGGCTGTCCGCCATCGAAACTGCGTACCACGACGCGCCCGGGCTATCCTCAAAAAGCCGGCGTTCCCAGCGCACACTTGCCAGGTTGGACGACTGCAGTTCCAACAAGTTCGACTGAAAGCCAAACGCCCACGGCAAACCCGCGAGGCAGGCGACGATGGGAACGCAGGCCATCAGCATCGTTGAAACGCGCGGCGGTGCGGATGCGATCGCGGACAATGCGGTCGATGGCGATATGGCCTCGGGTGCTGCGACCCGTGGCGTTGCGACCCTTGGCATGGCGACCCTTGGCATGGCGACCTTTGGTATGGCGACATGTCCCTCCACCCCGCGCTCGTCTCCCGCTAGTGCCAACAGCGCCGGCAGCACCGTCACCATGGCAATCGCGCACAGCAGCAGTCCCGTGCCCGCAACGATTCCCAGTTCGCGCAAGCCGCCGAAGTCGGTTGCCAGCGCAAGAAAAAACACGCTGGCCGAGCCGATCGCGCCCGTGATCGTTCCCGGTCCGACCGAGACAAGCGCCGCGCGCACCGCCTCGGCGCGGGCAAATCGACGGCGCATCTCGCCGTAACGACTGACGACATGCACGCCGTAGTCCAGCCCCGCGCCCACCAATACCAGCATGAACACCGTGGAAAGCAGCGTGAGTCGTCCGACGAGAATGGTGGCGGCGCCGTAGGTCCACGCGCTGGCGATGGCGAACGCCGCCACCGCGAGCAGCGGCCGGCGAATCCCGCGAAACACGATGATGAACAACACGGTGATCACCACCAGCGATCCGACGCTCGCGCGCATCATGTCGTTGTTGGCGGTCGACATTTCATCCGCTTGCAGAACTGGCTTGCCTGTGAGTCCGATGTCGACATCGGGATGAGCGACGCGCACCTCGTCGAGCTTGGCGCGGATCGCGCCGATCGCCGCGGTAAACGGCTCGAGCGCGGTGAAGTCCTTCGCCGGAATCGCCTCGATCAGAAACAGCGTTCCGCCGGGAACGCGCAAGTATTCGGGCGCGCGTGCTTGCGGGATGGCTTGCGAGGAGGCTTGCGAGAGGGCGCGCGCAACCAGCGGATGCGCGCTTTCCTCGCCGCGCGCGATCGCAGCAATCGCCGGTGCTGCCGCGGCCATCGCCGCAAGTTCCCCGTCATTCGCCGACCACGATGCCAGGCGCCACTGCTCCGCCGGTTCGATGCGCGCACCGATGCGACTAATCATCGATTGTTGTTGCAGTGTTTCCAGTTGCGCCGCAATCGCATCGATCGCGCGTTTGCCCGCCGCGTCGGAACCCTTGGGATCAACCGCGATGATCACTCCTTCGAGGTCGCCGAATTCCGCTTGAAACGCGCGGTAATCCTGCATGAACGGCCGCTCGGCTGCGATGAGCGAGTCGGTGTCGCCGTCGATGCGCAGCCGAGCCACGCCGAGCCACGCACCAACCGCGCCCAGCACGATCGCGGTGATGACAACGGCGCGCGGCCATGCGGTCACAAACAGCGCGAGCCGCTCGATCACTTGGACGCGACCTCGTCCGAACCCCGTTGGCTGCCGAACATCGTGTTGCGCCCGAGTCGAGCAAGCAGATTCACCGCCGAGGACGCGCGATGCAGCTTCGTCATCACATCCTCGAACGCGGTCAGGAACCAGCGCACATCGCTCTCGTTGATCACCAGCGGCGGAATCAACTTCACCACATCGAGTTCATGCCCCGCGACCTGGCAGATCACGCGATGGTCCTCCATCAGCGGAATCACCACCGCTTGCGCGAACAGGTTCTTGTCGAGCGCATGGGTTGCCGTCCACGAAGCGCGCAACAGCAGCGACTTGGGCGCGCCGAACTCGATTCCGATCATGAGCCCGCGCTGGCGAATCTGTTTCAGCATCTCAAATCTCGGCTTCATCGCCTCGAGCCCATTCTTCAGCAGCGCACCCATCTCTCTTGCGCGCGCGGCGGCGTCGATCTCGTCGTAGGCCGCAAGAGCCGCGAGTCCCGCGGTCATCGCCATTGCGCCCTGATGAAAGGTCGACGAATGCACGATCGCCCGATCGAGCGACGAGAACACCTTTTTCCAGACATCACTCTTCACCAACACCGCGCCAACGGGCACATATCCGCCCGACAGCGCCTTGGAGAGAATCACCATGTCGGGCTCGACCGAACCTTCTTGGTCGATGGCAAGAAAGGAGCCAGTGCGACCGATCCCAGTTTGTACTTCGTCGACGACGAACAGCGTGCCGTGGCGGTGGCAGAGTCGCGCCGCCGCCTCGAGGTATCCAGGCGAGTGCAGGTTCACGCCTTTGCCCTGGATGGGCTCGATCACGAAGGCAGCGACATCACCCGCGGCAAGCGCACGCTCGAGCGCGGCGAGGTCGTCAAAGGCAACCATGCGGCATTCAGGCAAAAACGGGGCAAATCCATCGCGAAAGCTCGGGCATCCGTTCAATGAAACCGCGCCGCTCGAGAGGCCATGGAACGCCTTGGGCGCATAGAGCAGAGCAGGGCGCCCAGTCGCGCACTTGGCAAACTTGATCGCCGCCTCCACGCCTTCCGCGCCCGAATTTGTGAAAAACACATAGTCCAGTCCGCGTCCCACCCGACGCTTCAGCTCCTCAGCCAAGAGCCCGGAAAGCAGGGGCGCCTCGAACTGAACCATCGTCGGCAGGTCGAGCGCGAGGTAATCCGACAGCGCTTTTTTGATGGTGGGATGGTTGCGCCCGAAGTTGCACACGGCGTAACCGCCGAGGAAATCGAGGTATTGGTTGCCGCGGTCATCCCAGAGGTAGGGGCCAGTCGCGCGAACATAAGTCTTGTCAAAACCAATTGTTCGAAGCACGCGCGCGAACTGGGGATTCACATGCGCGCCATGAAGTTCGCCCTGGCGATGTGCGTTGTTGGAGATGGTCGATGCGAGGTCGAAGCCCACGGGTCACGCTCGTCCAGCAAATTCGTTTGATCGCCGTCCTCGCTGAGAGATGCGAGGCGCGAGCGCGAAGTGTAGCGGAGGTCGCGTTGATTCCCGCGCAACCTATCTGCAGACGATTCTGCAATCTGCGAATACATGCATTGATCTGTTCGCGGCGTTCGGTAGCATCAGGCGGACATAGGTGCGAGTTCATGAAAGGACGAATCATGAGCCTTAGTAGGACGATGTTGTCATCTATCGTAGTAGGCCTTGCCGGCCTCATTTCCCAGCCCGCACTTTCTCAGCACTCAGTTGCCCGTCAATGGGACGAGACCATGCTTGATTCAATCAAGCGTGATCGGGTTCGGCCGCCTGTTCAGGCGCGCAACCTGTTCCATATGTCCGTAGCGATGTACGACGCCTGGGCCGCCTACGACCCGGCCATTCGTCCCTACTTCTTCGAAGAGAAAATCTCAGCGAAAAACATCGCCGCTGCCCGCGACGAGTCCATCTCCTACGCGGCGTATCGCGTGATGAAGTCGCGATTCACCACGGGCACCAATGTTGTGGCGATCAACGCGATTCTCGACGCCAAGCTTGCGGCGCTGGGCTATTCACCATTGGTGACGACCACGGTCGGCAATACGCCCGCAGCCGTCGGCAACCGCATCGCGGCGCTCGTCCTTACCCGTGGCCGAGCCGACAATTCGCACGAGGAAATCGACCACGCTTCCTTTCCAGGTACCTACCCGGATGTGAACCCCGCGTTGGTGGTGGCGTTGCCTTTCAATCCAACCGTCCTTGTGCCGACGCGCTACCAGCCGCTCGCGCTGAGTTACTTTGTCGATCAGAACGGCATTGTCGTTCCTGGCGGATTTCCAGCGAAAGTCGCGCCCTTCTGGGGTTTCGTCACGCCGTTCGGCCTCCAGCCAGGCGACATGGATAGCGCGCGTCCTGGCGTGTATCTCAATCCACCCGCGCCACCGGTTCTGAACGGCATCGGCGACGCGGCTTGGCGTGCGGGACACGAAGGCGTGTTGCGCGTCTCGAGCATGCTCACGCCCGACGACGGCGTGGTGATCGACATCTCGCCGAATGTGATGGGCAATAGCACGCTGGGAACCAACGATGGCAGCGGTCGCGCACTCAATCCTGCGACCGGTCAGCCTTACGCCGCCAATCTGGTGAAGCGTGGCGACTGGTCCCGCTGCCTTGCTGAGTTCTGGGCGGACGGCCCGAACTCGACTACGCCGCCTGGGCACTGGAACGAGTTGGCGAATGTGGTGTCCGACCATCCCACTTTCGTTCGACGCATCGGCGGCAAGGGCCCCGTGCTCAGCGACCTCGAGTGGGATCTCAAGATGTATGTGGCGCTCAACGGCGCCATGCATGACGCGGCGATCACCGCCTGGGGAATCAAGGGTTTTTACGACACCATGCGACCGATCGGGGCGATCCGAGCGATGGCGCAGCGCGGTCAGTGCAGCGATTCCGCGCTTCCCAGCTTCAATTCCGACGGGCTTCATCTGGCGCCCGGCGCCGTGGAGATCATCACCGCCGCAACCACGGCGCCTGGGCAGCGCCACCAGGACCTCGCCGGCTACGAGGGGCAGATCGCGGCGTTGACTTGGCCAGGGGCGCCAGCGAACCCAGCGACCACCTATTCGGGCGTCGTCTGGACCCTCGCGGGCAACTGGGTGTCGTATCAGCGTCCGACTTTCGTTACGCCGCCGTTCCCGGGGTATGTGTCAGGGCACTCGACCTTCAGCCGAGCGGGCGCCGAGACCCTGGTGCGCATGACCGGCAGCGAGTTCTTTCCGGGCGGAATGGGCGTGTTCACCTGCACGCAGAACCAGTTCCTCGTCTTCGAGGATGGCCCGAGCCAGACCTTCCAGTTCCAGTGGGCGACCTATTACGACGCCGCCGACCAATCGGGCCTGTCGCGCATCTACGGCGGCATTCATCCTGATTTCGACGACTTTCCCGCGCGAGTGCTTGGTGCGCAGGTCGCCGTCAAGGCGCATACCCGCGCGCTTGAACTCTTCCAGCCCATCGTTGCCCCGCCCTGTATCGCCGACATCGATGCCGACGGACAGGTGGCCGCACAGGACCTCGCGCTGCTTCTCGGAGCATGGGGAACCAACGATGCCGCCGCGGACATCGTTGTCAGCGGAATTGTTGACGGTCAGGACCTCGCCGCGATGCTCTCATCCTGGGGAGCCTGTCCAGCGGGCCAGTGACAGCAGCCGTTTCTACACAAACACTTACCATTCGCGAGGCGGCCCAACCGGCCGCCTCGCGCGCTTTTCCCCATTGGCCTTATGGGGAAAATGCCCCATGCCGTCTTCGGCGACTTTTTATCTACAGTCGTATCTCAGCGGTTGCACCCCGTTCACATGGATCAGTGAAGCGTGGGCCAACCTGAACGAAGTTTACAGGAAGGCCCGGACGAAACACTTCACTCGACCGCTGCGGACATTCGCAGGCTTAAGCTCCCGCGCAAAACGGATGGCAGCGACATGGTGGTTGGCGCGTCGCAAGACGCGCAGAGATCCCACGCTCGCCATTGCCAGAGTGCCCCGACAAGAGGACGATCTTGCCGTGGCAGCCGAGTCCCTGACTGACTCTGGTGCTGGGAATGAGACCTGCGAATGTCTGCGGACTTAAGAAGTCCAAGGTCAACATCCACAATCCGCCGCTCGATCAAGCCAGCGTCGCAGCACTGAGCGCGATGCTGGCGTTGTTGCGTACTTCGCTTGCGCGCAAATCATGTGCGAGGAACTTCGCATCCGCCCGCGGTAAACTTCAGATTCGACTGCGCGCGTGGAAAGCATCGACCGAGGATGCGATATCATTCTTCGCTGATTTCCCGCGCAAATCGCATGTTTTGCGGCGTTGCTCATGGCGTCCCTCATGGCGTGGCGCAGCATCAACGACGCTCGTGATGCCTTCGGCGAGTTCGCCGGCGTGCGCGCTGTCCTCAACTCAGATCGAACGCGCGAACCCTGCGATGGAAGTCTCCAAAGTATTTTGTTGGCTGCTGCAGACCTCGTATTGACTTGTTTGCCCGAGGATTTGCCCCATCGAAGCAATGATGGCGGTCGTTTCAGCACAGGCACTTACGATTTGCCATTTGGTCCGAACGGGCAATGCAGCTGCATTCCCCGCGCTTTCCTGATGAACGCCAGCGCTCAACGATTCGATGGCTTTGCATCAACGCGTGTATCTCTGCGCATGCGTGGGGTTCATTTGGATCAGTGAAGTGTGGGCAACCTGCGCTCAGTGTGCAGACAACGCTCCGACGAAACCTTCACTGGACGACCGAAGACATTTGAAGGATCACGCTCCCCGCGTCATGCGATGGATGCGACATGGTGGTTGGCCGCGTCGACAGACGCGAAGCGATCTCATGCCCATTCATCCGCGAACAGCGCGACAAGATGACGAAACTTGTCGTGCTGCCCGAGTCCTACGACTCGCGCTGGGATTGAGTCCTCCGGATGTCTCAGGAACTCAAGAATCCCGAGGACGATCATGCGTAACTCTCTCAAAATGGCGTCGCGAGCTCTGCTCGCCATGGCGGTACTTTCCGCCACATCCACCCTGTCCTTCGCTGACCAATCGGTCGCACGACAGTGGGATGAGACTCTGCTGGCCGCGATCCGCAAGGACACGCCGCGCCCTCCGGTTCACGCTCGCAATCTCTTCCATGTCTCGGTGGCGATGTACGACGCCTGGGCGGCCTACGACAGCACGGCGCAGGGCTACTTCTTCACGGAGAAGCTCAGCGCGGTCGACCCAACCGCTGCACGCAACGAAGCCGTCTCCTACGCGGCCTACCGCATCATGCGTCAGCGCTTTGCCACTGGCCCAAATGTTGCGCTCGTCCGTTCCTATCTCGATACCCGTATGGCCGCACTCGGTTACTCGGTCGATGTGACGACGACTGTTGGTGACTCGCCGGCCGCCGTTGGAAACCGCATCGCTGCGCAACTTCTCGAGCGCAGCCTCGCCGACGGATCGCGTGAACAATTCAACTACGCTCCCGAAGCTGGTACGCCTGGTCCAGTGAATCCGCCGCTTATCGCAGCGCTTCCTGGCATCACCATGGTTGATCCGAACCGATGGCAGCCGCTCGCGCTCAGCTTCACCATCGGCGCCAAGGGCAATGTGATCCCCGGCTCCATCCAGTCGCGCCTTGCGCCGCACTGGGGCAATGTGAACACATTTGCGCTCACCGCTGCCGACCGTGATCCCACTCTTGGCGTCTACCTCGACGCGCCCGCTCCAGCCCAGATCAATGGCCTCGGCGACGCGGCCTACCGCGCCGGACACGAAGATGTCCTGTTCAAATCGTGCACGCTCACTCCTGACGACGGCGTGATGATCGACATCTCTCCAGCTGTGATGGGTAACAACACGCTCGGCACCAACGACGGCACCGGCCGCGCGATCAATCCGATCACGGGTAGCGCGTATGCGTCCAACTTCGTCAAGCGCGGCGACTGGTCGCGCTGCCTCTCCGAGTTCTGGGCCGACGGTCCGACCTCGGCGACTCCTCCAGGACACTGGAACGAAATCGCCAACGCAGTCACTGACCATCCCCTTTTCCAACGGCGTGTCGGCGGCGCCGGTGCCGTGCTCGATTCGCTTGAGTATGACGTCAAGCTCTACGTCACCCTCAACGGAGCGATGCACGACGCTGCCGTCACGGCCTGGGGCTACAAGACCGCCTACGACTCGTCGCGTCCGATCAGCGCCATCCGCTACATGGCGCAGTGTGGACAGAGCAGCGACTCGTCGCTTCCCTCGTTCCATCCAGATGGACTCAAGCTCGCCTCCGGCATGTGTGAGTTGATCACGGCCGAGACGACTGCTCCGGGACAGCGCCATGCAGCGCTCGCTGGCAACGAAGGAAAGATCGCCGCTCTCGCCTGGGCTGGTACACCGGTCGACGCCGCCAACAGCTACACCGGTGTGAAGTGGATCCTCGGCAGCCAGTGGATGCCTTACCAGCGCGGCAGCTTTGTGACGCCACCGTTCGCCGGTTACATGTCGGGTCACTCGACCTTCAGCCGCACGGCCGCCGATGTGCTCACCCGCATGACGGGCAGCGAGTACTTCCCCGGCGGAGTTGCCGAGTTCACCTGCACACAGAATCAGTTCCTCGTCTTCGAGGATGGACCGAGCGAGACCTTTACCTTCCAGTGGGCGACCTACTTCGACGCTGCGGACAACTCGGGCGTGTCGCGTATCTACGGCGGCATCCACCCGGACTTCGATGACTTCCCTGGTCGTCGCCTCGGAGCTCAGCTGGGATCGAAGGCCTTCGCAAAGGCGTCCGACCTGTTCGCTCCACCGATCACCGTGTGTGTCGGCGACCTGAACTCCGACGGATCAGTCAACGGCTTCGACCTCACGACCCTGCTCGCAGCCTGGGGCTCGAACCAGACCGAAGCTGACATCAACGGCGATGGAGTCGTCGCTGCTGCGGATCTCACGCTCTTGCTGAGCGGCTGGGGCACCTGCCCGTAAGCGCAACGACACTGGCATATGCCAAAGAAACACTGTCCAGGACGGTTGGTCGCAAGGCCGCCGTCCTGGTTTCTTTTTTGGCCTAAGGTTTTTGAACCTCGATGCGCAGTCAGTCAGTCGAGCAATCAGCGAGCGACTTCGCCGAGTTCGGCAAGCTCGTTGGCGAGTTGAAAGCGTACGCGGCCGCCGACGATGGTCGTCGTCGCGCGTCCGCGAACGCGCCAACCGTCGAACGGGCAGTTGCGGCTCTTGGACGCAAATTTCGACACATCGATCGTCCACTCGTGGTTCGGATCGATCACGGTGACATCACCAGCAGCGCCTTCGCGCAGCGTGCCCAGACCAAGCGCGTCGCTGCCGTTGCCATGAAGTCCGCAGAGTGCGGCGGGGGTGCGGGTGAGCAGTTCGATGAGGCGCGGCCAGCCGATGACGCCATCGTCGATCAGCGCCTTGACATACAGCGCAAGCGCGCAATCGAGTCCGATGACGCCGAAGGGCGCGCTGTTGAAGTCGCCGGACTTCTCGGCTGATGTGTGCGGTGCGTGGTCGGTGGCCAGAATATCGATGGTCCCGTCGGCGACGGCTCGCTTGAGTTCGGAAACATCGTGCGCCGTGCGCAATGGCGGATTCATCTTCGCCATGGTGTTGTAACCAACGCACGCCTCGTCGGTGAGCAGCAGGTGATGCGGGCTGACCTCGCCTGATGCGCGGATGCCATCGGCTCGGGCGCGGCGAATGATCTCC
Organism: Planctomycetota bacterium; assembly: GCA_003671075.1. Classification (GTDB taxonomy): domain Bacteria; phylum Planctomycetota; class Phycisphaerae; order Phycisphaerales; family SM1A02; genus QWPT01. The sequence goes on from QWPT01000064.1 coordinate 12,435, forward strand.
GCACTGCCGCCCGAGGAAAGATGCTGCGCGTGGTAGCGCGCTCTTGGAACTCGATTCAGCCGCACATCGCGCTCGAGCATGATCTCCTCAGCTTCGCGCGGCCACGCGGACAATCCAAGCCGAGTGGCGACGATGCCCTCGTTCATGACGCCGCCTTCGGTCAGCTGATGGTCTTGGCAGTGCTGCATGAACGGCTTGTCCAGCGCCGCACAAATCTCAAGCACGCGGCGCATCATCGCGGGATTGGCGATGCCGTCGCCGTCATCAGAGAATCCAACCGCACCAAGCGCCGCCATCGCCGCCATCGGCGCCAGCTGTTCGCCCTTGCGTCCCATGGTCGCGGCAGCCACGACAAACACCCGCGCACTGGCCGAATCTTTCGCCGCCTGCTGGATGTAGCGCACCGTGGTCGTCGAGTCGACGGTCGGGTTGGTGTTGGGCATGCAGCAAACGGTGGTGAATCCGCCAGCAACGGCCGAAGCTGTGCCGGTCTTGATGGTCTCCTTGGCCTCGCCACCGGGCTCGCGCAGATGCACATGCGGATCGATCAGGCCAGGCGCCACGATCTTGCCACCGCAATCGAGGCGCGGCGTTCCCTGCGGCACATCGATGGATCCGCCCGGAGCGATGCGGGCGATGCGGCCGTCAACCAGAAGCAGATCACCTTCCTGGTCGAGGCCTTGCGTGGCGTCGATGATGCGACCGCGGCGAAGAAGGAGCATGGAACTCACTTGGAGACGGCCCCGATTGTGGAAGCTTCGGCCGCGGGAGTTTCGGCCGCGGGTGTTTCGGCTTCGGGAGTTTCTGCAACTGGAATCGCGACGGGCGCATCGAGTCCGCCCGAAGGCAGGATGACCGAGTCGGCGATGAACAGCAGCGACGACTTCGGCTCGGTGATCGCATCGATCTGCGCCTGCGGTTTGCCCGCGTCCTGGGCGAGGTGCTTGAGCATTTCCACCGACTGTTCGCGCACAACTGCGTAGCCGATGGCATGCACGCCGCGACCGCGGGCGTTGCGCGGGATGAAGAACGCGTGATCCTTGTTCATGATCCGCACCGTCGCGCCCGTGCTGCCAGCGATATCGAGCCAGCAACCCATGGTGCGGCAGACCTCGGTGATGGTGCCGCTCAACACCACGCGCGTGCCCGTGTCGGCATACGGCGCGAGTTGCTCAGGAGTGACTTCAGGGTCGATGCCACGAGTAGTCTCGATGCGAACACCGTAGACCGCCCATCCGCGATCGATGTCAAACTGCGCGCGGGTCGGATGGGTGCAGCCCGGCAAGAAGGCCGATGCGATGAGGATGGATGCGAGGGCTGATGCGCAGATTGATGCGCGGGGAAGGATCATCTTCATGGGGTTGCGATGATAGGGAAAGCAGGGGATCGGGACACACTCAGCGTGGGGCGCACGGGGGAGGTGGCCAAAAACCCGTGCCGAAAAACCCGTGCCGAAAAACACGTGCCAAAAACACAACGCCCGGCGCGAGGCCGGGCGTTGAGAGTAAGCAATGTGGGATCGCGTTCAGATGAACGCGGTCAATTCACTTGCCGGTCATCGGGCACTTGGCAGTGCACTCGGTCTTGGCAGAGCAATCAGACTTGCCGCTGACGGCGCCGGGGGCGGCGGTCGTCTTGGCAGTCTCAGAGCAGCAGCCGGACTTCTTCTCGCCAACAGCGCCAGGGGCGGCAGCGGCGTTCTTGGTGGCGCAGCACTCAGACTTCTGAGCGCCGACGGCGCCTGGAGCCGAGCTCTGCGTGGTGGTGCAAGCACCGAGGAAAGCGACGAGGGAGAGAGCGGCGATGGTCGTGATCTTCATAGGGGAAATCCTTCGAAATTGGACCGATGAGAGTGAACCGTACATCTTGCTACGGTTCTGGATCACCGGTCGTGTGATCCAGTTCGGGAATTCAAGCACACGCTTGAGAAGCCCGCCCGTGAGTAACTCATTTTATTCTGCATTGTCCCGCAACACGCGAGAGCAATCGGCCTGCTGCCCTCAGGCAACTGAGACGATTGGAATCGGCGATCCAACCTCAGTTGTTTGAGAGGAGCAGAGTGTACAAGGCAACATTGCCACGGTTCCACCCCTCCGTGCGGTTTCGCACAGTTATTCTGCCTAGATTTTACCCCGATGTCAGACGACCCCAACCTGCCCACCCAAGCCGATGGCGATCAAGAATCTCGTGAGGAGCGGCTCGGGCGCCTCTTGAAGCAGGCGCACATGCTTCCCGACGCCCCCGGGGTCTACCTGATGAAGGACGCCGCGGGACGCGTGCTCTATGTAGGCAAGGCGCTGAGGCTTCCCAATCGGGTGTCCAGCTATTTCATTCCATCCGCCGACCTCGGCGGCCGCAAGCAGCCCATGCTCGACGAAGTCGTCGCCTTCGACTTCATTCCCTGCGAAGGCGAGTGGGAGGCGCTCCTCATGGAGGCGCGTCTGGTCAAGGACATTCACCCGCCCTATAACGAGCGGCTGCTCGATGACAAGACCTTCCCGTACCTCGCCGTCACGCTACGCGACGACTTTCCGGGCGTCTACATCACCCGCAACCCCACCGAAGTCCGTTTCAAGGGCGCGCGTGTGTACGGGCCGTTCGTGGCCGTTGGCGCGCTGTATCAGGCGATGCAGTTGTTGCAGCGCGTGTTCAAGTTTCGAACCTGCGAGTTGGAGATCGTCGATGGCGATCGGCGCAACGCGCGTTTCCGTCCGTGCCTTCTTGCCGCGATCAATCAATGCACGGCCCCGTGCGCGGCGCGCGTTTCCAAGGATGCCTATCGCGCCGATATCGATCGCTTCATGCGCTTCCTCGGCTCAAAGCGCAGCGCCATGCTGCGCGAGATGCGCGAGGAGATGGCTTCGGCAAGCGCGCTGCTCAACTTCGAGCACGCCGCCACGCTGCGCGATCAGATCAACGCGATTGAGAAACTCGATGAACGGGAAAAGCGCGGCGACGAGGCCGGTTTCGACTGGCAGCCCGAGGCCACGGGATTCTTGCACGACCCCGCCGCCGGTACGCGCAGCCTCGCGCGCGTGCTCGGCGCCGAGGAACCGATCCGCTGTCTCGAGGCTTTCGACATCGCCCATCTGCGCGGCGGCGAGACGGTCGCCTCCAAGGTCTGCTTCATCGACGGAAAGCCTTTCAAGGAAGGCTATCGCCGCTACAAGATTCAGACGGTGACCAACGATGACTTCAACGCGATGCGCGAGGTCGTCAGCCGCCGCTATCGCGACGCGGGCGAGGGCGAAGAGTTGTATCCCGACCTCATTCTGATCGACGGCGGCATCGGGCAGCTCAACGCCGCGCTCGACGCGTTCACCCAATTGCGCGTGCAGCCGCCGCGGGTGGTCGCGTTGTCCAAGCAGGAAGAGTTGCTGCACATCCCCGGCGTTGCCGAGCCCATCCGTCTCGGGCGCGAGCATCTCGGTCTCAAACTCTGCCAGGCGATTCGCGACGAGGCCCATCGCTTCGCCCAGCATTACCACCATCTTTTGCGCGAAAAAAGACTGTTCGGCGAGACGGCATCCAAGACGCGCAAGCAGCAGGCGATCAAAAAACTGCAAGATGAGAAGGACGCGAAGGGCGCTTCTCCTGAAGCTTCTCAGGACAGCGA
>QWPT01000065.1 GCA_003671075.1 Planctomycetota bacterium
TTTCTATGAAGAATGTTCTCGCTGCTGGCGTGGCTGCTGCCGCGCTCGTCTCGGCTGCATCAGCCGACGTCACCTACACGTTCACGAACCAAGTATGGACGGGTTTCAACTTCAATGAAGCCTACGCCGCTGGTTCACTCACGGGCACCCTCACGGGCGCGTCGGTCAATGCCGTGCTCAACGCCTCGACGGCCTACACCTACGCCGACGACCTCTGCATCTATGTCGCTGGTTCGCCTCTGGCGCTCGGTGGCATGCTGCAGTGCGGCGGCTTCTCGAACCTCAACGCTACCCAGCGCTACTCCTGGGCAAACGGCGGTTCGAACGCTGCGAACACCCCCGTCTCTGGCACCGTGAACTTCACCACCGGCATCGACATGGCTGCCAACTCAACGATGAGCATTTGGATCGGTAACGGCTACGGCGCCGCGGGTACCTCAGGTACTTGGACCGGCACCATCACCCTCATCGGTGTGGTTCCAGCGCCAGGCGCCATTGCGCTCTTGGGACTCGCTGGCCTCACTGGCCGCCGCCGACGCTGAGCCTGAACGCTCTCCTCTGAAAGTAACCACAGCGACCCCCGAGCAATCGGGGGTCGCTGCGCATTGCGTGAGCGGCGTGACGCGTGCGCCAACCAATCCGCTTCGGCGGAGGGAACACCTGCGAACAGAAGGTTGACCGCAACGCGATCGCTTCTGTCGAGGGTATCCTTTGGCTTCATTCCACCGAAAGGCCATCCACAAATGAACGCTCTCTCGCGCATCCTGCTCCTCCCCGCCACCGCCGCACTCTTCGCAAGCCTGCTCTGGTGCGTAGCCACGCCACGCGCGTCGGCCCTCACCGCGATCGCGCGCACGCCCCCCGCCGGCCTCTCCGTCGAGGCCAAGGACGCGCCGTTTGGCAAGGGCTTCGACTTCAAGTTCAAGTCGGGTAGTTCGACCGCGACCATTTCGATCGACCCGCTCGGCACCCACCAAACCGCCTCGGCAACAATCTCGTCAACACCGGGCTCAATCTCGCTGAGCGGAAAGTACGACCGCAACGACCGCACCATCGAAATCACCGCCAAGCGCGGCGGTGCGGACATCGGGTCGTATTCGTGGCGCGTTGAGGCGGTCCTGCGTTAAAGTGCGTCGATGCAACGCCGCGCATTTCTCGCCTCGTCCGTGACCGCCGCCGCCTCGATTCCACTCGCAGCAAAGCTTGCGGGCGCCGCGAGCACACTTCCGCAAGACACACTCGCCGGCACGCCTTCGATCAAGCGCAAGGGCAACATCAAGCACTCCGTCTCGGCGTGGTGCTTCAACATGTCCGTCGACGATCTGTGTAAGAACGCGTCAGCAATGGGCATCACCGGCGTCGACCTGCTCAGCGAGAAAGATTGGGAAACGCCTAAGAAATACGGGATGATCTGCGCGCTTGCCAACGGTCCGACCACGATCTCTGATGGCATGAACCGCGTCGAGAACCACGACCGCGTGGTCAAGGAGTGCGAGCGCATGCTTGCGCTCGCGGCCAAGGCGGGCGTGCCCAACCTCATGCTCTTCTCGGGCAATCGCAAGGGAATGACCGACAGCGAAGGCCTCAAGAACTGCGCGATCGGCCTCAAGCGCGTCATGCCCATTGCGCAGAAGCACGGCGTGACCATCCTGATGGAACTCCTCAACTCGCGCGTCGATCACCACGACTACATGTGCGACCGAACTCCGTGGGGAGTTGAGTTGGTGAAGCAGGTCGGCAGCGACAACTTCCGCATGCTCTACGACATCTACCACATGCAGATCATGGAGGGCGATGTCATCCGCACCATCCGCGACAACCAGCAGTACATCGGCCACTATCACACCGCTGGCAATCCTGGCCGCAACGAAATCGATGCGACGCAGGAGCTCAACTACCTGGCGATCTGCGAGACGCTCAAGGCGATCGAGTTCAAGGGTTTCCTCGCGCAAGAGTTCATGCCCCGTCGCGATCCGATGACGAGCTTGCGCGAGGCGATCGACATCTGCGATGTTTGACCGCACCAAAAAAACCGCTTGATTCTGCTGCATTGCGCGCGATACTGCGCCGATGCGCCCTCTTGGTTTGATTCTCACCGTCCTGCTCGCATCCTTCGCCTGCATTTCCTGCAGCACGAAGCCGACGAGCCACGCTCCTGCGGCGGAACTCGCGCCCAAACTTGCGACCGAACTTGCGACCGAACTTGCGCCGAAACTTGCGACCGAAAGCGCCGCAAATCCCGCACCCATTGCCAAGCCTCAACCGCAGCGTCCTCCGCAGCGCCAGCCGAACATCGTGGTCGTTCTTGCCGACGACCTCGGCTACGGCGAGCTCGGTTGCTACGGACAGCGGAAGATCGCGACGCCCAACATCGACCTGCTTGCCCGCGAAGGCGTGCGCTTCACCCAGTTCTACTCAGCGGCGCCCGTGTGCGCGCCATCGCGCTGCGCGTTCATCACCGGGCTGCATCTCGGTCACGCGCCCATCCGCGACAACGGCGAAGTCGAGCCCGAAGGTCAGACGCCGATGCCGCAGGGATTTTCCACTGTTGCGCAGGATCTCAAGTTCGCCGGCTATAAAACTGCCTGCGTCGGCAAATGGGGACTCGGAGTCGTCGGATCGAGCGGCGATCCGAACGCACTCGGATTCGAGCACTTCTTTGGCTTCAACTGCCAACGCCAAGCGCACAACTACTACCCGACTCACCTTTGGAGCGATGTAGGAATCGTCAAGCTCGAAGGCAACGATCCGAAGACGCGCAAAGAGGCGGTGTACGCGCCTGACCTCATGCTCAAGGAGGCGCAGGCGTTCATCGCCCGCAACGCCGGGCGCCCGTTCTTTCTGTCGTACACCACCACGCTTCCTCATATGGCCTTGCAGCCGCCCGCCGAGGAATTACGCCTGTATGAAAGCCGATTCAGGGAGATTCCGTACACGGGCGGTCGCGGCTACCTCAGCCACGCCAAGCCGCGCGCGGGATACGCGGCGATGATCACGCGGCTTGATGCCGAGGTCGGCGCGCTGCGCGCTTCTCTCGAGCAAGCGGGTGTCGCCGACGACACCATCATCATCGTGACCAGCGACAACGGGCCGACGCACGATGTTGGTGGCGTCGACACGAATTTCTTTGACTCGACCGCCGGACTTCGCGGCCGCAAGGGATCGGTGTGGGAAGGTGGCATCCGCGTTCCCTGCATCGCGTGGAACCCGAAGCGCATCGGCGCTGGTCTCACCATCGACTCGCCCGCGTGGACCGTGGATCTGCGGGCGACCTTTGTTGCGCTCGCTGGTTTCGGTCCGATTGGCAGCGACGGCATCGACCTTTCGCCAGCGATTCTGCGCGGCGAAACAATCGGGCCGCGCTCGTTCTACTGGCCATTTCCAGGCTACGGCGGACAACAGGCCGTGCGCGAAGGCGATTGGAAATTGGTGCGCTGCGACCTCGAAAAACTAGCCAAGACGAGCCAGATCCAGCAGCTCGATGGATGGCAACTCTACGACCTCGCCAAGGATCCGAAGGAAACCATTGATGTCGCCGCGGTTCACCCCGATGTCGTCGCGCGACTTTCGAAGTACGCGTACAAGCAGCACACGCCGAACTCGGATTTCCCGCTGCCTGGCATGGATTGACGCGCGACCGACCAGCTTGCGTCAGCGCCAGTGTTCCGCGACCCACGGCGTCTTGTGCACATGACGCGTGATCTTCTTGGTGATGCCTTCGACCGCATCGGGCGGATTCGGATGTCCGTGGAACACCACGATGCGGCAATCCTGCGGAATCTTCGGCGCCACCCACCAGTTCATCGGGAACTTCGCCATACATCCGTACTTGAAGCTCACGCACCATTCCTTCGGCCAATACGACAGTTTGCCCGCGCGGTGGAGTTCGCGCGAGATGTACTCCTGCTCGTTGCGCACCTCGCTGCGAATCTGCGCGTGCTCGCTCATAAACTTCGTGAGCAGTTCGGGGTGCGCGCCTGCTTCGAAGCGATAAACCGACGAATTGCCGGTCGGACGCCAAGGCCGCGCCCAGTCCTTGATGATGATGAACTCGCCGGGATGGCTGAACAGGCAGTCGATGTTGCCGACGATCACAATGTCGATGTCGAGGAAGATCGTCGGACCTTTGAGATCGAACAGCGGATTGCGGAAGGTCGAAATCTTGCGCCAACCGCGCTCGGGGCCGCCTGGATCGTCGAAATCGGGCAGCGGACGCGCATCGATCCCCGCGTCGAGGCCGACGGCGCTGTCGGTCATGCACACGAAGCGGTACGGAATGGTCATGTTTCGCCTAACCATGTTGGCAAGGCGATTCACATACTCGGGCCCGTACTTGGTGCCCCACTTCATACAGATGATGTTTGCCATCGGAGTTGCCATCGCGTTCGAGCCACAAGCGTCGTGCGGCGCAATGTAGCGTTGGCTCAAGCGCCGTGTGCCGCGAGGATGCGGGCAAGCGCGCGCGGGTCATGCTCGACGGCGAGGGCGTCGGAGGCCTTCGCCGCATTTTTTGCGTAGCGGCTCCAGCGAGAAAGCACGGTTTCCACCGCACTATGGAGCTGTTTCGCCGTGCGATCGCGCATGACAACGCCAGCGTCAAAACGCTCGACAACATCGCCCGCCCAAGTTCCCGAAGTCGCGACCACTGGGGCGCCGTGCAGCAACGCGTCAAGCACGACGCCGCTCACGCCGCTGGCAAACTTCGCGCGTTCGTAGGGCGCGAGCACCAACGCGCCCTCGAAGCGCGCTGCGTATTCGGCGCGGTCGGGAGCCTTGGCATCGGCGACAAGCCCGCGATAGTTCGCGCCAAGCAGCCGCGCCACCACGGCGTCCTCGCGCGAGCCATGACGACTGGCGCCACTGCGCAGCACATGCTTGGGCGAGACCTGCACCAACAATGGCACATCGCGACCATCGCGCGCGAGCATCTCCGCCAGCTCGGCGACCACATCGAGGCCCTTGTTGATGCGCGCCGCACCCGCCATGAGCAGATGGCGAAACGGCGCGCCGAGCCGGCAGTTGGCGGCACGAGTTGCGGGATAGGCCACCTGCACCACATGCGCGCAGTTCGCCTCGACCAGCGCATCGCGCACGCCACGAGTCGGCGCCAGAAACAGCGCCCGCCCGCGCACACGCACGGCAAGGGCAAGCGCAAGCCGCGCCCGCGGACTCTGCAGCGGCCAGTGCACGAAAAACGCGAGCCGATCCAACGCGTCCGCATCGAGAAATGCCGCGGTTTCGCCGAGAATCGCGTGCGAAGCGCCCGCGGTGAGCACGAGCGTTTGCCGTCCAGCACCGAGCGACGCGCGCATCGCCCGCAGTTCCGCGGCAGGCCCCCTCGGCAACGGCTCAGCACGCACACTCACCGCGCCACCCATAGGAGCGCCACCGATAGAAGCACCACCAAGCGACGCGAGAAACTCCGCCGCCCGCGCTCCGCCCACGACCTCGATCGACTCAAAAACGCCGTCGCAACGCGATGCCAGCGCGCGCACGAACTCCGCGTAGTGCCCGCTCGGCCCACGCAGCATGGGCTCGATCACCCGAAGGATTCTTGTCGTCTCGCGTTGCGCCACGCAAGAAAGGATACAAGCCCGCTACAGTGCGCGTTCGTCGATGATCCGCCGCATACCAGAGGATTTCCGTGTTGAAGAGCTCACGAGCAGTGAGTTCCGCGCTGTGCTTACCCCTGAATGGATTCCATCGCATCCATTCGCCGCCTACACGCTCGACAAGATTTCGCTCGCCACTCCCGACGCGCTCGGCTTCATCGCGCGCGACCTCGGCGTGCCCCGCACCGCCGTCAGTTCCGCCGGTCTCAAGGACCGTCACGCCGCAACTGCGCAGACGATCACCGTCGACTCCGCAGCCATGCGCGTTCGCCCGCCGCGCTTCGTCGAGGGACAGGACTGGCGTCTGACTAGGCTTGGATTTGTGCCGCGCGCGGCCGACGCGTCCGTCATCGCCGCCAATCGTTTCACCATCGTCGTGCGCGCGCTGGACAAGCGGCAATCCGACGAAATGCTGCGCCGCGCCGCCCTTCTTCTTGACTCCGACGGCAGCCTGCTGTTCGTGAACTACTTCGGCGATCAACGCTTCGGCAGCGCGCGCCACGGCGAGGGCTTCGTCGGCCGCGCGCTCATCGACGGCGACTTTGAGAAGGCCCTGCGCCTGGCCATCGGCACGCCCGCGCGCAAAGATTCGGGCCAGACCCGCTCGCTCACCCGCGCGCTCGCCACCCATTGGGGCCACTGGGAAACCGCACTGGCAAGCTTTGGCCACATGCCCGAGCGCGCATCGATCGAGGCACTCGCGCGCGGCGCGTCCTTCATGGAGGCGTTCCAAGCGCTGCCCAAATTTACCCAGGAAATCTGCGTCGAGGCCTACCAATCGCACCTCTGGAACGCGATCGCGCGTGAACTCGCCGACGCGCTCGCCAACTCCACTGCGCAGAGCGCCTTCGAGGCCGAAGACATCTTCGGCCCGCTGATTTTTCCCCGCGCCGCCGCGCTCACCCCTGCGTTCCGCGAGATGGCGATTCCAACGCCCTCGCCGCGCTCGATCATGCCCGAGTGCCTCAGCGAAATCGTGGCTGGCATCTTGGCCGACGAAGGCGTCTCGCTGGAAACCCTGCGAATTCCTGGTCTCTCGCGCCCCTACTTCGGCGGCGGCGATCGGCCGTTTGTTTCGCGCGCGCGCCACTGGACGATCTCTGAGCCAAGCGTGGACGAGTTCACTCTCGGCGTGCGGGCAAACATGGCCTGCACCGTTTGCTTCGAACTTCCCCGCGGCGCGTATGCGACGGTGCTGCTGCGCGCGCTCGGACAGTGATGGCGCGGAAGCCTTGCGCTACCCTGCGCCAATGCTTCCTCGCGTCATCGCCGCCATGCTTGTTGTCTGCGCCGCCACGCTTGTTGGCTGCGGCGAGAGTGTTCGTATCCAAGGCACCGCCGACGAGGTGTGGACCGACACCATTCAGATCCTCAAACTGCAAGGCGTCATGCCCGCGGTGATCGAGCCCGGGAAGGTGCGCCCGCGCATAGACCGCAGCTGCGGCGAGATCGACCTGCTCTACACGCAGAGCGTGTACTACGGCGATGGTGCTGCGTTCATTCAGGTTGATGTCGATGAGCCTGCGGAGAACCTCGAGCGGCGCGTGCGCATGTGGGTCGATTTTCCCGTTGGGAACCATGTTGTGCGCTATGGGCGCGCGCTGGACGACGACACCACGGCGCAGTTCGTGCGCAACTTCCACATTGCGTTGGCGAAGTTCCGCGAAGAGAATGCTCCGCGCGATCCGCCGCCGGAACCGTCGGAACTGTCAGAAACACTGGAAAAAGGTGAACAACCGTGACCGCAAAGATCGTCCTGCTCGGATCGGGTGAGCTCGGTAAAGAGTTCGCCATCAGCGCCAAGCGCCTCGGATGCCGCGTGGTCGCGGTCGATCGCTATGCCGATGCGCCAGCAATGCAGGTTGCCGATGCGCACGAGGTCGTCGACATGCTCGATGGCGCGGCGCTCTCTCGCTGCGTGCGCCGACACAAGCCCGACTTCATCGTTCCCGAAATCGAAGCCATCCGCACCAGCGAACTGCTGAAGCTGGAAAAGGCTGGTTTTTCAGTGGTTCCCAGCGCCTTCGCCGCGCACATGACCATGAACCGCGACGCGATCCGCGAGCTGGCCGCCAAGGAACTCGGCCTGCGCACGGCGCGATACGCATACGCGTCGAGCGCACAAGAACTCGCCGATGCGATCAACTCCAAAGCTGGAACCAAGAGCGGCGTGGGATTGCCCTGCGTGGTGAAGCCCACGATGAGTTCATCAGGCAAGGGCCAGTCGGTGGTGCGAACCAAGGCTCAAATCGGCAAGGCGTGGAAGTACGCGATCGACAACATGCGCGGCGATCGCAAGGTTGTCATCGTCGAGGAGTTCATCGACTTCGACTACGAAATCACCCAGCTCACCATCAAGGAACGCGCCTCGCTCGGCGGCGGCATCAAGTTTGTCGAGCCGATCGGACATCGGCAGGAGCGCGGCGACTACCAGGAGTCGTGGATGCCGTGTCCGATGAAGTCGGCGGCCAAGCGCGCGGCGCAGACCATGTCGGCGGCGGTGGTCGAGCGCCTTGCGGGAAAGAACGGCGCGGGCATTTTCGGCGTTGAGTTCTTTGTGCGCGCAAACGAAGTGATCTTCAGCGAACTCTCGCCGCGGCCGCACGACACGGGCATGGTCACGCTCCGTTCGCAGGATCTCTCGGAGTTCGACCTCCACCTGCGCGCGATCCTCGGCATACCGATCCCCGAGATCCGCTACGCCGGCCCCACTGCGTCAGCCGTTGTCCTCGCCAGCCGCGAGTCCGAGCGAACGCCACGCTACTCGGGCATCGAGAAGGCAATGGCGATTCCATCGGTGGAAGTGCGCATCTTCGGCAAGCCGACAACGCGCAAGCATCGCCGCATGGGCGTTGTGTTGGCGCAGGGAAAGACCGCAGGAGATGCGCGGAACATCGCGGCGAGGGCCGCGAGTCTGATCACGGTTCGCTGAGCACGCCGATCAGGCGTGTTTACGGCGCGGATGCGGTGCGCGGTAGGTATCGCGCGCCGCGTCGGGCCTCACGCCCTTTGCGACTGGCACCAAACCGTCTTCCTGGACTGCCTTGCGGAAGATCTCGAAAGTGGTTTCTTCCAACAGCTTTCGGATCGCGCCCTGCATCGACTTCAGTCGGTCGTGCATGGCGCAGGGCTCGCCCGCGCCGCAGACGCCGCCGCCGAACGGGCAATTGGTGCTCACATCCTCGCGCTCAAACAGGTCGTGGGGTTCACGAAGCCGGATGAGGTGCGGCGCACGAGCAAGCGCGTAGCCGCCACCAGGGCCAGGCGAACCGTCCACCAACGAGGCCTGGGAAAGCGTGGAGAGGATCTTGGCGACCATCGCACGGGGAAGCCCACGCTGGTCAGCGATTTCCGCCGCAGAGAGGCGCGTGCGCCCTTCGTCCCAAACCTCTGCAAGCCGGCTCAGAGCGGCGATGGCGGTTTCGGTTTGCTTGCCGTACATGGATATTCTCCGAATAAGCCGCGGGTTTAGCCGCGGCATGGCTGTCCGATTAAACTCGGATAACTATATCCGAATCCAGCCCGTACGCAAGTACTATTCGTCGACCACCTCCCGGCCCGCCGCTCGCAGTTCGGTCAAGCGTTTTTTTTCTCACCATCGACCTGAAGTCGGACGGTCGAGATCGGCGTGTCGGGCAGCGTTGGAGCCAAGGGGACAACAGCGCAGATTCCCACGAAAACCGTTGAGCGAATCAAGGTCTTGGCCCCGTGGCGACGACGGCGCGCGGCGGCAAGGACGAGCCGAATCTCCGCCATGTGTCCTCGAACGACATCGACCTCCTGAGGGAGGAGCGCCTCATGGCGGAAGTCCACGATGCAACCCGGTTCGTTGACCGCACTGATCGCCTTGGCGAGGCCCAGTTCGGCAATCGAGTAAAAGAGCTCGCCCGCGCGCTTGATCGTGACGGGGTCGCCAGCAAAAAACTCGGTTGGAAAATCGCTGAGGCTGGAGTGGTAGCTGGTCGCTGAGGGACCTCGCGCAGACTTTCGACTCGACCCCTCGGAACTCACCACAAGCCCTGCCTCAACCAGGATCTTGATGTGATAGTAGAGCCGAGGCGCGCTGCAACCGATGGCCTCGGCGAGTGCGCGCGCATCAACGCCCGGACAGGCGATGATTGCCTCGAGCATTTGCATCCGGAGCGGTGCGCGCAGCGCTTGCCAAGTAACTGCATTGGCGAGAGAGACTGCATTACGCGTGGCGATAGCGGCTCGTTCAAGCACACCTTCGCTACCAAATTCAATCTCGTTCGAACGAACCATGTTGTCTTGATCAACTTCGCTCATTGATGACCTTCAGAGGGACTTTGCGAAACAAACGCGTGTTTCGCCATGCAAGTGATGCAATGATTTTTGCTGCCAAACTATCTCTCGCAGTGCGAGCATCCAATCAACGCAACAGCCTGCTAATCTTCGCGACACACCATGCATACCTTCTATCAGCAAAGCGGGCTCTACTGTGCGATTTTCGCTCCGACAAAATTGATGCGAAATTCGATAGATCGCGTGTTGCAAATGCACCTGACGCGCAAGGTGATGCGCGTGCTTGATCCCGCTTGCGGACCGGGCCTCTGGCTTGCGCACTTCGCCGCGCAAGGAGCTGAAGTTGCTGGATCAGACATCGAGCCAAGTGCCATCGAACAAGCGACGAAGTTGTTGCCAAAGCGTGGCGTGCGCGTGATGGTTGGCGACATGCGCAGACCGCCCGACGAACTCGGCGCCGACTTCAACTGCGTGATCAATCTCGATAATTCTATCGGGCATCTCGCCGATTACAACGATGTTGCCGAACATTTCGCCTCAATCCGCCAACGGCTCGCTCCGCGCGGCGTCTACCTAGTGGGGCTGGCGTTGCGTGAGCGCACTGACACGATTCCCGAGGGAGTCGTGTACGAACGCGGGCCAATCGACATTCCTGGCGGCGGCTTCGCGGCTTTGCGCACGGAATCGCTCGGACTACAACCCAAGACTCGGTGCGAACGCATCCGTCAAATCATCATCACCGCCAATGTGAAAGACACGCCGACCGTGATCGCGGAGCAGTACGACCTGCTGACCTTCACCTTTGAAATGCTGAAGGACATCCTCATGGCCGCGGGCGGATTCGAGTTGCTCGGGTGCTACGACGCGACCGACGAAGACCTGCCCTCGAAGCCGTTTCGCAAGGGCGCCGGCGATGTGTTGCTGGTGCTGCGGCGAGCTGACGACATGCAGAAACGCACGGGGAAAAAATTGGGGAAGAAGATGGGGAAGAAGGCGGCAGCGAAATCGCCGAAGAAACCCACAACCTCGGCAACTGCGGCCACACCGACTCGCAGCCGTACTGCCGCGCGGAGTACACGACGAACATGATGCGGATCGAACGAATGCACTTCGAAGGCGCGCCGGGCGAAACGGTGCTGGTTGAGCTGACGACGCCCGAGTCGGCGTTGCTCGCGCGCGATGGCGCGAGGCTGCATGAGGGCGAGCGCACGCTTGCGCAATCGTTCACGGCGCCGGCGCGGCGTGACGCCTTTCTCGCTGGCCGACTTGCTGTACACGCCGGCCTCGCCAACGCGGGCGATTCGCGCGCCCACCGCATGCCCGTGCTGCGCGACGGCCGTGGACGACCGCAGCCATCCTGGGCCGACGCGCCGGCGATCTCGATCGCGCACACCAAGATTCGCGCGGTGGCGGCGGTGTCGACGGTGCGCACCTGCAAAGCGCTCGGCGTGGATGTCGAGGAAATCGACGCCCACCGCGCGGAGGCGCTGCTGCGCATGGCCATCTCGCCTGAGGAGCGAAAGCTGCTTGCTGAGGTCGACCCGCAATTAGTGGTGGCGCCGATCGCGCTGTGGTGTGCGCGCGAGGCGTGCGTGAAAACGCATGGTCTCGATGTCGGCTGGTTCGGCAGCGTGCTTCAGGTGAGTTCGATCCAACCAACGCCGCCGCGCCTGACCGACGCCGCGACGGGCTGGGACATCGAGGCGGCCTGGAACATTGAGGTGCGCTTCGAGTCGCGCGCGCCGATGCACGCACACGCCTGGCAGGCCAACGGCGCCGTGTTCGCACTCAGCGGGCGCTAGCAACACCCATCTTTGCAGCGACCCGTGTTCGGCGGCCCGTGCTTGGCGACCCGTGTTCGGCGGCCCGATCCTCCGCGCCTCGATTGGTTCATCGGCCGAAGTTGCACTACATTCCGCGACATGGCACTTCCGCAACTCACCGACGAGCAGACCCGCACCTGGACGCGCGAGCAGAAGGATCGCTGGTGGCTTGAGAATGTCTTCAGAGGCGACATGGCTCAGCTCACCCTGCGCTCCGCCCTCACCGGATTTTTTCTCGGCGGAATTCTCTCCGCGACCAACCTCTACATCGGCGCCAAAACTGGATGGACGCTCGGCGTTGGCGTGACCAGCGTGATCCTGTCGTTCGTGATGTTCCGCGCGTTGTCGAATGTGAAGATCTCGAAGGACATGACCATCCTCGAGAACAACGCGGTTCAATCGATCGCGACCGCCGCGGGATACATGACCGGTCCGCTCATCTCGGCGCTCATGGCCTACATGTTCGTAACCAATACCACGATGGAGTGGTACAAAATGCTGGTGTGGAACATCATCGCGAGCCTTCTGGGCGTGATGGTGGCGTTCCCTATGAAGCGCCGCTTCATCAACGACGAGCAGCAGCCGTTTCCTGAGGGACGCGCGTGCGCGGTCGTGCTCGACTCGCTCTATCCGCACGCGCCTGAGGGTGGAACCAAGAACATGGTCGACGGTTCGCCGGTGGTGAACCCCGCCGCACACGCGGGCGCTGGAGTCGAGGCTGGCTTGTTCAAGGCCAAGGCCCTCGCGGTGACGGCGGGAATCGGCGCGGTCATGCAGTTGCTCATCGCGGGCGGCTACATGGCGATTCTGCAGATTTCACTGCTGGGAACTTCGAAGGCCAAGGACACGCTCTGGAAGCTTCCCGAACGCCTCGACGAGTGGTACTACCACTTGGCCGCGAAGAGCCCAGGGACTTGGATTCCGAACATCCGCGGCACCAACTTTGAGCAGTTGGGAGTGACCGCGACCTTCGATCTCTCGATGGTCGGCGCGGGCGGCCTGATGGGCATGCGCGTGGCATCGAGCGTGTTCATCGGAATGGTGGCGAACTTCCTGATCGTCGCACCAATCATGATCGCCTACGGGCAGATCGTTCCCAAAAATTGGGCCAAAATCGTGCAGCCAGACGGTAGTTACAACATGGCCGATGCCGTGTTCGGACGACCGTGGCTGACCAACTCGTGGTGCCTCTGGTGGGGCGTGGCGATGATGGTCACCGCTTCGATGGTCGGACTCCTGGCCAAGCCGAAGATTCTTCTCAGCGCGTTCGCCGGACTCTTTGCCAAGAAGTCGAAGTCGGAGGATTGCCTGCGCGACATCGAGTTCCCCATCAAGTGGAGCTTGATCGGAATTCCAGTCGCATCGGCGGCCATCATCTGGCTCAACTGGATGTGGTTCGATGTGAATCCGTGGCTCGGCGCGCTGTCGATCCCGATGATTATTTTGCTGACGCTGATCGCGGCCAACGCAACGGCGCTGACCTCGACCACGCCAACGGGCTCGCTCTCGAAGATCACTCAGTTCACCTTCGGCGCGATGCAGCCGGGACATCCCGCGACCAACCTCATGACCGCGGGCGTGACCACTGAAGTTGCGTCGAACGCATCGAACCTGCTGATGGACATCAAGCCTGGCTACATGCTCGGCGCGAAACCGCGTCAACAAGCGATCGGTCACTGCATCGGCATCGTCGCGGGCGCGTTGGCGTCAACGCCACTGTTCTTCGTGCTGTTCATGTCAAAGAAGGCCGATGAAACCTCGATCAAAGATCACGTCACCAGCAACTGGGCCGTGCCGGGCGCGATCCAATGGGCGGCGATTTCGGATGTGATCGGCGGCATGGGCCAGAAGGGCGTCGAGCTTGTGGTTACGGGCGCCGACGGCATCGCGAAACTGTGGGGCGTGCTGCCAGTGTCGGCGGCGTGGGCGATGTTGGCGGGCGCGCTGATCGCGCTGGTCTTTGAGATCGCGCGCATCACAACCAAAGGCAAGTTTCCGCTGAGCGCCGTCGGAATCGGCCTCGGCATCGTGCTTCCGCCCGACTCAACGGTGATGATGTTCGCAGGCGCATGCATGTTCGCGTTCTTTGAGAAGAAGTATCACCACGCGGTGGGCAGCTTTGGTTGGCGCCTTTGGGTTGATTCGAAGGAAGCGGTTTGCGCGGGTTTGATCGCGGGCTGGGCGCTGGTTGGCGTTGGCGACGGCGTGATTGCGGCGTTCGGAAACTTCCACGAAACAACTGCGCAAGCCGACAAGGCAGCGGCGTCGAGCGGACAGGTGAGCCGGCAGCAACTCGAACTCACGCCCGCGGAGTTGGCGGCCGAGGCTGCGCTGCGCGGCTGAATTGCGGCATTTTCGCCAGCACGCGTTGAAGTCATTGAACTTGGCGGTAGCCTTGGGTGATGGCTACGCCCCGCTGCTTTGTCGTTTCCTGCGCGATCGCTTCGATGGCGATTCATCACGCGGTATTTGAAACCGCGGCCCGCGCGCAAACAGCGGCGGTCACCTTCGATGCTGGCGCGGAGGGATGGGTCGGTCCATCGGGCTCGGGCGGCGCGACAACGATTCCAACCACCGGCGGCAACCCAGGCGCGAACATGCGCACGATCTTCAACGATTTCGGAATCACATTTTCAAACAGCGCCAACGCCGCCTTCACTGGCGACTACACCACCGCCGCATCGGTCAAGATCTCGATCGACATCCGCGTCGAGAACCTGAGCTTCACCGGGACGCAGGTTTCGCGGCCGTTCCTCGTCGAGTTGCGCGACACGACCAATCCGCCCGCGGGATATCCGTGGAAGAGCGTGTGGTTCCTCTTCGGTTCGGTGTCGCTGGCGAATTCGTCGGCGTGGCGGCACTTCAGCGTGACCTTCGATCCGAACTCAACGACGCTGCCTGCGGGCTGGGGCGGGTATGGCGCGGAGAACGCTGCGGGAGCACCGCAACTGCCCGCAGGCGTGACATTCCGCGATGTGCTCAAGGGCATCGACTCGATGGCGTTCACCACCCTGCAACCCGGATATTTCTTCGGCTTCACCGACCACACTATGCGCATCGACAATGTGAGCGTAACCCGCGTGCTTCCCGTGATTCCAGCGGATTTGAACGGGGACGGCGCGGTGAACGCACTCGACCTCGCAGTGCTGCTCAGCTCCTGGGGCGCGTGTCCACCGAAGGGCGCGTGCGCTGCGGATCTCGATGGAAACGGCGTCATCGACGCGCGCGACCTCGCCGCCCTGCTGTCGAACTGGACAGTTTAAAGCGCGCGTTCTCCCGCTATACTCCGCCTCCCGCGCGGGCATAGCTCAGTTGGTAGAGCGTCAGCTTCCCAAGCTGAATGTCGAGGGTTCGAATCCCTTTGCCCGCTTTTCCGCTCGAAAGCGCAGACCTCGTTTGCGCTTCTCACTGCTCGGTGGGCAACCGATCCGCTGTGTTCAAGCGCGACGCGCGCGTGACGCGCATGACGATCAGTGCTGCGATGAAAGTCGCGAGCGAAATCGCAAGATAGACCACCAGCGCTGGCGCCCCGCCCCAACGCGCGCTCGATGG
>QWPT01000066.1 GCA_003671075.1 Planctomycetota bacterium
TTAGGCCAGCACAGCTTCGAGCATCGCCGCCGCCCGAAGCATCGTTTCTTCGTCAAACGCCTTGGCTTGAAGCTGCAGTCCGATCGGAAGTTTCTTGGCGCCCTCGTCGGCGAATCCGCCGTTGAAGGAGATGCCGGGAATCCCCGCGATGTTGGTGTTCACCGTGTAGACATCGCACATGTACATCGACAGCGCATCTTTCATGCCGCCGATTTCAAACGCGGGAATCGGAGAGGTCGGGCCAAGGATCACATCGCATTTCTCAAACGCGCGATCAAACTCTTCCTTGATCAGACGACGGACCTGCAGCGCGCGCTTGTAATACGCGTCGTAGTAGCCCGAACTCAACACATAGGTTCCGAGCATGATGCGCCGCTGCACCTCGGGGCCGAAGCCCTCGGCGCGCGACTTGGAATACAGCATCTCGAGATCTTCGTCCGCCGCGATTTTTGCGCGGTGTCCGTAGCGAATTCCGTCGAAACGCGCGAGGTTGCTCGATGCTTCCGCCGGCGCAATTACATAGTAAGTCGAGATACCGATGTCGGTCAGCGGCAGGTCGATGTCGACGATCTCCGCGCCCAACGCGCGCGCCGCCGCAATCGCGCGTTCATATGCATCAGCAACCGCGGGCGCATTCGCGCTCGACTTGTATTCGCGCGGAATACCAATGGTGAGTTTGGTCAACGGCTTCCCCACCTTGGCCGCCAACGGCTCGTGCGCCACATCGGCCGTGGTGCAGTCGCTCTTGTCGCGCCCAACCATCGCGTCGTACACCAGCGTCGCGTCGGCAACAGTGCGCGCGAACGGACCGATCTGGTCGAGGCTTGAACCGAAGGCCACCAGTCCGTAGCGCGATATGCGGCCGTAGGTCGGCTTGAATCCAACGCATCCGCACAACGCCGCCGGTTGGCGAATCGATCCGCCCGTGTCCGAGCCGAGCGCGGCGTCGCAGAATCCAGCCGCCACCGCCGCCGCGCTTCCACCCGAACTTCCGCCAGCAACACGCGTGGTGTCATGCGGATTCTTGGTGACGCCGAACGCGCTGTTCTCGGTGGACGAGCCCATGGCGAACTCGTCGAGATTGGTTTTTCCGATGAAGATTGCGCCCGCCGCGTGCAGTTTTTCGATCACGGTCGCGTCGAAGGGCGAGCGATAGTTGGCGAGCATCTTCGACGAACAAGTGGTGCGCCCCTCGCGCATAACGATGTTGTCTTTGATCGCAATCACCGCGCCCGCGAGCGTGCCCGGGTCGCGGCCGGCCTTCACCGCCGCGTCGATCTCGTCACCCCTCGCGCGCGCCGCGTCGGCGTGAATCTCGTTGAATGCGTGGATTTCCGGCTCGCGCGCGGCAATGGCCGCCAAATACTCCTCGACGCGACTGCGCGCCGAGACCTTGCCCGCACGGACATCGGCACAGATTTCCAGAAGCGACTTCATGCGCCACCTCCGTCGCCGAGCACCTTGGGAACCGCGAGAAAGCGACCCTCAACCGCGGGCGCGTTCTTCAGCAGTTCCTCGATGGGCATCGAAGCCTTGGGCTCGTCTTCATCAAGGCGATTGACAATGCGCAGCGGATGCGCCATCGGCTCCACGCCTTCGACGGGTACCGCCTGCAATTGCGCGATGTGCCCGAGAATCGAACTCAACTGCGTCCGAATCGCGCCAACCTGCGAATCAGGCAGGCTCAGCCTCGAGAGCTTGGCGATCTTCCGAATGTCCGCATCTGTGAGCGCTTCTGCCGTGAAAGGAGCCATGCGGCGAAAGGTAGCAGACGCGGGGGGGACCGTTCCGCATGATCCTCCTCACGATCCTCCTCACGATCCTGCTCACGATCCTGCTCACGATCCTGCTCACGATTCCATACCCATCGCTCCTCTTATACTTAGCTCCTTCATGACCGCGCCGCAGCCTCGAGTCCACATCCTTCCGATCCTCACCCGCGCTGTCATCAGCGTTGCGTTCATCGCGGCGGGAGTTGCGGTGTTTTCCTGGTTGTATTGGACGCGTGCGCAGCCGCCCGCGAGTGATCCGAGTGCGACGGGGCGGCTGCGTCTGCTGGTGTCGGAGCCGTTCGAGCTCGATGTCGGCCGCCGATTTCGCGCCTTCGGCCAAGCGCGCGCGCGCAACGCCGCCGATGTTCCCGCGCGGGTAACCGCGCCGGTCGTCAAGTTGCACCCGAACTATCGCGAGGGCGCCACCGTCGCCGCGGGCGAGCCGCTGATCACGCTCGACGACAGTGATTTCCAGCGCCAACTTTCGATCGCCGAGGAATCGATCAAGGCCATCGACGCGCAGCTCAGCATCCTCGATCTCGACCGCAGTTCGCTCGCGCGCGCGCTGGAACTTTCCGAGGAAGACGCCAGACTCGCCAAAGACGACCTCGACCGCGTTCGCCGGGCCGCTGAGCAAGACGCCGCCGTCGCTCGCGAGGTTGATCGCGCGCGCGGAGCCGCCATCGGCGCCGAACGCGCTGTGATTTCCGCGCGCGATGCTTCAGAAAAATTGCCGTTTCGCCGCACCGCCCTCATCGCCGACCGAGCCCGTCAGGAAGCCGCGCGCGACATCGCCAAACTTTCGCTCGAGCGTTCGACCATCGTGAGTCCAATGGCGGGCGTGCTGCAAGTGGCCGACCTCGATGTCGGCGAGATGGCTGCGCCGGGGGTGCGCGTCGCGCGCGTGGTCGATGTGAGCGAGATCGAGATTCCGATTCTGCTTCCCGCTGGCGCCCGCCGGTTTGTCGTCGTTGGCGATCGCGCCCTTCTGCGCGCCGACCGCGCTGGCGCCGACCCTATCGAGGCCCGCATCGCGCGCATCGCCCCCGAAGACGACTCCGCCACCCGCACCATGACCGTCTACGCCGAGGCGGCAGGCTCCGCCGAACTTGCGCCCGGCGCGTTTCTCGAGGCCGAAGTTTCAGCGCGCGCCGACCATCCGCGCACAGTGGTGCCGCGCCGCGCCGTCAGCGGCGGCCGCATCAACACCGTCCAAGACGGCATGGTGCGCGGCTTTGCCGTCGTCGTTGAGTTCGCCTTCACGGGCACGCCATTCTCAGTTCAGGCGCCGCGACTTCCCGACACCGAATGGATCGTGCTCGCCGATCCGCTGCCCGCAGGAACGCTTGTTGTTCTCGACGGATCGCGTCGCCTGCGCGAAGGCGCGCCCGTGACGGCAATCCGGCAAGGCGCCGAACCGTCGGCCGAATTCCTCAAGCCCGCCATCGAAACCCCCTGACCAGAACGCCGCATGGACTTCATTACTTTCGGCGTCAAGCGTCCCGTCTTCGGCAGTTTGCTGATGTGGTTCCTCGTGATCGCAGGCATCGCCGCGATGCTGCTCATGCGCCGCGAGTTCTTTCCCGCCATCGAACCCGAAGCCGCGCGCATCGCCATCATCTACCCAGGCGCGAGTCCCGCCGAGGTCGAGGAGTCGATGGCGCGCAAGATCGAGGACGCGGTCATCGACATCGATGGAGCCAAGAAGGTTTCGTCGAATCTCGTCGAGGGCGGCGGCGCGATCGTCGTCGAGTTCGATGACGGCGCTGACATCCAGGAAGGACTCGACGACATTCGCATCGCCGTCGATTCGCTGCAGGATCTCCCCGCCGAATCGGAGCGGCTGCGCGTCACCGAGCTCAAGCCGAATTTCCCCGTGATCATCGTGACGCTCTTCGGCGACTCGGGCGAGGAGGCGCTCAAGCGTTCCGCTCAGCGCGTGGGCGATGACCTGCGCACGCTGCCGGGCATGGGCGCGGTGATCATGACTGGCGCGCGGCCGTACCAGATCCGCATCGATGTCGATCGCGCCGCGCTCACGCGCTTCGGGTTGCGGCTGCCGCAAGTTGCCGATGTGGTGCAAGCGTGGATGGCCGAGGTCCCGTCGGGCACGATGCGCACCGGCGGCGCGAATGTCAGCGTTCGCATGCTCGGCGCCGCCGAACGGGCCGACGCGATTCGCGAGATCCCGTTGAAGGCCACCACCTCCGGCCAAGTCGTCACCGTCGGCGACATCGCCAAGGTCGCGCAAAGTTTCGCCGACGAGCAGGTTTTCCGCCGCTACAACGGAAGTCCCGCGGTGAGCCTCGTCGTCTTCAAGACTCCCGACGAAGATGCTGTGCGCATTGCCGAAATGGTGCGCGGCTACATCGTTGCCCGCCAAGGATTGCCGCTCGAGCCGGGCACGGTGTGGAATCGCCTCACTGGTCTCGCGCACGGCTCCGATCGCGGCCGAGGCTATGCGCTCGGCGAGGCCGCCAATCTTTCTGCGCCGATCAGTTGTCAGATCGCCGCGCACAACGACCTCGCGCGCATCATCGAAGGCCGCCTCGATCTGCTCACCAACGACGCGCTGCAAGGCTCCGCGCTTGTGCTCATCGTTCTAGTGCTGTTCATGAATGTGCGTTCGGCGTGGTGGGTGATGTCGGGAATCTTCGTGTCGATCGGCTGCACCGCGTTCACGATGTGGTGCATCGGCGTGACGCTCAACCTCGTCACTATGTTCGGCTTGCTCATTGTTGTTGGCATGCTCGCCGACGACGCCATCGTGGTTGCCGACATCATCATCCAACGCAGCGCCAACGGCGAGGATCCCCAGAAAGCAGCGATTGAGGGCACCAAGAGCGTGTTCTGGCCGATTCTCGCCAACGCCTGCACCATCATTCTGGCGTTTCTGCCGCTGGCCTACATCGCGGGTCGCATGGGCGATCTGCTGTCGGCGTTGCCGATCGTGGCTGGGGTCGCGCTTGGCTCGAGCGTCGTCGAGACCATGGTCATCCTGCCCGCGCACATGTCGCATTCGATCCACGGCATGCGCAAGCGCCGCGCTGGACATTTTCTTTCACGCACATGGGCGCGCTTCGAGGATTGGCGCGAGAGCGTTGTCGTGCCGCAGACCCAGCGCGTCTACACCAGCGTTGCCCAATACTGCGTTGATCACCGCTATGCAGTAACCAGCCTCACCATCGGCGTGCTCATCGCCAGCCTCGGCATGATCGCGGGTGGACGGTTGCCTTTCGTGTTCCTGCCCGCCGAGGACACCGAGACCGTCATCGTCGACATCCGCCTGCCCATCGGCTCGACGCAGTCGGCAACCGCGGCCGTGGTGGCGCGCTTCGAACGCGCGCTGCAGGAACCCGCGGAAATCAGCGGCTTTTCTTCGATCCTCGGTCAAAGCACCAACTTCGAAACCGGTCAGCCCGACGCCAGCGCCGCGCACATCGCGCAGATATTTGTCGAGCTCTCGCCCGTCGAAACCCGCACCCGCGACTCGGGCACGGTCATGAACGAAGTGCGCGCGGCCTTGGGCAATGTCGATGAGGCGGAGAGCGTCACCTTTTCGGAGATTTCTGGCGGTCCCGCTGGCGCCGACATCACTTACCAGATTCGTTGCGCCGATCCAGAAACGGCGCGGGCGGCGGCGTCGCGACTCAAGCTCGCGCTCGCACGATTCGAGGGCGTTTACTCGATCAACGACGATGATTTCAGCACGCAGCGCGAACTGCGGGTGACGCTGCGCGAGGGCGCGGCGGCGATGGGGCTGAACTCCGCCGATGTCGCGCGTCAGGTGCGCGGAATTCTCTTCGGCCTCGACGCGCACACCTACAGCGCCGACCGCGAAGACATCGATGTGCGCGTGCGCCTCGACGAGGCCTCGCGCGCGCGCATCGACTCGATCACCGATCTCTGGATCGCCACGCCCACCGGCGGTCGCGTGCCGCTTTCCGAAGTCGCCGATGTGACCGAGGACAACGCCTACGCCGCCGTGAAGCGCGTCGATCGCGAACGCGCCATCACCGTCACCGCCGACTGTGGCGCTGGCACGATTCCCGAAGACATCACGCGCGCGCTCGCAACCGACCTCGAAGCGATCCGTCGCGATCTCGTCGGCGTTGATGTGCGCGAAGCCGGTCGACAGAAGGATCTCACCGATGCGTTCAGCTCGCTTCCGTACGCGTTTCTCGCGGCTTTGGCCATGATTTATGTGGTGCTCGCGTGGCTGTTCGGAACCTATTCGCAGCCGCTGGCGGTCATGATCGCCATTCCATTCGGACTCATCGGCGTGGTGTGGGGCCACTTGCTCATGGGCTATCAGCTCACATTCCTATCGCTGATCGGAACGGTCGCGCTCTCGGGCATCGTGGTCAACAACTCGCTGATCCTGGTTGAGTTCGCCAACGAACGCATGCGCGCGGGCGAGAATCTGCGCGCGGCGTTGGTCAACTCCGGCGCGCTGCGTCTGCGCCCGATCCTGCTCACCACCGGCACGACGATCTTTGGAATCCTGCCACTGCTGCTCGAGCGATCGTTCCAGGCGCGCTTCCTGATCCCGATGGGAATATCTATCGCCGCCGGGCTGCTGTCCGCCACCGTGCTCACGCTGTTGATCCTGCCGGCGAACCTCATGATCATCGACGACATTCGCCGCGGTCTGCGCGTCTTGTGGGGATCGGCCGATGACGACGGTGCGCTACACTCGCGACCATGAAGAACTCCATGGAATTGCCGAAGGATTGCGTTGTTGTCGGTGTTGACCTCGGCGCGACCAACATGCAGATCGGCGTTGTGAACGCCGAGGGAAAGATCATCGGCCGCTGCAAGCGCAAGACCAAGGCCAGCGAAGGACGCGACACGGTGATCCGTCGCCTGGTTGAAGGCATCGAGCGCGCGCTGGTTGATGCGAGCATTCCGCGCGAGCGACTCTTCAGCGTCGGCGTTGGCGCGCCGAGCGCGGTCGACTTCGACAATGGAATCGTTCTCAAGGCAGGAAATCTCGGCTGGGAAGATGTGCCGCTGCGCGACATGCTCGCCAAGGAACTGCGCTGTCCGGTCGCGCTCGACAACGATGTCAATGTGGCCGCCTGGGGTGAGGCGCAACTCGGCGCCGCCCGCGGCAAGCCCGACACGCTGGCGGTCTGGGTCGGAACCGGATTGGGCGCGGGGCTCATCCTCGGTGGAAAGCTCTGGCGCGGCCCTCGGCACACCGCCGGCGAGATTGGTCAGGTCGTGCTGTTTCCCGGAGGCCAGCCCGGCATGATGACCGTTGAGGACATTTGCTCGCGCACCGGCATCGTCAACGCCATCAAGCGGCTTATGCCCATGTACCCCGAAAGCGCGCTGCACCGCCTTCTTGCCGAGAAGACCGACGAGTCGGGCGCGGTGGGCACGATCGGATCGTCGACGCTGGCGCGGGCGTTGGAGAAGAACGACGAGCTCGCGCACAAGGTCATCGACCGCAGCGCCGAGTTTCTTGGCGTCGCCATCGCCAACATCGTCACCATGCTTTCCATCGAGTGCGTCGTCCTCGGCGGCGGCGTGACCGAGGCGCTGGGCGAGGCGTATGTTTCGCGGGTACGCCGCGGCTTCGAGCGCAATGTGTTTCCCAACACACTTCGCAAGACGGAGATTCTTGCCAGCACGCTCAACGACGATGCGGGTGTGTTGGGCGCGGCGATGTTGGCGATCGCCTGAAGCGAGGCGTAGCGTTTCCATCGTCGCGCCGCCATTGGCACTAGACTTCCGCCCATGCCGCTTCTTCTTGCTGAAATCGTCCAGGCCCTCGGCCAGATCGCGCCGCTGCATCTTGCCGAGCCGTGGGACAAGGTCGGGCTGCTCGTCGAGGGTGACGGCCGCGCCATCGGCCGCGTGCTGTTCACGATCGATGTCACGCCCGAGGTGCTGGCCGAGGCCAAGAAGTTGCGCGTGGATCTCATCGTTGGCTACCACCCGTTGCTCTTCAAGCCGCTCGATCGTCTTGACGGCGCGACTTGGCAGGGTCGAGTGGCCATCGACGCGGTGCGCGCGGGCATCGCCATCTACTCGCCGCACACCGCCCTCGATGCCGTCGCCGGTGGCGTGAACGATTGGCTCGTCGAGTGTGTCGCGGGCGGCGCGAACACCGCGACCGATGTCCGCGCTCTCCAAGGCGCCGCCGCGCGCGGCAGCAACACCCACAAGATCGTCACCTTCGTTCCCGAGTCGGCGCTCGAGCAGGTGCGGACCTCGCTTGCCGAATCCAAGGCGGGCCAGATCGGCGCCTATTCACACTGTTCGTTCTCGAGCCGCGGCGAAGGCACTTTCTTTGGCGGCGAGGGAAGCCGTCCCGCCGTTGGGACCGCCGGCCACCTTGAGCGCATCCCCGAGATGCGCCTGGAGATGAGCTTTCACAAGCGCGACCTTCTGGCGATCGTCGCCGCCCTCCGCGCCGCGCATCCCTACGAGGAGCCCGCCTTCGACATCTTCCCGCTCGAGGCCCCGCCGGCCGATCCGCGCGTAGGTGCGGGCAGGGTCGCGCGGCTTGCGCTTGCGGCGAATTCCCAGGAAATCGCCGCTCGGCTCGAACTGGCTCTCGGATGTAGCCGAATCGAAAGGACGAGGCGAAACCCCGCAATCACACGCAGCCACGAGTGCTTTGCGGTCTGCGCGGGAAGTGGGGCGAGTCTCCTCGAAACGGCCGCTACCCAAGGCGCGACCGTCTTCGTCACTGGCGAGCTGTCGCACCATGATGTGCTCCGCGCGCATGCTCTTGGCCTCGAGGTTCTTCTCGCTGGCCACACCAACACTGAACGCGGGTATCTCCCGCGCCTCGCGGCTGCACTGCAGTTTGCGGCGCCGAGCATCGACTGCGTTTTGGCAACCGCGGACGCCGACCCGCTGGTTCGCTGATCGCTCGACGCATTCGGGCAAACACACACGAACTTCTCAGACCCCTGTTGAAAGATCCGCCTTTGGCGGTGACTATCTCCATGTTCGGTTCAGAGGTGTCTCTCACCTCATCGTAGTTCCAGCCATAGGAGGGCTTGTATGCTGAACGAGAACGGCACGGACGCTGTCTTGGGTACCACTCCCGAGCAACGCAACGCATCGCTTCGCGCGAGTGCGACCGCACGCAGGCACTTCGTCCTCGACACGAATGTCCTGCTTCACAACTCGCAATCGATCTTCAAGTTCGCCGAGCACGAGGTAGTCATTCCTCTGGCGGTGATCGAAGAGCTCGACACTTTCAAGAAAAACAACGACGAAACAGGGCGAAACGCGCGCGCCGTCACTCGGGCGCTCGACCGCCTGCGCGCGCAAGGCGCTCTCTTTGAGGGTGTGGTTTGGAACGAGCAGGGCGGCTCGATCCGCATTGCCCGTTGCGCGCCCAGCAAGGAGTTCGTCCGCGAGTTCGCGCTCGATCTCGACAAGGCCGACAATCGAATCCTCGCCGTTGCCTCCGAGCTTCACGCCTCGGGCGCACGCACCGTCTTCATTTCTAAGGACATCAACGCGCGGGTGAAGAGCGACGCGCTCGGCATTCCCGCCGAGGATTTCGAGCATGACCATGTCTCGTCCGACTTCCTCCACTCGGGATATGTCGTGGCCAAGGTGCCGGGCGAGATCATCGACGAGCTCTACGACGAGCGGCAACTGCGCATCGAGCGACTCGCCGAGTACACCGCCCGCACTCCCGACGGCGTGCACGAAGTGGCGATCGAAGCGGTCGCCAATCAATTCGTGCTCCTGATCGACGAACTCGACGACCACCACACGGGCCTTGCGCGCATCCTGGCCGACACGGGATCCGCGATCCCAGTCACCGGACCGCGCAAGCCCGTCTACGGAATCATGGGACGCAATGTGCAGCAGACGATGGCGCTCGAGCTTCTGCTTGATGACGATGTAAAAATCGTCACCCTGACCGGCCCCGCCGGCACGGGCAAAACGCTGCTGGCGCTTGCGGCAGGTCTCCATAAGACCCTAAAGGAAGAGCGTTTCGACAAGCTCCTCACCGCGCGCCCGATCATGCCCCTCGGCCGCGACATCGGCTACCTCCCCGGCGACAAGGACGAGAAGCTGTCGATGTGGATGCAGCCCATCTTCGACAACATTTCGTACCTGCTCTCGACCCGCGGCAGCCATGTCGACGAGCGCCCCGAAAGCCGCACCGCCGAGCAGCGCCTCGACCAACTCATGGCCACGGGCCGCGTGGTCATGGAGCCGCTCACCTACATCCGTGGCCGTTCGATTCCGCACCAGTTCATGATCGTGGACGAGGCGCAAAACCTCTCGCCCCACGAGATCAAGACCATCGTGTCGCGCGTGGGCGACGGCACCAAGATCGTGCTCTGCGGCGACATCTTGCAGATCGACAATCCCTATCTCGACGCGCAATCGAACGGTCTGGCGCACTGCATTGAGCGCATGAAAGGCCAGCGCATCGCCGGACATGTGTCGCTGTCGAAGACCGAGCGTTCAAATCTTGCAAGTCTTGCTGCAGAAATCCTATGAATTTGCGCGCGCGTTGGTTATAGTCTTGATAATCCCCGCGCTGTGATGGGGTTGATGCAGGACTATTGAGGCGCTCCACGCGCCCAACAGCACACGTGGAACCGCCAGCAGCTGCAAGGCTGTAGGCGGAAAGGAAGCGCCAGCGCTCTCGGTTTCCGAGAGCGCTGGCGTCTTTTTAGTCACTCAACAATTTTTAGTCACTCAACAATCATGAGCGATCATTCATAAATGCGGATCGCGCGCAAGTCGCGCGCAAGATCGGGCGCAAGCCGCGCTTACTTGCGATCGACCGACAATGCCGCGATGCGGAACGCGAGCTTGAGCGCTTCGAGATACACCCACGCGAGTGTGACGATGAGTCCAAACGCGAGCATCCACTCCATGGCCTTGGGCGCGCCCGCGGCGACGGCCTCGTCGATTTGCGCGAGATCAACCAACAGCCAGAGCGAGGCGAGCAGCAGGATCGCGGCGTTGATGCCGAGGCCGATCCAAGCCGCACTTCCGCCACCAAACGCGCCGGAAAGGCTCAGCCACGGCAGCGAAACTCCGAACAGGCTCACAACGAAAGCGGCCAGCATCGCGATGCCCAGGCCCATAGTCATGACCATGATCACCGACTGAAACCGAGGTCCCGCGCGGATGATGTTGAAGGAGTGCAGCGCGAGCATCGCCGTCATCAAACTGCCAGTGATGATGAACGCCTGCAGCGCGAGACCGCCAGGAACGGCGATCTGCCGCGCGGCGAGCATATTTTCCAGCATCAAGCTCAGGCAGCCGAGGAACAGGCCCTGCGTGATCGAATACACCGGCGCGCACACGATTGCGGCGGCGGGCTTGGCCATCATCACGAAGAAGAGCACGAGCGAGACGACCAGCGATGCGATCATGCTGATCATGAACAGCGGCGGGTAGGTCTGCGCGATCGAGTATCCGATCGCACCGGCGGCGACGGCGAGAATCGTGCAGACGCCAGTCTTGGCGAGCACGCCTTGCACAGTGGCGGTGTCAGTGCGAACGGCGCCGGGCATTTGCAAGACGCGGCCGAGATGTTGGTCGGAGAGAACGGGGTTGGAAGAGGTGAGCATGGACATGATGCGAGTATAGATCGGCAAATCGACTCGGTCTTGTCGAGGCGCGCGGTAGGTTTTCACGCGATGCCGAGCACGGATTGGCAATTGCGCAACGCGCGCGCGCGGCGGACCGAGGCCTCGACCAGGCGAGAGAGGTCGCGTCGACGCAGCGTTTCGATGAGCGTTCCCGCGGCGGCGAGGTTGGCGGCGAGGGTGTCGGCAGCGGTGCGCAGGCGCAGCTCGTGGTCGGCTCCGGTGGCGAGGCCGTCCCAGGAAGCGATGATGGCCAAGGCGTCTTCGGCCAGAGCGAGCGTCTTCACCAGCTTTTCGTCGGTCGGACGGCCGGTGTAGCCGAGGTTGGTCAGGGCGAGACGGACCCCGGCGTCCTCGAGGCGCAGTTCGTTGACCGCCGCCATCTTCGGCTTTGAGTGTTCTGCGCCGGGCGGAAGCGCGATGTTCTTGTCGGCGATGCGCGCGGCCCATTCGGGAAGCGGGGCGGCAGCGCTTTCGATGCCAAACTCACGCAAGGTCGACTGCGCGCGCGTGCGGATGCGCGCGTGCGCAGCGCCAACACCAGCAATTGCGCCCTCGCGCGCGAGCTGACTGTCGAGCACGCCCTTCAACTTGCGGCCGTTGGCCTCGGCAACGGCCAGGCAATGCGGGCAGATATCCTCGTCGATCCGCTTCAGACACCGCGTGCAGAAGTTCCGCCAATTCGGCTGTGTGCAACGACAGCCACCCTCCGAACCCCGCGCTCGTTCAGCGCCGCATCCCTCGCAGCGTTCCGATACCCGAGCGCAAAGGATCTCGCGTCCTAAGGCGGCGCGCGGATCGAGGGCTGGTTCTGAACTTGGGTTTGTTGAGTCGAATGCGGTCATGGGTGGCGTGGGTCGAAGAGGATAGTGCGGCGCAAGCGTGCGCGAAAGCAGCTGCGTGACGCATGTCCCCTTTGACCGCGCGGATTGTGATCGGCGGGGCGATCCAGTACTGTTCGTACTTGCAGGGGACATTGACTATGGCTCGGGATGAGACCCCACCCAACCCCCGTCCGATCCGACCGTCGCAACTGAACGACGCTTTTGCGATTGATCAGACCAAATCGAATGCTCCGCGCGGCAAGCCCGACGAATCCGAGGGCTATCTCGACCTCGACGCCGACCCGAGCGACGCCCCGCCGCCCAACCCCGCGCCCATGTTCTCCGAGGCCGCTGCGGCGAGGCTGATGCCGATGTTTGAGTCGGCTCCCGGATCATCGCCCGAACCATCTTTCGGATCATCGCCCCCATTGCGCGACCGCATCGTGATCCTCGGCCGCCGCCGCGCGGGCAAGACCATCTTTCTTGCGCGTCTTTACGAGGCGTTGTGGCAGGGATGCAAAGTTATCGATGGCCGCATGCTTGCCGCGGGCGAATCATCGGGCGGGCGCAAGGTCGTCGTGATGTCGTGTCGGACCACCTCCGGCCCCGCGCATGTGCAGTTCATGAAGATCGCCGAGGAGTTACGCAAGGGCAAGTGGCCCGCAGCGACTTCCGGCAACACCTATTCCGAGATCGTCGTTAGCAACGGCGGCCGCGAGCATGTGGTCACGGCGCTCGACTATCCCGGCGAAGTTTTCCGCAAGGCGTTCATGCTCGAGTCCGACGATCCCGATGCGGTGGAGTTGCGCATGACGGTGGATCGCGCCGCTGCCGCGATCTTGCTCATCGACCCGAGCGTTGCCGCGGGTGGTGGCGACGAAGCGCAGGAAGATGTGTTCGGCCTCACCCACGCGGCGCTGCGCATCCGCAAGAGCATCGGCGGCGAGCTCGTGCCGATTGCGATTGTCTTTACCAAGTGCGATGTCAACGCGGCGTTTCTGAAGGAAGCCGGCGGCGTGCGCAAGTTCGCCTCCAAGCACTTCGGCCAGCTATTCCGCGAGATCGAGCGCACCAGCGTCTTCGCATGCGCGGCGGTGCGGGTGGAGCGGAATTCACTAGGGAAACAAGTGCCGCGCGCTGAAAAGCCGCCGGAGAACATTGTCGAGCCGCTGCGTTACTGCCTCGACTTCATCGAGCGTGGAACCGATGTGCGCCGCACGCAAGTCGCGCGCGACCAACGCACCGAGGCGATGCGAACCGCGCAGGTCGCCGAAACCGCCGAGCGCAAGAAGTCGGCGGTGGTGTGGGTCGTGTTCGCCGTCGCAGTCACAATGCTGCTGGTGGCATCGGCGGCGGTGGCGTTCTGGATTTCGATGCGGAAGTAGTCAGTTCGGTCGGAAAGAGTCATGGCATGGCACACGCACTCGTCCACATCCTCGGATCGCGCGCGGGATACACCACGCTTGATGCCTCTTCGGGCGTGACGGCGGTCGAACGCTCCGAGCTCGAGGTGCTTTCGTTCGGCGACGCCACCAGCGGCGACGCGATGGCGCGTCTCGAGACCAGCGCCGCCATCATCGGTCGACGGCTGCGCTCTGGCCGATTCGCCATTTCGCGCATGCTTCCCGGCGGCACCGACGATGCGGGGCGGCCGACCATCGAAGTCGTGTCGCTCGTGCTTGATCAGCGTGCCTACACCGCCATGATCGGCTCCATCGGCATGCTCGCCGACGATGTGCGCTTCTGGCGACTCGCGCGCTCCGCAGTCGCCCGCGGATACGAACTTCCCGAGACCGACTGCGCCATTCTCGCCAACGATCCGAGGGCGATGCGCGCGTTTGATGGTTGGATCGCCGCGCGCAAGCAAGGTGGCATCGCCGTGCTTTCGGCGGCCGATGCGCCGGGATTGCTAGCGATGGTCGCTCGGCTCGACACCATCGACCTCGCCGAATGCCGCTGGGGAGTCGGTGTGCTTTCGCTCTCGGCACCAGTCGATGTCTGCACCATCGCGCCGGCCACCGCGGCAATCGGCCCGCGCCCGGTTCTACGCGTTTCGGCCGGCGGCCCGTGGGTTTCGCCGGAAATGGAACATGTGGCGTGGCACCTCGAGCGCAATCCGCTCTTCCCACCGACGGCATCGCTCGTAAGCGCCGTGCGCATCAAGCCAGCGCTCGACGAGCCTGCGCGCGCCGAATACGCGGCGACAGCGGCAACACCGACTTCGCGCGCGCACAGCCCACGACTCGCGCCGCGCCCGCGCAACCTCACCCAAATCGCCGGCATCAGCGCCGTCGCCTCGCTCGCGTTGCTTGCGGTGATGGCGACGCTATACGCCCGCAGCGGAAGAGGTTCGACGACGGTGAAGATCGAGCCAAAGGCGAGCGAAGAAAGTGTGGATGGCACGGGTTCAGCGAGCAACAAGCCTGAAACGCTGGCGCCGGACGCGGATCCCGGCGCGGGCTACGGCGGAATCGCGCCTGTCGCGCCGCCTGCGCCTGAACCAACGCCAACACCAACACCAACACCAACACCAACACCAACACCAACACCAACACCAACACCAACACCAACACCAACACCAACACCAACACCCACACCA
>QWPT01000067.1 GCA_003671075.1 Planctomycetota bacterium
TTCTCATTCTCGGAGATGGTTGCGTCGTGGCGCGGAGGAGCGCAGTGTGTCAAGCGCGTCCACGTCGCCGCGCCACGCCGCGAATCCGCTTCGCTTTGCTACGCGTCTTCAAGCTTCGGTCACCGGCTCCGCCGGAGAGCGAATCTCACCCTCTCCGCTTCATGAAAAACCCGCGGTCGTTCCAACTTTCCAAGTTGAAACGAGCGCGGGTTTTCTCATGCGCGGAGAGTCTTGCGTCGTGCTTGCGTCGTGCTTGCGTCATGATTGCGTCATGCTTGCGTCGCGAAACCACTCAGCGTGCCGGCACGATCATCGTGTCGTGCAGCCAGCCTCGGGTTCCGTCGGCGAGCTCAATCTGGGCCCATCCGGGGCGCGATTCGCGCATGCGGCATTCAGTACCTTCTGGCAGCGTTTCGGCGAGGACCGTCTCGAATCCGTCGCCATTGCCTTTGCGCAGCGTGGTCGGCTCAAGGACGACCGCCGTCGACATCGACGCGCGGCGGGTCACATCGAGTGTGACGGTGAGTGCGACGATCATGGCCACCGCCATCAGGCTGCGGCCGATGGCGGGTCGATGGAGGATGAAGGCGATCGCTGCGGCCCACAGCAGCGCAACGGTGACGCTCCAGCGCGCGAGTTCGCTGCTGAAGGACCAAAGTTGGCCGATGCGTTCGAGACCAGAGGGCGCCGGGACGCCGGGCGAGCGGGTGACCTTCGCGCGCGCCTCTGCCAAGTTCGCTGCGATGCGGGCGTCTCCGGGCGCGCGGGCTTGTGCGGCGCGGAAGTCGGCGATCGCAGGGCCGAGGTCGCCGGCACGAAGCAGCGCGTTGGCGCGATTGAAGAGCAGGGGAGCGGTCGCGGCGATATCGATGGCCTGCTCGAATTGGCCAGCGCTCT
This sequence comes from Planctomycetota bacterium, assembly GCA_003671075.1. GTDB lineage: Bacteria > Planctomycetota > Phycisphaerae > Phycisphaerales > SM1A02 > QWPT01. The sequence continues at coordinate 898 of QWPT01000067.1, forward strand.
CGATAAAACGCGCGCGCGCGGCATCGTCGTCCTTGCCCGTCAGCTCGACGCCTTGGGCGTATGCGGCTTCGGCCTGCGCAACAATCACTGAGTTGTCAATGCGTGCATGCGCGATGAGCGGCAGCAGCGCGAACGCCGTTGCCAGCAAGCCCATGATCAACCCCATGATCAACCCCATGATCAACCTGATGCGCAGCCCGATGCGCAGTCCGAGGATGCTGAAAGCGCGCGTCATGGCTCCACCTCGCTCGCAACAAATTCAACGCGCGCCGTCGCCGCGTCGAGCTTGCGGGCGAGTGCGCGCGCAGCTTCGGCGTCAATCGCGCCGCCGAGATAGCGCGCGCGCTCGCACTGTCGCAGCAGTTGATCGGTCTGCTCGACGAGCGTCGCCTCGACCTTGGCCGATGCAAGGAGTTCGAGCACATCCTTGCGTGCCAGCCCAGTTCGGGCGTCGCCAAAGCGGCGTGCGATGAAAGCGATCAGCGTCGATTCGATCGACTCCGCGCTCGCCCCTTCAACAAGCAAGATTTCGAAGTGCGCGAGCGCTTTCTTGTGTCCATGTGCTCGCGGATCACGATTACGCCGCAGTCGACCAACGACGGCGGGCGCGAAGGCAATGGCAACTGGCAGCACTGCGGTGACCAGCATCAGCATGGGCGTCACCGTTACGCGCGTCGCACATTCCTCGACCGACGCGTTCGCCAGCAGCCCGCCCTCGACCTTGGTGAAGGTCGGCTTCGACGACGCCGCGGTTGCCAACGCCGCATCATCGGTGTTGATCCGCACCACCGCGCTCGGCTTGACCCTCAGTGGAATCGGCGCGCTGCGCACCGTCTCGTACGCGCCCTTGGCCGGGTTGAAGAAGGAAAGTTCGACCGAAGGAATCTCACGCACGGTTTCGCTGAGCGCGCGAAGGGATTGAGTGAAGATCTTGCTGCGGCCTTCGACGGTGCCCGACGCGCTCTCGCTGGGAACGCGGAAACCATCGGCAAATGCAGGCTGATTCGCCAGTACGGGCGCTTGCAAACCTTCGAGCGCGGCAGTCGACGAATTGTCGGTCAAGCGCATGGTGATCGTGATCGGATCGCCCACAGCGACTTCGTTTGGCTTCGCCACCACCAGGATTTCGAAATCGCCGACCGCGCCGTTCCACTGTGCTGGTCGCCCGCCCTCGGGCAGCGGCAAGATGCTGGCGTCGATCGATTTGGGCGTAACGCTCAGCGTGCGCGAGCCCGCGAGCGAAAGCCGATTTTGAAAGACGAAATCGCTGCCGCGTTGCAGGCGAGTCGGATACTCCATGCGCAAACGAATATCGCCGACAACGGGCGTTCCCGTTGCGATGGGATCGAACGACTTCGCCACCGTGAAGACGAGGTACTCCGCGCCATCGACCGTGCGCAGCTCGCCGCGCGGGCGACGGTTCTCCGACATCATCTTTTGCAGTGTTGGCCCAAAGACTCCCCACGACGAACCATCCATGCTGACCAACGACCAGATCGATTGTTCATCAAGAGTGATGCCGAGCGTTGCGTCGCTGAAACGCTTCACGAAGAGCTCAAGGTTGAGCGCCCCTTGCTGTCCGATGTAGAGGGTGGCCGGCGTTCCGGTGACGCGGGCGAACATCAGGATTGCCGCATCGGACGCGGTGATGTTGATCGCGATTGCCTTGGTGCTGTAGCGCATCCCATTGGCGTCAACGGTGAAAGGAGGAATGGTGTAGGTGCCGACCGTGGTCGCCAACACCTCAAAACTCAGCGAAACCGTGCGCTGTTGGGTGGCGCGGCCATTGATATTGGAGAAGCTGGTTGATGTTTGTTCGCCGGGCAGTCGCTTGATTTCGAGGCCAGGAACTTCGGTGAAATGCGGTCCGTCGAACGACTCGAGGTTCATCACATTCACGCTCACGCGCAGCGGTTCATTGACGAAGCCCTGCGTGGACGCGGCTTGCGCGGTGATTCCCTGAGCGTGCGCAATCGAGGCACCGGTGAGTGCGAGCGCGATGGCGAGAATGATGTTCAGTACCCGTGTCATGAAGCGGTGCGCTTACCAGTCCTTGGGCGCGGGCTTGGTGCGCGCGCGCTCGTGTTCGAGTTTATCGAGAATCCGAGCCCGCTCGCGATCGCGGATCTTCTGCAGAAGTCGCTCGACATCCTGCTTGGTCATGGGCTTGGAATCCTGCTTGTCTTGAGGCTTGTCTTGAGGCTTGTCATCGGACGGCTTTGGCTGATCTTGCTTCTTCTCGTCCTTCTTCTCGCCGTCTTTCTTCTGGTCGTCTTTCTTGTCGCCGTCCTTCTTCTCGTCGTCCTTTTTCTGATCGTCTTTCTTCTCGTCGTCTTTCTTCTGATCGTCCTTCTTCTCGTCGTCTTTCTTCTCCTCGTCCTTCTTCTCCTCGTCTTGCTTCTGCTCATCCTTCTGTTGCTGTTTTTCCTGCTCTTTCTTCAGGTCTTTCAGCACGCGGTAGGCGAGCTCCGCGTTGGCGCGGGCGTCGATGTTGGTGGGGTCGGCGCGGACGGCGTCCTTGAGTTCGCGCAGCGAGCGTTCGAGTGATTCGATGACGGCTTGCTGGGCGTCGGGTGCTGGCTGCGGGTTTTCGCCTGCAGTTTGCATCGATTTCAAGGACTGCGCGTAGCTGGTCGTTCCTCGGTTGTACATCGAACGCGCGGCGATCATGGCCTTGGCGTTGCTGGCGGCGGCGGCGAAGAGTTCGCCGGCAAGTTCGAATTCACCGGCGCGATACATGTTGACGCCCGCGTTGTAGACGCTTTCGGCGCGGGCATCGGGCTTGGTAAGCAACGCTTGGGCGTTGGCGCGCAGCGTTGCGGCTGGAGAAACATCGTCCTCGGCGAACACGATGGAAGTGGTAGGTGTCGCGGCCAGTGCTGCGACGATGAAGCAGATCTTCCAGTGATTCATGGCGATATTCCTTCCTTGGTGCGTGCGAGCAACAGGGACTCTGTCACGAGCAACGCAAGCGCGAGTGCAACGAACACCTGAAACAAAGGCTGTTTGGTCGAAACCGCACTGCGTTGGCGCGTCTGCTTTTCAAGACCCGCCGAAAGCAGGCCCGCGAGTTGCGCCATATCCGCCTGCTCAACGCCGGCCTCGACGAAGTACCCATTGCCCGCATCGGCGACCTGCTTGAGCAGCGACGGATCCATCTTCGACCACACTTCCTGGCCTTCATGCACAAGGTAACGGCGCTGCCCGCGCGCATCCACAGGAATGCGTCCGCCATCGCGCGCATCGCCGATGCCGATGGTGACCACGCGAATTCCAAAGTCAGTCGCCGCAACCGCGGCCGCCTCGACGGGCTCGCTTTGCATGTCCTCACCGTCGGTCAGGATCACGATCGCCTTGCCGGCACCAGCATCTTGCCTCGCAGCAGCGTCTTGATCGGCGCCACCAGAAATCGCGCCTTTTGCGGTTGTTCCAGTGAGGCTGGTGGTGGCAAGACGAATGGCGTCGCCGAGCATCGAGCCGCCGCGAATGGTCGCTTGCGGCGAGAGCGATTCAAGTTGGGTGCGGAAGGAGCGGTGGTTGAAGGTCAACGGGCAGCGCAGCGAGGGAACGCCCGCGAACTCGATCAAGCCCACGCGATCGCTGCCCACGCCTTCGACGAGGTCGGAGGCGAATTGCTTGGCGCGTGCGAGTCGATTGGGTGTTGCATCTTCCGCGAGCATGCTGCGCGAAACATCGACCACCACCATCACATCAACGCTGCGCTGCTCGACGGTTTCCAACGACTTTCCGCCGCGTGGATCCATGAGCGCAGGTACCAGAAGCAAGATCGCGGCGCCCAACAACACCGCGCGTCGCGTGCTGCGTGCACCGACAACGCCGGGGGCGATGCGCGCAAACAGTGCAGCGTCGGCCATGCGCGCGCGCGCGCCGCGTCGCCACAGCACGAGCCATGTCAGTAAGGCAGCGCATCCAACGGCAACGATCAGCCAAAGCGCCGCACTGGGGCGGGCGAATTCGAGGCCAGTGGTCCAGGCCTCCATGGGATCGCCCATGCTGTTGTTCATGCTGTTGTTCATGCTGTTGTTCATGCCATGCTCCTCAGCCGAGTGCAGGCAAGCACCGTTTCCGCCGTGAGCAGAATCATCGCCAGCACCAGCACCGCTGGAATTTCAATCGGCGCCAGCAGAGGCAGGTCCAGCTTGAAGCTCGCGACGGCCAGTTCGCGGTAACGCGTTTGCCTTGATTCCTCGATGTTGCTCTTCTCCAGCGCATCGATGGTTTCGTAAATCTCGCGCAAACTGTCGCTGTCAGTGGCGCGGAAATATCGCCCGCCCGTTGCGGTGGCCATTTCGGTCAGCGTCTTCTCGTCGATCGACACTGGCACGCGTTGCAGTTGGGTTCCGAATGGCGTCTGCACCGGCACATTGGCGAAACCCTTGGTTCCTAGGCCAATCGCGTAGATGCGAACTTCAGTCGACTGCGCGAGCGCCGTTGCCTCGAGCGGCGCGAGTTCACCAGCGTTGGATTCGCCGTCGGTCAGCAGCACAAGCACGCGCGATTTGATGCGAGTGCGTCCGTCGCGATTCGCTCGATCGGATGCGTCCTTGAGTTTGTCGACGCCCAGTGCGACAGCGTCGCCGATGGCCGTGCCTGACTCGCTCGACTGGCGGTCATCGGGAAAGTCGATCTGCTGCATCGCCTCGATCGCAACATCATGGTCGAGTGTGAGCGGCACCAAACTGTCGGCTTTGCCCGCGAAACAGACGATTCCAACGAGATCATTCGGGCGTCCAGCGAATCCATCGCCGCCCTTGATGAAGCGGGTGGCCACATCCTTGAGCGCATCAAGACGATTGGCTGGTCGATCGTTGAGTGAGAAGTCGAGCGCCTTCATCGATCCGCTGCGATCGACCACCAGTTCGATGGCGACGCCTTCGACGCTCGTGCGCGCGGATTCGCTTGGAATCACGGGGCGCGCGAGGGCGATCACCAGGCAAGCCAACGCGCCCGCACGCAGAAACGGCAAGATCCGACGAATCCGCGTCATCCGACCACGCGGCGCGTGCTCAACCGCATCGAGCGAACTGAAGCGCACGGTAAAGCGGGCGCGGCGCCACGAACGCAAGAAGGGCATCAGTGCGAGGGGCAACAGGATCAGCAGCCAAATCGATGAAGGATGGAAGGTCATGGCTTCGAGCCTTCCCGGTTCTTCGGTTCTTCGTGGGCCTTCGGCGCTTCGTGGGCCGTTCGTTCTTGCGTGAGCTTTGCGTTGGGATCAGCGGGCGCGGGCTTGGTCTTCTCAACGAATGCGCGCGCGGCAATCAGGTTTGCGTCGCATTCGGCGCGGGTGGGCTCGGCCTTGGCGAACTTGACCTGGTCGGCCAACCGCAGCAAGTTGCGCAGCGGTTCCGTTTCTTGCGCGGGGAATTCCGCGTGGGTGCGGGTTGAGTCCATGAACTCGCGCGAGGTCTGTTGCTGCGCGGGAATCGCGTAACGCATCGCGACATAGTGGCGGACGATTCCCGTGAGCTCGTCGTAATAGCGGCCGTACTCAGCTTTGGCCGGCAACGCCGCGTCCTCGAGCCGAGCGAATGCACCGAGCGCCCATGCATCAGGCGCAATGGGCGGCTTGGGTCGCGCACGCAGCAGAAAGTATGCGGCCAAAGCGGCGGCGACCAAGGCAACCGCGCCCGCAGCCCACGGCCACCAGTTGAACGGACCGACGATCTCAATCTCGCCGATGATGTCGCGGAACTGCGACGGATCAACCTTCTCGCCCTCCTTCACACTGAGGAGACTGGCCACGAAGAAGGTCGGAAACTCGATGTTTCCCGTCATTTCCTTGCCATCGTGCAGCCAACGCGCCTGGAGCGGCGCGGGCTTGACGCTGCCGCTGGCCAGCGTTGTGAGTTCGATGTCGATGGTGAAGTACGAGCCTGTGTCGCGCGCTTGCGAGATCGAAAGCACATCGAACTCGCCCAGCGTTTCCGGCGCGCCGAGCGAGACGGTTGCGGCGTCGACGCCCTCAAGGCGAAGTGTGCATGAGATCGGCTCGCCGACCAGCGTAGCCTTGGGCGACGAAAGAACCTTCGCTAGAACGCCTTCTAGTTGCGTCTCTTGGACGAGCAGCGGCGCGGTTGGCGCCGCTGTTGGTACTTGCGTTGGTGCTTGCGCTGGGACTTGCGGCGCAGCCACGCCCGCGCTGGCCACGATTGCGGCGGCGAGCAACGAGGAGAAGCCCAACTTCATCGCGACCTCCGCGCTTCACGGCGACTGAAGTACGCGCGCAGGGGCGCAAGAAAATCGACGCCCGTTTCGAGCAGCAACGGCTCGGTCTTGGCTTTGCGGAACAATCGATCGCGTGTCTGAGCGCGATCCTCCGCGACCTCGGCCCAACCTTCGCGCACCCAACGCGAACTGCTGTCATACGCGCGCACCTCGCCGGTTTCGAGATCCTCGAGATCGATGATGCCCACATCGGGCAACTCGCGTTCGCGGGCATCGGTCACGATGATCGGAATCACATCGTGACGCCGTCGAAGCCGAGCCAGCGCGCCTTCCCACGGTTTGGCCTGCGCGGGAGCGAGGAAGTCGCTTATCACGCAGACCACCGTGCGCTTGGAAAGCGAAGCATTGAGTTCATCAAGCGCACGCGCGATGTCGGTGCCACGACCTTGCGGAGTGAACGCCAACAGATCGCGCACGATGCGCAGCACATGCCGCGCGCCCTTTTTCGGCGGGACGATTGCCTCGATGCGATCGGTGAACAGCAGCATGCCGACTCTGTCGTTCGAACGAATTGCCGAGAAAGCAAGCGTCGCGGCGATCTCCGCCACCAGCTCGCGCTTGAGCTCGCTCCTCGTTCCCATCGCCAACGACCGCGACAGATCCACCGCCAACATCACCGTCAACTCGCGCTCTTCGCGGAACACCTTCACATGCGGTTCGCCGGCGCGCGCGCTGACATTCCAGTCGATCGAGCGCACATCGTCGCCGAACATATACGGCCGCACCTCTTCGAACTCCATGCCGCGGCCTTTGAAGGCAGAGCGATACTGGCCAGCGAGCACATCGCTCACCATGCGGCTCGTTCGGATCTCGATCGAGCGGATCTTCTTGCGGATCTCGGGCGAAAGCATGCGTTGTTCTCGGCGACTCTCTTACGGAACCGCGACATGCTCCAGCAGGATGCGCACCAAGTCGTCGCCGGTCTTCTCTTCGGCTTCAGCCTCAAAGCTCGGCACCACGCGGTGACGCAGCACCATTGGCGCGATGTCTTTGACATCCTGCGGCACCACATATCCGCGGCCATCGAGGAACGCGTGCGCGCGGGCGGCGCGAGAAAGTGCGAGGGTTGCGCGCGGAGATGCACCGAAGGCCACCAGCCCGTCAAGCGGCACTTTCGCCGCCTTCGGGTCACGCGAAGCCACCACGATGTTGACGATGTAATCCTTGATGCGGTCGTCCATGGCAACTTCGTCGACCACTGCGCGCGCGGCGGCGATGTCCTCGGGCTTCATCACGGGCGCGACCTTGGTTGGCGCGGCTGCGCGCGACATGCGATCAAGAATCAGCCGCTCCTCGCGCGGCGTCGGATAGCGCACCACGAGCTTGAGCATGAATCGGTCGATCTGCGCCTCGGGCAGCGGATAGGTTCCTTCTTGCTCGATCGGATTCTGCGTTGCCAATACGAGGAACGGTTCAGGCAGCGGATAGGTTTCGCTGCCGATGGTGACCTGTCGCTCCTGCATGGCTTCGAGCAGCGCCGATTGCACCTTCGCCGGCGCGCGATTGATCTCGTCGGCAAGAACGATGTTGGTGAAGATCGGCCCCTTCTTCACCACGAAATCGCCGCCACCTGGGCGGTAGACCATCGTGCCCACCAGGTCGGCGGGCAACAGGTCGGGCGTAAATTGAATGCGTTGAAAGGCGGTGTGCAATCCGCTGGCCAGACACGAAACCGCGGTGGTCTTGGCCAGTCCAGGAACGCCTTCGATCAGAATGTGTCCGTTGGCGAGAAGCCCAAGCAGCAGTCCGTGCACAAGGTCGTCCTGGCCGACGATGACCCGATGGATCTCGTCTTGCAGCAGACGGAAAGGGCGGCTCTTCTCGGTTACTTCGCGCTCGATGGCGGCGATGTCTCGTGATGCAGTTGCCATAGTTGCAGTCGCTCGTTGAAGGCTGAAGGTCCTCAGAACATCCGATTGCAGACCGACCGAATCGGATGGGCTTGGAAGGGTACGGGAACAGGCTCGACGCGGGACGGTACGGGGCGTGGTATACCGCGCCGCGCGCATCGGATGCAGGTTGGCGGACGATCCGTCATCGATCGTTTCCCGCTCAGTTCGCGTTCGTCCCTTTTTAGGAAATCACTCGTGTCCGAAATGGTTCAAGCGGCGAGCATCGGTTGGGTTGGGTCGGGCATCATGGGTTCCTCGATGGCGGGGCATCTGCTGCGGGCCGGGCACCGCCTGCGCATCCACACCCGCACGCGCGCCAAGGCCCACGCATTGCTCGATGCGGGCGCGGAGTGGGCGCAAACTGCCGCTGACGCCGCTCGGGGCGCGGACTTTGTCTGCACCAGCGTGGGCATGCCCGACGAGGTTGAGGATGTCTACTTCGGCGAGGCCGGCGTGTTGAAGGCCGTTACGGCGGGGCAGGTTCTGATCGACTTCACCACATCGGCGCCGAGCTTTGCCGTGCGGGTTGCCGCCGCCGCGCACGCGCTGGGCGCATCCGCGCTCGACGCGCCAGTTTCAGGCGGCGATGTCGGCGCGCGCAATGCCGCGCTTTCCATCATGGTTGGTGGCGATGAAAGCTGTTTTTTCCAAGCAAAGCCACTGTTGGAGAAGTTGGGAAAGACCATCGTTCATCAAGGCGCCGCCGGCAGTGGCCAGCGCACCAAGATCGTCAATCAAATCCTGGTCGCCGCCAACACGCTCGGCATGTGCGAGGCGCTTCATTTTGCTGCGGGTGCTGGTCTCGACGGCCAAAAGGTCCTCGCGTCGGTCGGCGGCGGGGCGGCAGCGTCCTGGTCGATCCATGTTCTTGCGCCGCGCGTGCTCAACGGCGACTTCGAACCAGGCTTCTTCGTCGAGCATTTGGTCAAGGACCTTCGCATTGCCCGCGACGCAGCCGCTGAACTCGACCAAGTGCTTCCGCTGGTCGACCTCTGTCTTGCCCGCTACGAAGCGTTGGTCGCGGCGGGCTTTGGACGTAAGGGAACGCAGGGGATCTATCTCCTTTATGGCGCCCGATAAGCGGCCACGCTGAAAGCGGCTTGCCGCCCGCGCGCCGTTCGTGTATGTTCCCCGACTCTTTAAAGCGAGCCTTGCATGAGCACGATTCCGAACACTGGCACAGTGACCTTCACCATCAAATCCGTTCCGCAGTCCGCGGGAGGGTTCCGCACCGTCGAACGCCTCATGCGCCTAGAGCGCAGTGCGCAGCGCACACTGAAGAAGCTTCAGCACAAGCGCATGACCCAGCTCAACGAGTGGCGCCCCCGCGCCGGTCGCGAGTGGTTGGTCCGCGTGCGTTGCACCCGTCTGGTGCGCGTGGCCGCTGGCCAGTCGTTCACCATCCAGGTGACCCCGCAGTTGTCGAAGGACATCGCCAGCGTCGCGACTCACCTCGACTTCAAGTGCATTTAATTGGTTTCTACGGCGCTCGCTTGATGAGCGCTTGAAACCGTTCGAACAATATTCGGCCGATCTACGCCGCCGTCATTCGTGACGACGGCGTGATCGTTTTTCGGGATCGCGAGTCGGGATCGTGGGTCGGGATCGCTCGCCGCGATCAACGCAAACTGCATTTCTCGCGCTACTTCTCGCGCTGCATCAGCTTCCGCGCGCCTTCGGAGAGGCCGATGCAATCGACAAGCAGCCGTCGGCCGCCGATCTGCAGCGTGGCGGCGGCGCGCACGCCAGGAATGGCGCGCAGAGAGATTTCGCTGGTTGCAGCGGCCGCATCGACGGCTCCCGCGGGTTTCACCGTGGTTCGCACAACGAACGATCGTCCGCTCTTGGTCGAGATCGGTTCGATGCGCATCACGCTTTCGAGGTTGTCCTCGACGATGCGCGCTTGGGCGACTTCGCCCGCAGGCGTCAGAATCGTCGACGCCGCAAGCACTTTCGCACCACCGCTGGCAACAAGCGCATCGAGCGCCTGCTGCGATGCAACCGCCGCATCGATCTCGCTCGGCTTGGTTGCGGCGGTGAATTCGACCACCCGCACCGCCCATTGCAGATTCAGGCTCGGCAGCGACTCTTCAAGTTGCGCGAGGCGCTTTCGAATATCGAAGTGCATCGCGGGCGTGGCCTCGACGGTCGCAACCGACCCGGTCCAGTCGATGCGCGCGAGGTCGCCGCCCATGGCATTCCAATCATCGTGCTGGGTGAGCATGATGAAATTCTCCAGCTCAGTGCGCGCGAGTTCGATGGTTGAGCCCATTTCGTCGTGACCGCCATCTTGCGCGCCATCTTGCGCGCCATCTTGCGCGCCATCTTGCGCACCTAGTCTCGGGAGCATCTGCGCGAGTGGGTACTGCGCCTGGCACTTCAGCGTGCGCTGGCCCGCCGCATCGGTGATCACGAGCATGCCCGCCGCAACATCCACCACGAATCGCTCATACTCCGGCGAGATCGCCCTTACCAACGCGTCGAGCGCCTGTCGCACCGTCGTCGGCTCACAGCTCACCGTCTTCAGTTCCCATCCGCCCGAATCGCCGACCACGCGGGTGTCAAGCTCGATGGCGGACTTGGTGGTGGCGCGAATGATCTTCATCAGTTCGCCGGCGGTCGTTTCCCTAAACGAAGTTGCGCTAGGAAATGGCGTGTCGAGCCGCTGAAGTAGGCCCAGATCATGGTTCAGCGCGGCGCTCGCGGTTTGGGCGAGGTATGCCGCCTGCTTTGTCGCAGCCAGCTCCTTCGCCGAGACGGCTGGCGGAACTTGCAATAGGAAGATGGCGGCGATGGCGAGTGGCGTCATGGTGGGTTGCCGCGCTTAGCCGCGCGCCTGCAGGGTTTCGTAGATCGGGACAACAAGGTGGGGAATGACGCGCTGTTCGGCCAGCATCTCCGCGTGACCAACCACTGCGCCGAACGCGCTCTTGAGTTCGTCGAGCGATGCGATCGGACCAAATCGGCGCACGGTGAGGAAGACTGAAATCGGATCGCCGCCGCGATCGCCTGCCATCGGCACGCGCGGCCGGGTGCGCACCTCAAACACCGCCTGCATTTCGCCGCGCTCGCCGAGCGTGATGGCCATGGCCGGTTGCGCCTCGCTCACCCGCTCAAAGCCCGGGTCGACGAGGTTCGCCAACGGCGTGCCAGCCAGCAGCGCATCGAACACCACCGAGTCTTTGTCGTGCTCGGTCTCGAAGTCGAAGCCGAACACGACTTCAAGCATGTCGATGTCGAGCGGCGAAATGGAGAGGAAGTAAGGCGCGACTTCGAGGATGGTCTTGTGGAAGTGGTAGGCGTCGGCGATCGACGCTGGATTCACATGCCCAGAGCGAATCGAAGTCTGCCGCAGCGCGACCCACTGCCAGTCGCGATCGGCGCTGTTGCTCTCGAGCGCAACCTCGGTGTCGTAGCGTTGAAAGTGCGAGAGCCTGGGAAATGACTTTCGAACTCGGTCAAAGAGATCGAGCACGGTTTCGCGGCGCTCGGGAAGATCGAGCTTCAGACCGAGCTTCTGGTTGATGTAGAAATCACTGCAGAATGCGGAGAAAGTGGACATCGCAATCCATTGTGACCGAGTCGGCGTTCCGTTGCACCGCCAGCGCGGCGGAAATCAGATTGTCCACAGCGGTGGCCAGCCCGGTGGATCACGGCCCAGCCCAGTGGATCACGGCCCAGCCCGGTCGGACCACGCCGCTATCGGAGAATCCACTGGAGCAGCATCGCTGTATCAGAGAGATCGGCGACGGCGAGATCCGCGCCGGCATCGCGCAGCTGGTCGACGCTGTAGGGCCCAGTCGCCACGCCTATTGCGCGGCAGCCGTGGGCCTTGGCGCAATCGACATCAAGCGGCGTGTCGCCAATGATCGTCACCAGCATCGGGTCGAACGCCCGCCCGTGGTGCGCGCCCGCGCGGGCAATGGCGACTGGGGTGAGGTGGCGGCGCGTCGGGCCGTCGGTGCCATAGGCGCCAAAGGGAAAGTGGGTGGGGTCGATCCCTGCGGCCTTGATCTTGATGAACGCAGTCGACTGGTAGTTGCCGGTGAGCAGGCCGGTGGCGGCGCCGCGGGCAGAAAGCGCGACCGCCAGTTCGCCCGCACCCGCCATCCGCCGCACACGATCAGGCGTGAGGGTGCGCTCGAGTTCGTCGCGGTATGCGCCGAGAAATCGCGAGTGTGCATCCTCGTCGCCCACGAGCCCATGCTTGGCCATCATGCGGCCGAACAGAACCGCATCAAGCGCGCCCGCGATCTCCATTCCTTCGAAGTTGAAGCCCAGGTCGCCGTGAATGTCGGTGAATGCGCGCAACATCGCGCGAACGCCCGCGCCTTCGGAGCGCAGGAGCGTGCCATCGATATCAAAGAGAACGAGGGTTCGCGCGGGCATCGATCAGCGGGTCGCCATTGCGGCGTGGCTATCGGTAGCGGCGCGCACGGCGGCCACGATGCGCGTGGCCGCGTCGGTGAGATCGGTTGCCGTTTGCATCGCAGGAATTTCCGCTTGCGCTTCGGCGAGAATCTTGCGCGCCGCAGCGACATTGGTGCCTTCAAGGCGTACGACCAGCGGAACCTTGAAGCCGACATTCTTCGCGCTGGTCACAATCGCGCGCGCAATCTTGTCGCACTGCATGATTCCACCGAAGATGTTCACCAAAATGCCCTTGACCGCGGGATCGCTCAGGATGATGCGGAACGCTTCGGTGACCGCTTCTTCGCTCGCGCTGCCGCCGACATCGAGGAAGTTCGCAGGCTCGCCGCCGTGGAGTTTCACAATGTCCATGGTGGACATCGCCAATCCAGCGCCGTTCACCAGGCATCCGATGTTGCCATCGAGCGCGACATAGCTCAGACCAAACTCCAACGCGCGCAATTCCGCAGGGTTTTCCTCGGTCGGATCGAAGAGCTTCGACAGTTCGGGATGGCGGAACAGCGCGTTGTCGTCGAACTGAAACTTCGCATCGAGCGCGAGCACGCGACCATCGGGGTTCTTCGCATCGGCGGGCGTGACCACCAGCGGGTTGATCTCGACGAGGCTCGCATCGGTATCACGGAAAGCCTTGGCGAGCTTCATCATGATGTCAGCGGCCTGTCCGACCTGCTTGCCCGTGAATCCAAGTTGGAACGCTAACTCGCGAGCCTGAAACGCCTGCAGGCCAAGGATCGGATGCATCGGCACCTTGATGATCGCGGCAGGGTTCTTCTCCGCAACAACCTCGATCTCAACGCCACCTTCGGCGCTCGCGATGACGGTCGCGGTGCGGCGACTGCGGTCGATGGTGATGGCGAGGTAGTACTCCTTCTCAATCGTCTCAGCGGCGGCGATGAGAAGCTTGCTGACGACCAGTCCCTCGGGGCCAGTCTGGTAGGAGACCATTTTGTTGGAGAACATGAAGCTCGCGGCGTCCTCCGCGTCCTTCAGGTTGGACACGAGCTTGACGAAGCCCGCCTTGCCGCGGCCACCCGCATGCACCTGTGCCTTGATCACGATTTCCTTGATCCCGGCGTCGAAGAGTTTCTTCGCTTGCGCTACTGCGCTCGGAACGGATTCGGCAACGGCGAAAGCGGGAACGGCGATGCCCGCCTCGGCGAGCAGCTGACGGGCTTGATACTCGTGGATCTTCATGGGGGTCGAGAGGATAGCACGTTCGATTTGCGAGACCGAGCGCAGCGCGAGTCACCTCCATGTACGCAAAAAA
>QWPT01000068.1 GCA_003671075.1 Planctomycetota bacterium
GGCGCACATCGAAAGTGCAATTCTCGTCGTCGGTCAGCGACCAGGTGCCAGGGACCTCGTCTGCCTTGAAGCTGGTCGAGGCACGCTGCGAGGAGCAGCCGATGGCAACGAGCACAAAGAACATGGCCGCAAACCGCATGATCTGATTCATGCCGCGGTTATCGGCAAGCGTCGGCGCGCGCCTTCAATCGCACCGATGCGTTCATGCCCTCAACTGCGCGCGCTCTCGAAACTCTCGGCGCCGCGCGCGAAGACGACGGTGAAAGTCACGCCGCCATCGTCGAGGTCGATGCCCGGAAGGAAATCATCATCGATGCGCGCAAGCAACGCGGGCAAGTCCTCGGCCTTGATCCCCGATCCGTCGAGCACGGTGACCGTGCCGGTCGCGCTGCCGTCGGGAAGGAAATGCAAGTCGACGGCAACTGCGTCACGATCACCGACCAGCGCGAGCAGGCGCTCGCTGGAGGCGGTACGAAGAGTGCGCTTCCAGCGCAGCGAATCGATGATGCTCAAAGGAGAACTCCTGTGCTTCTAGCCGCAACCAAGACCAACAACGCGCCGACGAGGCCGACGAGAAACACAAGCGCGCAACCCTTTGAATTTCGGTAGCCGAGCCCCGTTCCTGGAACGGAGAGGGTCGTGTAGCGTCGCTTGCGCGGGGTCTGACCGACGCGCAAGCCCGGAGCCCCGACCGACCAACCAACACCTCCACGCGAGAGATTCACGCGGAACGGACCGAGGTTCATCGACTTTCGGAAATAGAAACCCATCGAACCTCCAGCCCCGTTCTTCGTTCGGCCCCGTTCTAGCTCGTCCTAGATCGTCCACTCAGTTCGCCAGCGGACGAATCCAAATGTTGCGAAAGCACAGCGCGTCGCCGTGATCCTGGATGTGGATGGGAAGCTTGTCGGCATGCGCGGTGTAATGCGCCTTGGCGCCGTGGGCGGTGGAACCCCAGATTTCGGAGTGGTCCTGCACCAGGATGCCGTTGAAGAGCACGGTCATGGTGCCGACCTTGGTCACCGTGCCGTCCTTGGCGAAGATCGGTGCGTGAAACACCACGTCGTAGGTGTTCCACTGGCCGTTGGGTCGGCATGGATTGACCAGCGGCGGGTACTGGCCATACATCGCGCCAGCCATGCCGTCGACATAGGTCTTGTTCGGATTGGATCCGAGAATCTGCAGTTCATACTGATCCATGAAGAACACGCCGCTGTTGCAGCCGTGCTGATCTTTGCATTGGCAAGTCTCGGGAACCATCCACTCGATATGGAGTTGGCAAGAGCCGAAGCTGTCCTTGGTGCGGATGTCGCCAGAGCCTGGAGTGATCTGGACGATGCCGTCCTTCACGGCCCACTTGACCTGATTGTCGCCACCCGTCCACTGCGACATGTCCTTGCCATCAAAGAGCGCCGTCGCGTCGCTCGGAGCGCCGCCGTGATTTCCCGCGGTCACCATCGCCGGCTGTGGGCGGTCGCGATCGTGGACCTTCCACTCCTTTTCGCCAGCCGCAGCGGCGGGCACAGCAGCAGGCGCCGGCGCCTTCTGCATCGGCGTGGCAGCGATCAGAAAGGCGGGAATGGCGAGAAGGGCGGAAACACCGAGGATCGTGCAAAGCGGGCAGCGCATATGGAGCTCCAGGAAAGAGGTGAACGCGAGTTGTACACCAGATCGAATGGTTGCGGAAGATCATGACGCTCGCCCGTATCCTTGCGCCATGAATATCGCGGACTTCAGCGAACACATCGTCGTTCGACTTGCCCACACCGACGCGGCGGGCGTGATCTTCTATCCGAAGCTGTTCGAGATCGAGCAGGAACTCTTCGAGCGCTGGCTCGAGCTCGGTGGATTCAGTGTGCGCGCGATGCTCGACGGGCGCCTCAAACCCACGCCCATCGTGCACTGCGATGCGGACTACCTCCGTCCCGTGCGAACTGGCGATCGACTCACCGCGCGTCTCATGGGCGTCGAGATCGGGCGCAGCGGATACACGTTTGTTTGGAACTTTCTTCTCGATGGCGAAGTGGCGCTTCGTGCGAAGGTCAAGCGAGTTGCGATCGATCTTGAGGCGGGCGCCTCGACCGAGTTGCCCGAAGCGTTTCGCGCGTGGCTCGAGCAAACTCAATCGCGCACCAACCGCATCGGCTGAATTTCAGTCCATCGCGTCAAAGCGTTCGCCCGATGCCAACCGACTGGAAAGGCGCGCGCGCGATGGCTTCATGCTCGCGGCTTCATCGATGGGCATGCGATAGATCGCGTCGGGAATGAGGTGCGGCTCAAGAGTGGCGCGCAATTGCTCCCGCACGCTGCGCAGCGATTTCTCTGCAGAACCCGCCGCAACATCGATAAACGCGACGGGACGCCTCCCCCACTTCTCATGCGCAACGCCAACGACGCATGCGCTGCGCACGCCCGCCAACGCAGCAAGCGCCCGCTCGATTTGCTCGGGATGAATGTTGCGCCCTCCAGAAATGAACATCGAGTCGAGGCGGCCGATGATGTGCAATCGGCCGCTTTCATCGAGAAATCCAGTGTCGCGCGTGCGCAGCGGACGAGAAAGCTCGACCCATTGGCCGTCGACGAATTCACCGCGCGCAAGCGTAGGACCATCCACAAGAATTTCGCCGCTCACCGGATCAATGGCGATGCCGATGCCTTCAATCGGTGGACCAGCGAGGGTGGCCGCGTCACCGATGCGCAGCGCGCCCGTCGCAACCTGCGAGCTGGTCTCGGTCAGGCCGTAGCTCGAAAACAGCGGGATTCCCCGCAAAATCGCAGCGTCACGCAAGGCCTGCCCACTCGGACCGCCGCCGAGCATGACGGCCTTGAGCGAGCGCGGCGCGGAGGCTTCATCCTCAAGCAAACGCGCAAGCTGTGCCCCAACCAACGACACATGGGTCACGCCCTCAAGATCCGACCAACGCCGCGGCTGCGCGCCCACCCGTACTGCGCCACCAAGAACAAGCGCGCGCACAAAGATCATGACTCCACCGATATGCGCGGGCGCAAGCGAGGAATGCCACACATCGCCTGCTCCAAAGGGAATCACGCGCGCGCCCAGCGTGGCACTGGCCAACATTGCTTCGAGCCCGATGTCGATGAAGCGCGGCGATCCGCTCGATCCGCTGGTGGCAATCACAACGCCTGCCGAAGGCGCACATCGAAGTCGATCAAACGCGCCGCGCGGCAAGGCAAGCGCATGCACGACATCCGACTTCGCAGCAATACCCTTGGAAACAAGCCGAACCCGCTCTCCGCGCTCCCACGCCTCGACCAGCCGCGCCGTTGGATCATCGCCAACGGAAACTTCGAGATCGATGAGCGCGCCGTGACTCACTCCCAGGCCTCGGCGAGCGGAATCGGCAGCGGATCGCCCGCAAGCTTTCCATCGCGCACCAACGCCGGCGCGCAGGAATCGGTCACCAGCAAGTGCGCAGTCCCGAGTCCGTGGGCGCGGCGCGCGTTGGGAATCGCAGCAGCAACATGCACCGCTAGTCGCAGCGTGTAAGAACTTTCGTACGCGGTGGAGAGCACGACATCAGCCTGATGCTCGGCCGCATCGGCCGCCATCGCATAGACATCATCAAGCGCGCCAATCGCGCTCATGCGCAGAACCCACGCCGAAACCACGCCATCGCGGGCAAGTTGCGCACGCAATGCACGCGCGCCCGGGCTGCGATCGACAACGCTCTCGTCGAGCGCGATAGCGATTCCCGTCGAGTTCGCCAGCGTCGACAGCTGGGAGGGATCAACGAGCGGCTCCTCAAGATATTCAAATCGCGCGACATCAAGTCCGCGAAGCAGCGATACACAATCGTCGAGCGAAAGCGCACGATTTCCATCGAGCCGAAAGCGCGCGCTCGGAAAGGACGCCAGCGCATGCTCGAGCAGCCGGCGTTCGTCCGCGACCGCCGCGCGTCCGATCTTCAGCTTGATCACCGACGCGCTGGCCAGGCGCGCAATCTCGTTGTCATCAAGTTCATCGGCGGTTCCTGCGAAGAAAGCTGCAACCCGCGCGGCAGGAACGGCGCGTCCGCCGAAGCCCTCCGATGTTGCGAGGGCGCACGACACCGCGAACGCCGAGCTTGGTGCCAGCGCGCTGATCTCGCGAGTGCCATCGAGAAAGTCTTCCAAGTCCGACATCGCGTCCGACAGCGATTCTCCGTGCAAGCCTGCAAGCGGCGCGCATTCGCCAAACCCCGCCCGCGCAGTCATCTCGTCCTCCACGCGCACGAATGCAACCTCGCGCTCGGCACAACCGACGAAGCGCCGGGCAAACGGCTGGATTTCAAAGCTCACTCGGACGATTGGATCAGTCGTTTCATTCATGCTGCAACTCCGCCCAGATAGACGCCGACCGCGAAGGCGACGCCGTAGAAATACAGCATCGCGCCAAATCCCGCGAGGCTCTTGTTGAGTGCCGCACCATCGCGGCCGAGGATGATCGACATCGAGATGGGCGCAAGCAGAATCGCCAACATCGACGCGGTAAGCGCACCACGGGGCACGCCGAAGAAGAGGATCGCCACCAACGGAACCAGAATGGCCAGCGCGTGACATGCCACGATTTGCGCGCGACCGAAGCCTTCGCCCAGGCGCACCACCAGCGTGCGCTTTCCGTGTGCGGCGTCGCCGATGCGGTCGCGCAGATTGTTGGTCGCGAGCAACGCCACAGCGATCGCGCCTGGCGCAATACCGCTCGCAAACGCCGCCGATGTCCACGCGCCGTCGCAAGCAGCGCGCGTTCCGGCAACTGCGATCGGACCAAAGAAAGCGAACACGAAGAAATCACCGAGGCCGATGTAGCCAAGCGGCGCTGGACCTGCGGTGTACAGCACAGCGCAGATCGCGCCGAGCACGCCGATCACCGCGAACACCGCGCCGGCGTGCACAGTGAGATAGCTCGCGGGAATCACCGCCAACACCAACGCAAGCACGAGCGCCATTGCCATTGCGCGCTGCGAAACGGCACCGCTTCCCACCGCGCGCGGCGGACCAAGTCGCGCGTTCGCGCCGACACCCGAGTCGGTGCCGCGCCGTCCATCGAAAAGATCATTGGCAAAATTGCTGGCGATCTGCAGCAAACACGCGCCCGAAAACGCGGCAAGCACGGGTGTCCAGGCGAACACGCCATCACGCCAGGCCAGCGCACCGCCCATCAGCACCGGGCACAACGAAGCACCCAGCGTCTTGGGTCGAAGAGCGGAAACCCAGACATTCACGGCGCGAACTTCCGGAAGTCCGCCGCACGCTTCTCCAGCTGCGCGTTCTTGCCTTCCTTCGCTTCATCGGTCATGTAGTAGAGCATCGTGGCAAGGCCAGAAAGCTCTTGCAGCCCCGCCTGACCATCGCAGTCGGCGTTGAGCGCGGCCTTGAGCGCACGAAGCGCAGTCGGCGAATTCGCCAGCATTTCGCGGCACCACTGCACGGTGACTTCCTCGAGCTCGCGCACGGGCACCACGATATTGATGAGCCCCATGTCGAGCGCTTCCTGCGCCGAGTAACTGCGGCAAAGGAACCACATTTCGCGCGCGCGCTTCTGACCGATGATGCGCGCCATGTAACTCGCGCCGTAACCACCGTCGAAACTGCCCATGCGCGGACCGACTTGACCGAACCGCGCATTTTCCGCAGCGATGGTGAGATCGCACATCATGTGCAACACGTGGCCGCCGCCGATCGACCAGCCCGCGACCATCGCAACGACCGGCTTGGGACAAGTGCGAATTTCCCGCTGGAAATCAAGCACATTGAGCATTTCGTCGCCGTCCTCCGAGCGGTAGCCCGCGTGGCCACGCACGCGCTGATCGCCACCAGCACAGAACGCGCGCTCACCTTCGCCAGTAAGAATGACGACGCCGATTTCGCGGTCGTTTTTGGCGTCGACCAGCGCCGCCCGCATTTCCTCGACGGTGCGAGGCGTAAACGAATTGCGCACCTCAGGGCGATTGATGGTGATCTTGGCGATCGCACCCGGCCCCTTGTCGTTCGCCGCCTTGTGGTACTTCACCTCGCCAAAATCACTAGCCATCGCAACCGGCTTCCAATCGAGCGCGGGGCGGATCTTCTCATCGGTCTCGGTGGTCGGCTTGGCTGGCGTGGTTGGCTTGGAGGCGGTGGTCATGCGAAATCTCGTGATGTAGTTCGAATCGGCAAGCAAAGCGCCTCTTCGATAATGCGTGCGCAGCGCGCTGGTGATTCAAGCGGAAGCGCGTGGCCCGAAGCGAAAACAGTCTCGACACGAAGTTCGGGCGCAATACGCCGAGCCCGTTCGGACGCGGCAGCATATCGCTCGTCGCGTTCGCCCACGACCAGCACGGTGCGCGACGCGAGCGCGGGGAGCGCGTCCCAACGCGGACGGGTACGGCCCGCCGAACAACCGGAAACGCAACGCGCCCAGAATTCGGCGTTGCCCGCCAGTCGACGCGCGCGCGTGGCCGCAAAGGCAGGACACCCACGAAAATCGGCGAACAGCGGCATGGCGTACCACGCGTCGATGAAGCGCTCGAGACCGTGGACGCGCAGATCCTCGGCGCGGCGGTCATCTTCGCTCGCGCGCACCGCTCGCTCGTTGGCGTCTTCGATGCCCATTCCTGCCGCAAACAGCGCCAGTCGTGGAACAAGTTCCGGCCGCGATGCCGCAAGCTCAAGCGCAATCCGTCCGCCCAGCGAGTAGCCCACCAGCAGATCGCACGGCGAACGCTCGAGCCGCGCCGCGAGTTGCGCGGACGCTTCGTCGACCGATGCGCAACCGAGATCAGCCAACGCCACGCAATCGCAGGCGATTCCCGCCGCCAGGTTTGCCAGCACATCGGCCCAGTCAGCGGGCGAACCAAGAAAACCGTGCACAAGCGTCACCCGCGCCGCCGCCATCAGCGGAACTCCCTCGCCAGAGCGTCCACCGCGGACATCGAAACGCGGGTGCGCGCCGCTTCGCTCGCCTCACTGGTGCACACGACCTCGATCAGCGTTGCCCCGCCGCGCTCCAACGCCTTGGCAACCGACTTCGAAATCGCTGCGCGCGTCGTCGGCGACTCGCTGGCGATTGCAAACGCCTTCGCCATCGGCGCAAACACGCGGCCGTGCGGCGTGGTGAAACACCGCTCGAACACATCGTCGTGCTTGGCGATGGGCAAGTAGCGAAAGATCCCGCCGCCATCATTGTTGAGCACAACAATGACCAGTGGCGTTTCAACCTGCGCCGCCAACTGAAGACTGTTGAGATCGTGCAGCGCGCTCACATCGCCCACAAACGCAAGCACAGGTTTGCCGGTGGAGATCGCGTGGCCGGTGGCTGAGGCGATCAGACCGTCGATACCGCTCGCTCCACGATTTGCCGCAGTTTTCCAGCCATTCGGTGCGTGCAGCGCCAGAAAATCTGCGTCGCGAATCGGCATCGAAGAGCCGTAGAAGATGGTGCCCTGATCAAGCGCTGCGCACGCCGCCGTTGCATCGCTGATCGCGGTTGGTTCGCACAGCACGCGCTCGGCTTCGATCGCTTTGATGGCCGCGCCGGTTGCGCAGGCAAGCGCGCGCTTCCATCCCGCGTGCGGCTTGAGGCCCTTTGCTGCGGAAAATTCAACCGAACCCGCGTACACCGCATCGGCGCGATGCGATGGATCGATGCGCGGATCACCCGCGCCAAACAGCGTCACCCCGCATTGCTGCTGCGCGATCCACGCGTTGAGACGCTTGGAAAGAAGCGCGTCGCCAACGATGGCGAGCGCATCGGGGCGAAGCGCCGCGCGCAATTGCATGTTGCTCGCGCGCATCGGATTGCGCAGCTCGCCCTCAAGCGCCGCGCGCAACACCATGTCGGCGCCGACCGTTCCCGCGCGCGCGAGACCGCTGCTGATATCGGCGAGCAGCGTGCCACGCCACTTCGCCAATGAGCGCGTTGCCACCGAATCGCAGCGTCCAGCGATCACAAGCGCGCCATCGATGTCGACTGCGTTGGCAAGCGGTGCCATCGCCATGCGCCACGGCGCGCGGCCCTTGGTCCAACGAACAATCGACCAGAGCCAACCCACATCCCACGCGCGGGCGTCGGGCGCGAGTGGCTCGCGAAACTGCCAGTTGAGATGCACCGCGCCGCCCTGGGCGCCACCATGTCCGCACGCGCGCGCAAATGCCTCGTCGACGGTCGACAGCACGAATTCCGCAGGAATCTCGGTGGATGGACAGGGCAGATCGAACGACCAACGCGCGGCGCTGTCGAGGAGCTGTGCCTGCGCAATCGCTTGATTTGCGCCGCAATCGCGCAATTCGGGCGGACGATCGGCCGCGAACACCAACATCGGCGTGCGCGTCAGGCGCGCTTCGACCACAGCGGGAAGCGCGTTGGCCACCGCGGTTCCGCTCGTCATCACCAGCACCGCCGGCACTCCCGACGACTTGGCGATTCCCAGCGCCATGAACGCAGCGCCGCGCTCATCGTGGGCAATGTGGATCTTGATCCGGCCATGACGCGCAAATGCCACGGTGAGCGGCGCACTTCGTGAACCTGGGCAGATGACGGCGTGCTGCACCCCGAGCCGCGCGCACTCTTCGGCCGCGAGCATGGTCCACGCAAGGTTGATGTTCGGTGCGTCGACCATCGCTGGCAAAAGGTATCAGGTGGCGAGCCGCTCGAAAGCGAGCAGTTTATGGCCGGTTTCCCGCCATTCCTCAGCGGGGTCGGAGCCTTCGACGATGCCCGCGCCGGCGAAGGCGGTCAACGCATTGCCCTCGATGCGTGCTGAACGAATCGCCACCGCGATTTCGGCCCCGTCGCGCGAAACCACGCCGATCGGCCCGGAGTAAAGCCCGCGGTCAAACGGCTCAAAGTCGCGCAGCGCCACGATCGCCTCGGCCACGGGCGCGCCGGCAACGGCAGGCGTCGGATGCAGCGCGTTCACGAGGTCGCGGTCGCTCACGCCAACACGAAGATCACCCTGCACGCGCAGCGCCAAATGCTGGACATAGGCCAGACGCAGCAGGCGCGGCTCGGATTCAGTGCGCAAACTCGTCGAGCAACCAGCGAGCGCATCACGCACGCGCTCCACAACCAAGTCATGCTCGCGACGATCTTTCGCGCTTGCCAGCAGTGATTCGCCGAGCAGCCGATCCGCCACGCCATCAACGCCACGCGGTCGCGTTCCTGCAACCGCTTCGCTGCGGGCAACGCGGCCACTGCGCGAAACCAGCCGCTCAGGCGTAACGCCGAGGAACGCATGGCCTTCGCCAGCCTCGACCAGAAAGCGAAAGCCGCGCGCCTCGCGCGAAGCAAGCCGCGTGAGCACCGCCACTGGATCAAGCGCACCGCTGGCGATGTAACGCCGAGTGCGTGCCAGCACGATCTTGCGCATGGCGCCCGTGCGAATCCGCTCGAGCGCCGCGTTCACCGCCCGCGACCAATCCGCCTCAGCGGTACCGTCGGGCTGCCGAACGAGCGCAGGCTCCACCACGCACGCCGTTGCGCCCGAACCGGCGTTGCGCGCGATCTGCCGCATCCGCGCCGCAAGCGCCGCGCGATCGGTCGACGCAGTCAGATGCACCGCTAACGCGTGCTGCTCGCCATGACGACGCAACTCAAACTCAGGAAGCACGCAGGAATGCTGGCAAAATCGTTTCCACGCGCCATCACGCATGCGCACGGCGTCAAAGGGAAGCGAGACGAACCACGCGCTCGCCCGCTCCGATGAAGCTGCAACGACATCCTGCTGCCAATCGACGTGCTCGCCAAATGTGCACGCGGCCGCGATTCCCACCGAAGCGATCTCAAACTTCGCACTTCGGTCGCGGAAGTAACGGCGGTCACCCGCAGGCGCACTGCGCAGCCACTGCAGCAAGTCGGTTGGCTCGACCTCGGACTCGATGCGCACGAAGCGTCCGACCCCGGGAAGCTGCGTCGCTTCGATGCGCGCCGCAAGGGCGATCGCAGACCGTTGGACAACACTCAATGAGTCGTCAGCGGTCGCAGGGCGATGGAACGAACCAGTCGACATTGGAGGTGGAGCGTAAACGCTTCGCCCCTCATTTGCGCGGGTTTCATGGCGGATTCGAACAGCATCCGCCTTCGGTGATCCCGCAATGTCCGCAAACTAACCTCCCGCGCCCGCGAATACCGCGGGATCAGCGGGAAGCGCGGCGATCACTTGCGCGATCGCAATGCCCGTCGCGGCGGAAAGTGCATCCGCAACTGCGCCCGGCGAATCGTTGGCCAGCGGCGCGCTGCCGCTACCGATCAGCATGGCAAGAACCTCGCTGCGTCCGGTGCGACGGTTGATGACATAGGTACGCAAACGCACCAACGCCACCGGCCGAGACACATCAGTGAAGTCGACGAAGAACTCTTCGACAAGCGTCTCTGCGGCCAGATCGGTCTGCGTTGCCAGCCCGCTGCCGGTGACCACATTAAATCGCCCCGAAACTTCGCACGCCCGCATCAACGCGTCGGCGATCATGTCGGGAGGACCCGCGAGAAATCCGTTGTATCCGTCGACTCGCCACTGCCCGTTGGCGAGCTTGTAGACGAACCCCTTGTTGTCGTAGGGTCGAATCGCCGACGCAGGTCGAACAACAATAGTGCCGAGCAACGGACCTTCAACCTTCGCCTGCGCGGGCGGCGCAAGGAGATAGTTGGAAGCGGTCGGGGCGTTGCGATCGAACATATTGCAGCCGCCGAGTAATGACGCGGACAGCGCGAGCGAGAGGATGAGTGGCTTCATGCGCATCGATGTTCCCTTTGCAAAGTACGAATTCACTTCTCCGCCTCGCCAGGCGCGAGTTTGCGTGGCGGCTTCGAGAAGAGGATGTGCGTTGGATCCTGGCGCGCGCGATCGCTAAAAACCTCGAGGTTGTCTGCGGTTTCGCGCAAGGCCGACAGCAGACGACGCAGTTCGTATTCCTCGCCAGAAAGCAGCCCGTTGAGCTCTGCGCCGAACTCACCGTACTCGCGCACCGCCGCGGGCAGCGTGGTGCGAAGGCCCGTGGTGATTTCCGCAGCATTGTCGATAGTGGTGACGACCTTGGGATTGGAAATCAGCGTCTGCAGCATCTTGTTTGAGGCGCTGAGTTCGGCGATAAAATCGTCGGCGTTGACGAGCAGCTTGTCGACGCGAGTGTCGAGCACGCGGTTGATGCTGGTGATCGCGCCCTTCATTCCCGCGCCAATGCCCTCGAAATCAACATGTCCGAGGCTGCTGGAAATGCGTTCGAGCGTCGTGATCATTTCATTGAACCGGCTCGGCGCGCTCGGAACGAACGGGTAATCGGGAATGAAGGCAAGCGGATACGCGGGGTACTCCGTCGGGTCCGCCATATCGAGTTCGACAAACAGTCCGCCCGTCAGTCCGGCCGAACGCATACGCGCACGCAGGCCCTTGGTAACGCCGCGCTCGATGTCCTTCGTGAAAAGCTCGGATCTCTCCGGCCCGAAGATATCGAGGCGCACCTCCATGCGGATGACGACTGGGCTTCCATAGTCAAACTGCTGCGCGCGCTGATTGTTCCCGTCGCGCTCGCCGTCGTCGACGGTGTTCGCGTCATCGTCCTCGTACGGATACAGGCGATCTTCGAAGGATATCGCCGAAACCTCGCCGATCGGCACACCTCGGTACTTCACTGGACTTCCAACCTGAAGCCCGTCCACCGAGTCGCGCGTCGATGTCTCGAGGATCTGCGTCTTCTGAAACAGCTTGCCCGAACCAAGCGCGATCACGCCGCCAAACAACAGCACGAACGATGTGATGACGAATGCTCCGACCTTGACTTCGTTGGCTGGGCTCATGGCGCGAGTCCTGGGTTGATAGATGGTGAGACGCTATGCATCATGAATCTCCAGTGGGAGTTCGAGTCAAGAAACGACGGACCCAAACATCATCCGAGCTGTCACGCAGTTGAGTAGGCGAGCCGAGTGCGACAAGTCGCTTGCGAACGCCGTCGAGCATGGCGAAGCGGTGGCCAATGGAGAAAATGCTGGCAAGCTCGTGCGATATGACTACAAAGGTCGTGCCGAGCATGTGGTTCAAGGCAACGATGAGTGCGTCGAGATCCGCGCTCGTCACGGGATCGAGCCCCGCGCTCGGTTCGTCGAGAAAGATGATCGGAGGATCGAGCGCCAGCGCGCGCGCAATCGCCGCGCGCTTCTGCATGCCACCCGAAATCTCGCTCGGCTTTTTATCCGCGTGCGCAGCGAGGCCAACGAGTCCGAGTTTGGAACGCGCTAAATCATCCATCGCCGCGGGCGAAAGCGTGGTGAATTCAGCCAACGGGAGCCGCACATTCTCTAGCAATGTCATGCCGCCGAACAGTGCGCCCAGCTGGTACATCATCCCAAATCGTCGGCGCACCGATTGCAACGTGTCCTCTGCGGCGCCCGCAATCTCGATTCCATCGATCACGATGCTGCCCGTCAACGGCGGGCGCAGCGTGTTCAGCGAACTCAGCAGCGTCGTCTTCCCACAGCCCGAGCCGCCGCCGATGAACAGGATTTCGCCTTCAAAAATGTCGAGGTCGATGCCTTCGATAATCGCGCGCGAGCCGTAACCGATCGACACTCCGCGCAACGCAATCGCGACCTTGCGATCGGATGGCGGCGTGGGATGGATGGTGTCGGAACTCGGCATCGTTCAGATTCCCAACGCGTAGAAGAAGGCGCCGAGCACGCTGTCAGCCACGACAATGGCCACGATTCCACAAACGACTGCGCGAGTGGTGCTCACGCCCACCGCTCCCGGCCCCTGCCCAGTGCGAAGTCCCGCCAGGCAACCGATGCCCGAGACGAGCAGCGCAAACACAGCAGCTTTGGCGAGTCCTTGCAGGAATCCACCGACGGTGAGCGCGTTGCGCACTTCAAACACATACTGCAGAAAGGTGATGCCCTTGGGCCCGAGTACGAAGTAGCCGCCAAGAACGCCGAGTATGGAGCACCACACCGAAAGCAACGGCGTCACCAGCACCGTGGCCAGCATGCGTGGAATCACGAGGAAACGCACGGGATCGATGCCAAAGGTTCGCAGCGCGTCGAGTTCTTGCGTGACCTTCATCGTGCCGATTTCAGCGGCAAACGCGCTTCCCGAGCGACCGGCCAGGATGATCGCGGTGATGAGCGGACCGAGTTCGCGCACGATGGAAATGCCCACCACATCGGAAACCTGCAGCGATGCGCCAAATTTCGCCATCGGGTCGTAGGTCTGAAACGCGATGATCGCGCCGATCAGCAACCCGAGCAACGCGACCACGGGAACCGCATCGGTTCCGTGACGGGCCATGGCCGAAAGGGTGTCGGACCAACGCAACAACTTGGGCCGGCGAATGACCTGAAGCGCGATGATCGAAACTTCGCCGCAAAAGCGCAGCAAATCCGCAACCAGCGTCCAGACTTCAAGCGCTGCGATGCCAACGGCGCGCACCATTGCGATGGGCGCCGGCGCAGGAATCGGATCCTGTCCGCGCAGAGCGAGGTCGATGAGTAACTTGCGATCGCCGTCGATCCCGCTGATTTCAAAGGGAATTCCCTGCGATTTGGTGAAGCGAAACAGCCGCACCGCAATCGCCACTCCCGACGCATCCACCCGGCGCAGACCCGCCAACTTGAGCGTGACCCCGCGCGGTCCGCGACCAAGCGGCGCGGAGAGCGCATCGTGAACCGCGCCCACCGTTTCCAGCACCAAGTCGCCTTCAATTTCAACCGAGAGCCGATCGCCAACAACGGTCGTGCGAACATCCGCGCGTGATTTGGCAGCGGGCGCATTCGGTGTTGCTTTCACAGACTTCTTCACGCGCTTCCCGCCGGCCGTCGATCCTTGGCGGCGTTGTAAACTCGCACCGCCTCAGGCATGAGCGACTCCAAACTCTTAATCCGCGCCTGATCGCTCGGATGGGTCGAGAGCAGTTCTGGGGGCTTGTTTGCGCCGGTATTTGCCATCTTCTTCCAGAACGTGATTGCGGCGCGCGGGTCGTAACCAGCATCGGCCGCGATGAGCAGACCGATGCGATCGGCCTCGTTCTCTTCACGCCGACTGAACGCGGTCTCGCCCAACGCTCCATACGCAGTCGCCGTCGCCTCCACCAGGCGCGGATCAACTTCGCCCGACGCCGCCACCACGCCGAACACAACCTGCGCCGCCATTCCGCGGGAAATCCGCTCGGCTCCGTGGCGGGCGATCGCATGCGCAGCCTCGTGCCCCATCACCACCGCAAGTTCATCGTCGCTGATCGCCAGCCGCAGAAGACCGGTGTTGACCGCACTCTTTCCACCAGGCAGCATCCACGCGTTGACCTCGGGCGTGTCGATCACGGCGAATTGCCATTCGAAGTTCGCAACCGCATTGCCGTATCGGCGCTCGCTCGATCCTGCGATGCGCTTGCCGATCCGCTGAACGCGGTCGAAATCTGGGCCTGAGCTGATCGTTTTGGCCTGACCGAGCTGTTCGGTGTAGGCGGCCGCGCCGAGAGCGCGCTCGTCGCTTGCGGAGAGCACCACAAACTGAGTTCGGCCAGTTTCGGGAACGGTGGTGCAGCCGGTCAGGACGGTGGTCGCGACGGACAGGGCCAGGGCAAGCGACGCCGCCAGGAATGGGGTCGCGGTCACACGGAATGTTCGTAAATCAAGGCTCAAAAGCACGAGTGGATCCTCCACGAGTTCAATCGCCGCTCCGCGGCTCCCGCGGTATCGGCAGGACGGCCCCGGGAACTGCAGCCACGGGA
>QWPT01000069.1 GCA_003671075.1 Planctomycetota bacterium
GCAATCACACCCCGCGCAACAAGCACCAAAGGAAGCAGCCGCAGCTGCGCCCGCTAAAACTTGTCCAGCTCGCGAATTGGAACCGGCCTTCGTTCGCGCGCGCTGCGGATCGCGGCTTCGAGTACGCACTGGGTCTTGTACGCATCCTCGAAATCGGGCATCGCCACCACGGGCGCGCCGCCAGCCACCATCGCGCAGATGTCGGCGGCCTGACTTACGAATCCGTGCTCGTAACCGATGGGGTGCGCCGCGGGCCAGTAGTGGCTGGCGTAGGGATGGGTGGAGTCGGTGCACATGATTCGGCTCCAGCCGCGCAACTTGGGCTCGAGGGTGTGATCCCACCACTCGAGTTCGTTCATGCGCTCGAAGTCGAACTTCAGCGAGCCCTTTTCGCCGTTGATCTCGATGTTGTTGCGGTTCTGATTGCCGGTCGCCAGGCGCGAGGCCTCGAAGCTGGCGATGGCGCCTTGCTTGAAACGCGCGAGAAAAAGTACGGCGTCGTCGACGGTCGACTTGCCCGACTTCTTTCCGGCAGCGGCGTTCTTGGCGCCCTTGCCCGAAATCTCGCCGCCAGCGTTGGCGACGAATGCGCGCTCCTTGATGAAGGTTTCCTCGATCGAACCGACGACCTCGGTGATCTCGTCGCCAGTGATGAAGCGCGCCATGTCGATGATGTGCGCGTTGAGGTCACCGTGCGCACCCGAACCCGCGAGTTCGCCTTGAAAGCGCCACAGAAGCGGCGTGTCGGGTCCGCCCCAATCCTGGAGATAGCTGGCGCGCACATGGAAAATGCGGCCGAGCCGCCCGTCCTTCACCAACCGATGCGCGAGAGCGACGGCCGGGCAGCGGCGATAGTTGAACCAAACGAAGGTGCGCGCGCCCTTTTTCGATGCAGCGCGAGCGGCGAGCACCATCTTCTTCGCGTCAGCAAGCGTGCCCGCGAGCGGCTTCTCGCAAGCAACATGCTTGCCCGCCTCGAGACACGCGATCGACATCTCAGCGTGGAGATGGTTCGGCGTCGAGACATCGACGAGTTCGATTTCGGGATTCGATAAGAGATCCTTCCAATTGGTCGTGGATCCCTGCCAACCCCATTTGGCTGCGAAAGTGCAGGTTTCCTCGGGATTTCGCCCCGCGACCATGCGCAGCGCGGGCGCGCGCTTGAGGTCAAAGAACTGCGCGCACTTTCCCCATGCCGTCGAATGAGCGCGGCCCATGAACTTAGTTCCGATCAGTCCAACGCCCAACGGGCCGGTTGACTGAGGGCGGATGTCCTTCGTACGAGTGTCCTTCGCCATGGTTGACTACCTCGAGATGCCGATCGAACGCACGGCAGCGGCCGCGCGGGTCCGTATGCTAACGCAGGGCGACTTGGCAGGAATCGCTCGGAAAGCAGTGCTCCCCACCGTGCCCCCCTCGATCGAAGGTACCTTGCCACACCATGTACGCACCGATCGCCGCGGTTCTCGCCGCACTATCGTCGTTGGCACTCGCGCCGCAAGCTCTCGCAGCAGGCGTGACCACTGCACCGACGGCACGCGCCGCTGATGAGTTTCCCGAAGACTGGTTCTGGCGAATCGGAGATGCGGGCGTCGCGCATAAGTCGATGACCGGCAAGGCGCCGCCGGCTTTGACCGTGCGCGGTTGGGTCGGTCGAGAGAGCGAGATCGCTCCGCTCAAGAAGGGCGATGTGTTTGCCGCCCTCGCGGGCAATGTCGTCGTGATCGACTTCTGGGCGACTTGGTGCGGCCCGTGCCGCAAGGCGCTTCCCGAAAATGTGGCGATGCTCAGCCAACTTTCCGCCAAGGGCCTCGTGATGATCGGCGTGCATGACGCGCAGCGTGGAAGCGAAACCATGGAGACGGTGGCCAAGGCGGCGGGAGTATCAAATCCGCTTGCCATCGACGATGCTGGCAAGAGCGCGAAGGCGTGGAATGTTGGATTCTGGCCCACTTATGCGGTGATTGACCGCGCTGGAATGTTGCGCGCGGTGGGCCTGCAACCGCAGTTTGTTCGCAAGGTCGTGGAGAAGTTGCTCGCCGAGCCTGCACCCGCTGGTGCCGCGGCCAAGCAACCGCCTGCGCCGAATCTGGCGAAGCCCGCTTCAGCACCACCAGTTTCAATACCACCAGTTTCTACAAATCAAGCAACTCCCACGCCAAGCACCACTGGTCGCGTGCAAAATTTGCCGCGCGCCATGCTCGAGGGAAATGGCGCGCGCCGCGGCAAAATGGCGAAGTTTGACCAGTGCCCCACCGCGCCCGAAATGACTTCCGTCACTGGGTGGACCAACACTGAACCAGCGATGGGCGGCGCATCAACACTCGCGCAATTGAAGGGCAAAGTCGTAGTGCTGGACTTCTGGGCGACTTGGTGCGGGCCATGCATCGCTGCGATTCCCAACACCAACGCGCTCATGAGCAAGTATGCCGATCAGGGCCTCGTTGTCATTGGTGTGTGCAGGTCCGACGGCAGCGAGAAGATGCTCGACACCGTTCGCTCGAAGGGCATCGCCTATCCGGTGTGCATCGATGCGAAGAACGAAGTGAACACGGCTTACGGTGTGGACGGATATCCCGACTACTACCTGATCGATCGCGCGGGACGCCTGCGTGGTGCCGATGTCGCGAGCGTTTCACTCGAGGACGCGATCAAGCTTCTGCTTGCGGAGAAGTGAGCGCGTTCAAGCCGCCGCGGTTCCAGCGACGCCGTCACGAGTGACATAGAAGAGCTCGCTGGTGATCGGATAGGGAAGCCGGCGGTAGTCCTCGTCGATGCGCTGGCGAAGCCGATCGACGAATTTGTTCGGCCCAACGCTCAAGGCGATGAAGGTGTCGCGCGCGGGCGTTGCAACATAGAAGTCGCCCTTCATTTCCTTGGCCAGCCGACCATGCAGCGTCGAGAGCAGAAGCCGCGCGGCGTCGTAGCCATCCTGCTGCGCAACGATCGCGGCGCGGCCGCCATCGTGCGAATCGATCATGCGCACCTCGAGATCGGGCTTGTAGCGCGCGAGGTTCTCCCGCGCGATCGCGTCCAAATCGTCGGGCTGCAGGCCCCAGCGGACCATCTGCTCGGTGGTGATCGACACCGTCAACTGCGGCAGGTCGATGACAAAGACGATGACGGTGCCGTTCACGAACGGCACATGGGCAACGAGCTGGCGGTCGAGTTGTTCAAAGATCGACTCGGGCTGGATGCGCGGCATGATGCGGGCGCGGGCAACCGAAAACGGCAGCGGCGCGCTCGAAATTTGGTCGCCCTCGAAGAGCCGCTCCAGATAATTTTCCACGATCTCCTGCGCATTTCCCGGGTCGCGCAAGACCATGCGATAGAGGTTTTCCAAGCCAAGATGCCGGCCGTCGAAGACGACATGCAGCGGGCCGGTGACCGTGGCGTTGCGCGCGGGATACTGCCGACGGAGCAACTCAACCACATGGGCGACGAAGGCATCGGGCTCGAGTGGAAGGTGTTCCATGGCGGTGCTGCTAGAGGCGCGCGGGCGCAGTCGGCGATCACGTCGGCGAACGCAGGGGCGAACGAAGGGGCGAACTGACGCCCCGACCATTCGACTTCGGCAGGTCGAGCGGCCGTCTTTGTCGAACCCTGTAAAGTTCCGAACAATTGGCAGGGCAGAGTCGCGGGAAGCCTGTTTCGCCCCATCGAAATGCCCCTGCCTCCCCTTACACTGCGGCGCTATGCCGAACGCTTCCGCTTCCGCCTCCCGTCCTGGCACCATCTCGACGCTCGACGCCTTTTTTGCAGGTCCTGAGCGGCAATTGCTGGTGATCGCCGGCCCTTGCGTACTTGAAGATGACGCGACCAACCGCCAGATCGGCGACACGATGGCGGCGATTTGCGCTGACCTCAAACTTTCGTATGTCTTCAAAGCCAGCTTCGACAAAGCCAACCGCTCGAGCATCAAGAGCCCGCGCGGGCCCGGTCTCGCGCGTGGACTGGACATGTTGGCGGCCATGCGCGAGCGGCTTGGCGTTCCCACCACCACGGATATCCACGAGCCGAATCAGGCTGAGGCGGTGGCGAAGGTCGTCGACATCTTGCAAATTCCCGCCTTTCTGTGCCGCCAGACTGATCTGCTCGCCGCCGCCGCCGCCACCGGCAAGGCGGTCAATGTGAAGAAGGGCCAGTTCATGTCCCCTGCCGAAATGCGCAACGCACTCGAGAAGCTTCGTGAGGGCGGCGCGACCCGCATGATGCTCACCGAGCGCGGCACCTTCTTTGGCTACAACCGACTGGTGACTGACTTCATCGGACTGGGCGACATGATCGAACTCGGCCGTGAATTCGGCGCGCCGACTTGTTACGACGCCACCCATTCGACGCAGCTGCCCGGCGGCGACAAGACCTCGACGGGCGGACGGCCGGACCGCTGCGCCCAACTTGCGCGCGCGGCGGTGACCGTCGGCGTCGACGCGATCTTTCTCGAATGCCACCCCGAACCTCGACGCTCGACCTCGGATTCCGCGACCATCCAACCGCTCAGCGAAGTGCGGGCGATCCTTGAAGGAATCGTGCGCGTCCGGGCGGCCTTGACCGCAGTTTGATCGTTGCCCGCGAGCGACTCGCCTACCATTCGGACCAATCCCGATGCAACCACACTGCGACTGCTGCTCAAATCCCGCCGTCGTGCATGAGACCATCATGTGCGAGGGGATCAAGTCCGAGGTCCACTTGTGCGCCGAGCATGCGATCGAACAGGGCTACATCCTGCCCAACATCGGCGGAGCTTCGCTGGTGGTTGGCAAGTTGATGGACAAATCAAATCCGACGGCAACCCCGGCCGCAACCCGCACCGTCAAGTCCTGCGCGTCCTGTGCAATGACCATGGCGGCGCTGCGTGAAACTGGCCTGGTTGGCTGTCCGCACTGCTACCGCACGCTTGAGGAAGAGCTCGGCGTGCTCATCGAACGAACCCAGAATGGCGCGACCACCCACGCGGGACGCCACCCTAGGCACGCCGCCGAACTGATCGACCGCGCCGCCGTGCGCAACCGCCTCACCCGCGAATTGCGCGAGGCGGTTTCGCGCGAAGACTACGAACGCGCCGCGCGAATCCGCGACGAAATGCTCACCATCGCTGGCGGAGGCGAAGAGGCATGAGCGGCGACAATCCCTCACCGCTCGATGGATTGGTCGGCGGCGATGCGCCGATGGCGGACTGCGTGCTCTCGAGCCGAGTGCGCTTGGCCCGCAACCTCGTTGGATTTCACTTCGTCAATCGTTGCTCGCCCGATCAACTGAGCGATGTCGTGCATCGCGTGCAGTCGGCGCGGCTGGGCGGGCCGTTTGAATCGGGCGTGCGTTGGGTCAATGTGCAAGGCACGACTCCGGTCGATCGGCTGCTGCTCTTTGAACGCAACCTGATCTCGCGTCCGTTCGTCGAGTCGCCCCATCCGCGCTGCGTGGCGATCAGCGCCGACGAATCAACCAGCGTCATGGTGAACGAGGAAGACCATCTTCGGCTGCAGATGCTTGCGCCGGGAATGCAATTGCGCGAGTTGTCCAACCGCATGCTCGTGCTCGACAGTTCGGTCGAGCGCTCGCTTGAATATGCGTTTCACCCGCGTTTTGGCTACCTCACCGCCTGCACGACCAATGTCGGTACCGGCATTCGCGTGAGCGCGATGCTGCACCTGCCGGCGCTCGCGCTTGTGCAGGAGTTGGAGAAGGTGCAGCGCGCCGCGCGTGAACTGCAGCTGGCGATCCGCGGCTTCCACGGTGAAGGCACCGAGGCGCTCGGCGACTTCTATCAGGTGTCCAACCAAACCACGCTTGGCCGCAGCGAACAGGACATCGTCGAGCAATTCGCCGGTTCGATCGTTCCGCAGTTCGTCGAGTATGAACGCGCCGCGCGCCGCGCGCTCATCGAGCGTGACCCGACTGCGCTCGACGACCGAGTGCATCGCGCGCTGGGCGTACTGCGCGCCTGCCGCCAGCTCTCGCTCGAAGAGTCGATTAAGTTTCTCGCCCGCGTTCGCCTCGGCGTTGCGCTTGGTCGCATCGAGGGAGTCTCGCTCGGTCTGATCAACCAGCTGCTGCTCCAGGTGCAGCCCGCGCATCTTTCACGCGCGACTGGTTGCGCGCTCGGCAACGGCCGTGACGATCGTGGTCCGCGCGCGGATTTCGTCCGCAGCAGCCTGCGCTAGTCGCGTCGATCAAGAGCGTCTCGCGGCGCGCTCAGCGCATCCGTAGAAAGTTCGCCAGCAGCCTTGGCCCCTCGATGGTCAAAAAGCTCTCGGGGTGAAACTGCACGCCCTCAAGCGGCGCGGCCTTTGCGGGCGCCTTCCAGCGCAGTCCCATGACCTCGTTTTTTGCCGTCCACGCCGACACCTCGAAATCAGGATGAACGGTGGTGGGATCGACGACCAGCGAGTGGTAGCGCGTGGCGATGAACGGGTTCGACATGCCGTCGAAGAGTCCGCGCCCGTCGTGGTGAATCTCCGAGGTCTTGCCGTGCACGGGCTCGTCGCTGCGGTGAACGACCATGCCGTGGCAATCGCCGATGGTCTGGTGGCCGAGGCAAACGCCGAGAATCGGCACGCGCCCGCGCAACCGCATGATGAGCTCGCCACTGACCCCCGCCTCCTTTGGTGTGCACGGCCCCGGCGAAATAACCAGGTAGCTCGGACGCAGCGCTTCGGCTTCAACCGCGGTGATTGCGTCGTTGCGCACGACCCGAACCTCGAGCGCGCGATCGATCTCGCCAAAGCGTTGCACCAGGTTGAAGGTGAACGAGTCGTAGTTGTCGATCAGAAGCAGCACGGGGTCGGATGGTACGGCGCGCGTGGAAGCGTGTATCTTCCCGCGCCATGAGCGACTCGATGATTTCAAGCGATCCGGCTGTCTGCAACGCACGCCTCGAACGCGCAAACGCGGACGGCTTGGTGCTTTCGGTTCCTGGCACCGGATACACCCTGCACCTGAAGGCCGCGGGCCCGACCACCGTGGCCATCGGTAAGCGCATCGCGGGAACGGTGTCGGGCTGCGCGCTGAAGTTCAACCGCGCCCACGCTGGCGGCGAGTTCATTGAGCCAACTGATGGCCATCCGCGCATCGTGCAGGGACGCATTCGCACCATCGATGCCAGCGCCAACCGTGTTCTGCTTCAGGCGGCCATTCCGATGTGGATCACGCTGCAGCCAGACCAATCCGCGCGCGAGTTCGCCGCGGGCGATTTCGTAAACTTCTATATGGAGAGCGGCGTGACCTTCACGCCGCAAGCGTGAACAAGAAGCCCATCGGCGTTGGCATCGTCGGACTTGGCTTCATGGGCCGCACGCATCTCGGCGCCTACGCCGCGTGCGCCAACGATCCAGCCAGCGCCCGCGTTCTCGCGCTGTGCGATCCTCACATGCGACCGGCCTCGGCGGGGAACCTCGTTACCGCTGGCGGCAATGACGCGCTGCTCAACTCAATTCCGCACGAGCCTTCATTCGATGCGCTTCTGGCTCGACCTGACATCGAGCTCGTCTCGATCTGCACGCCGACCGATAGCCATGTGAAACTGGCGCGCGCCGCCATTGCCGCTGGCAAGCATGTCCTTATCGAGAAGCCGACCGCGCTCGACCCCGACGAGATCGAGGCCCTCGGCCGCGAAGCCACCGCCGCCGGCGTGTTGGCGATGCCCGCCCACTGCATGCGCTTCTGGCCGGCGTGGACTTGGATGGCGAACGCGGTGAAGTCGAACCAGTTTGGCGCGGCGCGGCGGGCGTCGTTTCGCCGGATGGGAGCGCGGCCGTCTTGGAGCCAAGCCTTCTACCTCGACACCGCCCGCTCCGGCGGTGCGATTATCGACCTACACATCCACGACGCCGACTTCGTGCGCTTCGCCTTCGGGGAACCTGATGCGGTGGAGGCGACTGGCAACCGCATGCATGTCGAGGCCCGATATCGCTACGAAAGCGGTCTGGTCATCGAGGCTGAGGGTGCGTGGATGGACGACCCCGCCTTTGCATTCATGATGGTTGCGACCATCGAATGCGAACGCGCAATCATTGACTTCCGGCTTGGCCGCGAACCCGAGTTGCTCGTGATCGAAAACGGCTCTCAGCGAGCGATCGTCGCTGGCGTCGATTTTCCTCAGGGAAACGGCTACGAACACGAGGTCAGAGCTCTACTTACCGCGATCTCCGCGGGCGCTGCCAATCCACCGGTTTCCCTGTCTGACGCTGCTCAGACCCAGCGGCTGCTGAACCAAGAACTCGCCACGCTATCTAACCAATAATGTTGCGCCCAGAAGAGCGGGGTAACCACCTGACTTTCTCGCACGCAAAAATCATTCACGGATGAAGCCGCACAATTGCATCACAGCGATCTGTCGGCACATTTAGAACTCACACATGCTGATTGTGTGTTCCATAGCCCACCCAGTTGCCTGGGTAGTCCCAAATTTTTGATCCAGGAGACTTGCAATGAACCGTCGCGTGAATGCCTTTACGTTCCTCGCCGCTAGCGCTGTTGCGCTTTGCGCATCATCGTCTTTCGGTCAGGTCCTCTCGGTCAACGCCTCGCCGCTCAACTCGAGCGCTGGTGACGCTACCAGCCGCGAGTTCACCGTCAATGTCAACATCGCGGGAATGATCGGCGCCGTCGGCGCCCAGGCCACTGTGGCCTTCGACCCTGCGGTCGTTTCGTTCGTCAGCGCCGCCGCTGGCACGGACTTCACCACCCTGATCTACAGCAGCACCGCCACCGCGAACAAGGTTGTGTTTGCAACCGGTATCGATCCGAGCGCCTCTGCTGCGGGCATCGCTGCTGGCAATGTCGCCAAGCTGACCTTCCGCACCGTCGCCCCCTCTTGCTCCGATCTCGACGCGATCGTCCTGTCGACCAGCGCGCTGACCACTCGAATCACTGATTCGAACGGTGTCGCGCTCGCCTTCACCCAGGCTGACAATGTCAGCATCACCTCGCTTGCTCCGTTCACGCTGGCGGCTGTTCCCGCCAACGTTGCGGTCGCTGCTGACGCTGGCACCGTCGCTGGCGCACTCGTCTCGCTGGTCGCACCAACCGCAGCCGACAGCTGTGGCACTCCGCTCACCGTGACCGCTACCCGTTCGGACTCGGCTCTTCTGGCCGCGTACTACCCACCGAATCTGACCACCACCGTGACCTACACCGCCACCGATGCCGCGGGTAACACGGACAGCAAGAATGTGACGGTCGCCGTCGCCAACTACCAGCTCCTCGACGCCGCAATCAGCCTGAATGGATCGATTACGGGCAGCTCCACGCGCTCAGTGCGCGTCATCGCTGGTTCGACTCAGCTCGTCAACGTTGGCATGACCAACGGTTCGGGAATCGCTTCGAATGTTCAGGTTCCGATCGCTGCCAGCTATCCATGCATCACGGCGAAGGACGCTGGTCACTCACTGAGCAACACTGGCGTCAGCAGCGTCGTGGGCGTCGAATACGCCGCGAGCATTGCGCTCGACCAGGGCGACTCGAACGACGACAACCTCGTCGACATCCTCGACTTCGGTATCTATGTTGGTAAGTTCGGAGTCGCCGTCGCTGGTGGTTCGTCGAACTTCAACGACGACCTTGCGGTCACTTCCGGCGACTTCGGCTTCATCTCGCTGAACTTCGCCGACACCGGCATTGTCTGTGGAGCCTTCACTGGTGGCGCTCCTCGCACCGCGGTCTCCGTCAAGGAGCTTCGTCGTTCGGGTATGGGCGAACTCGCTGGTGCGGACTTCAACCGCGACGGCATGCTCGATGTCAACGACGTCGTGTACTACATGCAGAACGGCATCCGTCAGCCAGCCAAGCCGATCGTCACCACCCAGTGGTGAAAAATGGGTGAACCCCATAACTAGACTCGAGTGAGTCTGGAATCTGAAACCAAAACACAGCGCCTCGGATCATTCCGAGGCGCTGTTCTTTTTGAACCAATGTGCGTCGCCGATATCTCGCAAAGTGCACACGAGGTTATTCATCATCAAGCGCCATGCTCAAGCTTTGTACGCGAGCTGAAAGATGGGCCACGCCCCGCCGATAGGGCACCAGCACCATTTCGCATTGCTCATTCCACTCCACGACTGCATTGATTCTCGGAAGTGTCGATACAGACCATCGCCAGGCTACAAATAGGTTGGGCGCGCAAAGTTCTATGAACACTCGATTTATGGCGAACCACCATTGACTTCCTCCTGCTTGGTCTCACACTCGACCGTCGGCGGTTACGGAATGCCCCCGCTCCGTGCCACTGGAATGTCTGCAGATTGCTCTGCCCCATCACACCCTCGGCCTAAGGAAATAGATATGAAGTGCGGTTACGCTTCACATTGTGTTGAACTAGAAATCGACATGCGCGCCGCTCCGGCGGTTGACGCATGTTCATCTAGACAACGCGATCGCATGGAGGCGAGCAGTTCACTGCGTGGCCCGTGCATCAAGCGCAACAGCCATTCAAATCTGTGGAATGAGCGGAGACTCAAACTGGGATAGGACCGCCGGAGGCGGCGATGTGTGCGTCAGCAACGAAAGCTGACACGAACACGACGCGCGCCTGGCGGTTGACTGCGCGTCAGAGATAGAGCGTTTGAGAACATCAGAAGAACTGAGAACGATCGACGGAGCCGATGTCGCTGAATCGGCCAGTCGAGAGGAGTCCAAGATGAATCTTAGTCCCATGCGAACCAACCAAACGCACCGCACGCTCTCCCCGAGCGGCGGCTTTGTCGTTTTTGCCGCCTCGCTGATCGCAGCGACGGTCTCTGGCTCGGCGTTTTCGCAGAGCAGCGGCGTTCGGCTTTGGGGCGACAACTCTTCGAACCAGTGCACCGCGATTCCGGCCGCACTCACCAACCCCACCCGCATCACTGGTGGTAACTATCACACCATCGCGCTCGACGCGAGCGGCACCGTTTTCTGCTGGGGCCGCAACACCGACGGCCAGTCGAACGTCCCCGCTGCTCTCGGCGTGGTCCAGGCCATCGCTGGCGGTTCGTACCACAGCGTCGCGCTCAAGGCCGATGGCACCGTTGCTTGCTGGGGCCCGACCGGCGTCTTCAACTCGATTAGCAATCCGAACCAGTTCAACCAGTGCGCGGTTCCCGCTGGGCTCACCGGCGTCACCGCGATCACCGC
The DNA here is from genome assembly GCA_003671075.1 of Planctomycetota bacterium. GTDB lineage: Bacteria > Planctomycetota > Phycisphaerae > Phycisphaerales > SM1A02 > QWPT01. Next base: position 11,110 of record QWPT01000069.1, read on the forward strand.
GGGTTGGAAGCACACGCTTGCACTGAAGTCCAACGGAACCATCGTCGGTTGGGGAACCAATGACTCTGGTCAGCTCACCACTCCCACCGATGTCGGCGTAGTGTCGAAGATTGCCGCTGGCTCGCGCCACAACTTGGTGCTGCGCACCAACGGCACCGTCCGCGCATGGGGTCGCAATGTCGAGCAGCAGGCTCCGTCGCTGCTTTCGTACACCAATGTCACCGCCATCGCCGCTGGTGCATCGCACTCGATCGCCCTGATCGCTGACGGCACCCTTCGCTGCTGGGGCAACAACCTGAACGGTCAGTGCAACGGCTCGACCTATACCGGCATCATTGGAATCGCCGCCGGCTCCGCCCACAGCGTTGCGCTCAAGTCTGACGGCACCGTCGTCACCTTCGGCCTCGCGTCGAGCTCGAGCCTTCCGACCAATCCGCCGCTGAGCTTTGCCACGGGCATCGGCTCGGGTGGACTCCACACCGCCGCGATCACCCTTGCGGCCCCGAGTGTGGTCGTCGTCAGCACCACGCCCACCACTTGCCGCGGCAACATGGGCGCGATCGACGCCACCGTCACCAACGCGACCACCACGACCTGGACCGGCCCGAACGGTTTCACCGCATCGACCGTCGACCTTTCCAACATCTTCGCTGGCAACTATGTGCTCACCGCCACCGGTGCTGGCGGAACGACCGTGGTTCCCGTGACTGTTGTCAACACGCCCGACATCATTCTTCCCGTCGTCGCGAGCTACTCGACGAGCCTTACCGCCGCGGCCGGTGAGAACTGCACCGTTCCCGTCGCCAACTTTGCCGCGACCGTCATCGCCAGCGACAACTGCACCGCCAGCGGCGCGTTGGTCATCACTCAGTCGCCCGCGGCAGGTTCCAGCGTCGGCCTCGGCCTCAATACGGTCGTGATCACCGTCCGCGACGAATCGAACAACCAGGTCTCGGTGAACGCGACCTTCAATGTCACCGGCCACTCCACCGTCTGCTACCGCGACTTCGATACCGACACCTTCGGTAATCCGGCGATCTCGGGCTTCTTCTGCATCGCGCCGCTGGGCTATGTCGCCAACGGCGACGACTGCGACGACGGCAACTCGTTTGTCCACCCCGGCCAGGACGAACAGTGCAACGACGACGACGACGACTGCGATAACTTCGTCGACGAAGACCTGCCCACCTACGACTACTACATCGATATCGACCATGACGGTTTCGGCGATGGGCGGATCAGGATCACGGTCTGCTCGCCGACGGCGCCCGCTGGCTATGTCACCGACGGCACCGACTGCAACGATGCGAACGCGACGGTCTACCCCGGCGCGGTCGAGACCTGCGCGAACATCGCGATCGACAACGACTGCGACGGCTCGAGCGCCGAGAGCGAGGCGATCGACCGCGTCACCTTCTACGCCGACGCCGACACCGACGGCGCGGGCGACCCCGCCGTCAGCTTGCTCGCATGCAGCGCGCCCGCTGACTATGTCGCCAATTCGAACGATCAGTGTCCGACGGTCCATGACCTCATCGAGAAGGCCGTGTACTACCGCGACTTCGACGGCGACGGTTTTGGTGATCGCAATACTTCAGCGGCGGTGTGCAGCACGACCGCCCCGGCCGGCCAAGTTGCCGTCGCGGGCGACTGCGACGACGCTCAATTCCTCTACGCCGACAACGATGGCGATACCTACGGCGCGGGTCAGCCCACCGCCTGCGGTCGGCCTTCGAACACCGACTGCAACGACACGCCAATCACCGGTGCCGCGATCAATCCAGGCGCAGCCGAAGTCTGCGATGTGGCCAACACCGACGAGAACTGCAACAACCTCGCCGACAACGACGACTCTGGCGCTGCTGACGCTGGCAAGACCGACTTCTACCGCGACGCCGACAACGACACCTTCAGCGTCAATGCTGCTTCGCGCTTCTGCGACCTGCCGGCCGGCTACGAGGTTGCGGCCGAGGGCGACTGCAACGACACGCCAATCACCGGCGCCGCGATCTACCCTGGCGCGCCCGAGCTTTGCGCTGACTCCAACATTGACAACAACTGCAACGGCGTCAGCACTGATGTCGACACCAACGCGGCCGACACGGTCGACTTCTACAGCGACCAGGACGGCGACGGCTACTCGATTAATGTGACCGCCAAGTTCTGCGCTGGCACGACCAACGCGGGCTATGTTGCCACGCTTTCGAACCCCATCGACTGCAACGACACCGTCGCTGCGATCAATCCAGGCGCGACCGAAGTCTGCGATGTGGCCAACACTGACGAGAACTGCAACAACTTCGCCGACAACGACGACATCGGCGCTGCTGACGCTGGCAAGACCGACTTCTACCGCGACGCCGACAACGACACCTACAGCGTCAACGCTGCTTCGCGCTTCTGCGACCTGCCAGCTGGCTACGAGGTTGCGGCCGAGGGCGACTGCAACGACAACGACGCCGCGATCAACCCCGGCGCCGTCGAGAACTGCGCGAACATCCTCGTCGACGACGACTGCGACGGCGACATCAGCGCCGCCGAGGCGATTGACTCGGTCAGCTACTACGTCGATGGCGATCAGGACGGTTTCGGCTCCGGCGCCGCGACCAAGTCCTGCTCCGTCATCGTCGGCAGCGTGACCAACAACTCGGACTGCGACGACGCCCGGCTCCTCTACGCCGACAACGACGGCGATACCTACGGCGCAGGCGCGGCCATCGCTTGCGGCGTCCAGTTGAACACTGACTGCAACGACGCGAATCCCGCGATCAACCCCGGCGCTGCCGAACTTTGCGCTGACTCCACCGTTGACAACAACTGCAACCTCGACGCCACCGATGTCGACGCGAACGCGGCCGACAAGGTCGACTTCTGGCAGGACACCGACGGCGACACCTACACGAGCGGAGTGGCCGGCAAATTCTGCCCAGGCACGATCAACGCTGGCTATCGCCCATATTGCTCGGCCCCGCTCGACTGCAATGACAACGCCTTCCTGATCAACCCGGGCGCCGTCGAGAATTGCGCGAACCTCGGTATCGACAACGACTGCGACGGCGTGAACGACGCCGCCGAGGCGATTGACTCGGTCAGCTACTACACCGACGCCGACAGCGACAACTACGGCGCTGGAACTGCGACCAAGTCCTGCTCGCCGATTGCTGGCAGCGTGACCAACAACACCGACTGCAACGACAACGCCGCCTCGATCCGCCCCGGCGCCGCCGAGCTTTGCGCTGACTCCACCATTGACAACAACTGCAACGGCGTCGCCACCGATGTCGACACCAACGCGGCCGACAAGGTCGACTTCTACCGCGATCAGGACGGCGATACCTACTCGATCAACATGACCGCCAAGTTCTGCGCTGGCACGACCAACGCGGGCTATGTCGCCGCGCTCTCGAACCCGATCGACTGCGACGACAACAACGCGGCGATCAGCCCAGGCGCCGTCGAGCGCTGCAACAGCATCGACGACAACTGCAACGGACAGATCGACGACGGCGTGACCTTTACGCC
>QWPT01000007.1:0-15581 GCA_003671075.1 Planctomycetota bacterium
GCGAGATCGGCCGCTGGGGCTTCTCCCGCAATTCCTGCGTCGATCGTGCCGAACGCGCCCGCACTCGCACCACCGCTTCCGGCGACGGGTTGAAGGGCGAAGGCGCTCATGGCGCCAGTTGCGGCGTCGGCGTTGGTTGCAGGAAGGCCGTCGATGACAACGGTGGCGTCGTTCACGCGCTTGGCCACACTCGAGCGAGCGATGGAACCCTCGACCTCGGCCAATCGGCCTGCAACTGCGTCGGGTTGCGCGGCCTGTTGCGAACCTTGCTGCGAACCTTGCTGCGCGCGCTGGACAGCCTGAGCGCTCTCGAGCAGTCGGGCCAGCGGGCCGGTTTCGCCCTTGTTGGCGTTGGCGTTGGCGTTGGCGGACTTCTCGCCTACATCACGGGCCGACGAGCCGTCGGCGCGCGAACTGGGCGCGGTGGACGATGGCGATGAATCGGACGCGGATGCGGAGGCCGATGAGGTGGCGGCGTTGCGCGTCGCTTGGTCCATCGGTTGCGCGCCGTCGCGAGCGGCGGAAGCGGTGGCGGATGCGTTGGCGGATGCCGTGGAAGATGCCGTGACGGATGCGTTCGCGTTCGACGCGGCCGGGGCGTTGAGGCCGACAGCGCCGACAGATGCGGCATCGAAATTTTGCCCGAATGTTCCCGCCGCGGACGCCACCTGCGCCGCGGAGGAAGATGCGCTGTTGCGCGCGGGAACTCTGCTGTTGTCAGCGCTTTCGCCGCGGTTGGCAGCGCCATCGCCGCCAACACCGCCGACCGCGCCTTCAGAACCATTTTCAGCACGACGCTCGGCGCCATCAGCGGCATCGTCGCGTGCCTGGCCCTGCGCATTCTGCTGCGCGCTCTCCTGCGCACGGGCATCGTCGGACTGCTCCGCGTCGTGGGACGCGGCGTCGGCGCGTTGGTCAGTGCGGTCGTCGGAAATGCGATCGATTGCGGCCGCGTCACGCGCCTTCGCCTGATCGCGCGAAGCGGCTGGGGCGGCGAGCTCGTCGCCGGCGGCGTTGGACTTATCCTTGCGGGACTGCTTGTCGGCGGCGGCTCGATCGCGCTTGGCACGCGACGACGACTCGCTCAGGCGGTCACCTTTCGGCGTTCGCTGCGGCTCCTGAGCGAGGTCGCTCAGAAGATCCCGGAAGCTCGAGCGCTCGGTTTGCTCCAGCAGCGCGGTTGGCCGTGGACGCAGCGCCTGCGCTGGGTTGGGGCGAGGTGCGAGCAGATTCGGCAGTTGACTGGGCAGGTTTGGCGCCATTGTTTCGTTCCGCGCGGGCCTCGCTTTCGAGACCAAGCATCCGGAGACGATCAAGCAAATCCGTTGCCACCTTGGTTTCCGCGTCGCCCTTGAAACTCTTGAGCAGGTTCGACGCCTTGCCGCCCGACATCGCGTCGAGGTAGGCGACGGCGTTGTCGGTCTTGCCCGTACTCACCATCTCCAAGATCCACAAACGAGCCTGCTTCGGCGGCATCGACTCGATCAGGCGGACCGCCTTGCGAAACTGCTCGTCGGTTTCCCGCTTCTTCTCGTCGGCGATCGACTTCTCCCACGCACTCTGGCGCGATTCGAAATCTCCGATTTCACGGGCGAGCCGCACGATTTCGCCATCAACCGCCTGCTTGCGGACGCGAAGTTGCTCGAGTTTCTCGCGCATCACAATCTGCAAACGCTCCTCGGCGCGCGCGGTGGTTCCCGAGCGTTCCTCGCTGGTCATCGGAATTTGACCGAGTTTGCGGTCTGATTCCGCGACGGTCAACGCGCCGGATTCGCCCGACTGCAGCGCCGCCCGCTCCTTGGCCTCAACTGCAATCGGCTTGACGAACATCTCGCGCACTCGGGTGAGCCGATCGCTGTCGACCCGGCCAGTGGCAACCAACCAGCCGAAAAAGCCGGCAACGGCAAAGAGATGGGCAACGCCAATCACAATGATGAGCTTGAGAATGGAGTTCATGGTGTGACCTCGTGCTGCAAAGCGGATTCCTGCCCGCGTTGATTGCGGGCGCCGTTGGCGGCGATTTCATCCAATGCGCCCTGCTCGCGGCGACGCTCAACGAGCGCGAAGGCCGCCAGCCGTTGGTCGCGCAGAATTTCGAGCGTTCGCCGTGCCCGCGCGGCATCGACCGCTTCGGTCCGCGCCTTGATGATGCCCTTCTCGAGCGATGCGATCTCAAGAACGGTGCGCTGCGCCTTGCGAAACAGGCCAACGCCCGCCGCGGCGTGATGGCGCAACGACGCGGGATCGACAAGCCCGACGAGTTCGCCGCGCCATGCCGCCCGACCGGCAGCGATCTCGCTTTGACGCGACCGCAACGACTCGAGCAGGTCGCGGCGCTTGCTCTCGATCGACGCAAGCGCGCGTCGCTTGGCCTCCTCCTCATCGAGGCGGCGGTCAAGCACGAGTTGAAGTGCGAAGCGAAATCGAGCCATGTTTAGTCGCCTTCAACCTCACGCGCGGAATCTCGCGCTTTCACGCGGTCCTCGCCTGTTGCTGATTTTGTTGCTGATTCTGTTGTTGATTCGGTTGTTGATTCGGTTGTTGATTCTGGGGCTGCCCGCCGCGCCGCCCCGCCGTTTCCGCTGCGAGCGAAAGTTCGATCAGCGAGCGCAGCGTGCGCGGGAACTCCGCGCGCTCGCTCGAGCCTTGTTTCAGAAACGCATCGATCACCGGCTTGAGCGCGATGGCCGCATCGACATCGGCGTTGGATCCCTTGGCGTATGCGCCGATCTGAATGAGTTCCTCGGCCTCGCGGTACGCGCCCAGCAAACGCGTGACATGCCTGCGCGCGTTGAGGTGGTTCTGATCCGACACTTGGTCGGCCACGCGCGAAATCGACGCAAGCACATCGATCGCCGGATAGTGCACGCGCTCGGCGAGCTTGCGCGAAAGCAAGATGTGTCCGTCGAGGATTCCCTTGGCGGCATCGGCGATCGGCTCGGTCATGTCGTCGCCCTCGACGAGCACGGTGTAGAAACCCGTGATCGAGCCACCGCCCTGCAGCGCGCCCGCGCGCTCGAGAAGTCGCGGCAACATGGAGAAGACGCTCGGTGTGAAGCCCTTGGTCGCCGGAGCTTCGCCAGCAGAAAGACCAATTTGCCGCTGCGCCTGCGCAAATCGGGTGATCGAGTCAAGCATGAGAAGGACATCGAGTCCTTGATCGCGGAAGAACTCCGCCGCGCTGCACGCGACCGTAGCCGCACGCACGCGCATGAGCGGACTTTCGTCACCAGTCGCGACCACGACGATAGAACGGCGCATGCCTTCTTCGCCCAGAACATGCTCGATGAATTCGGGGACCTCACGGCCGCGCTCGCCGATCAATCCGATGACATTGACTTGCGCGCTGGTTCCGCGCGCAATCGATCCGAGCAGCGTGCTCTTGCCAACGCCAGGTCCGGCGAAGATTCCCATGCGCTGACCCTTGCCGATGGTGAGCATCGAGTCAATCGCGCGCACGCCGGTTGGCAGCACATCGCGCACCACGCCACGAGTGAGCGGACTGGTGCGGGCGGGCCAGAGCGGCTGCGGTGAACCGCCGTGAATCGGGCCCTTTCCATCGATCGGTTCGCCGAGCGCGTCCACCACGCGGCCCAACCACGCTTCGCTCACGCCAACGGTTGCGAACGGCTGTTCGGCCACCACGCGCACGCCACTCGAAACTCCATCGGCCTCGGTGAGCAGCATGACCAACGCGCGCGATCCGTCGAAACCGACCACTTCGCCACGCGGCGCATCGGTGCGATGAGGCACCTCAACCCGCACCAACGAGCCGACGGGAAGCGGAAGTTGATCGACGGAAAGAACAAGTCCGCGCACTGAGCGCACCGTGCCCGCGATCTCGCGAGGCTCGATGGCGCGAATCGCGGCGCAAACCGCGGCGAGTTTCATGATCGGTCCTCGCCAGCGTCCGAGGCAGGCGGCTCGACGGAGTCGGTAGTCGAAGCGTTGTTGTCGGCGGCGCTCCTTCCATCAGCGCTCCTTCCATCAGCGCTCGTTGCATCAGCGCTCGTTGCATCAGCGCTCGTTGCATCAGGCGCGTCCACACCGAACAAACCTTCGCGCATGCGGCGAAATTGCGTCTCGATGCGCGCATCGACCGTGCCCTCGCTCGAGCGCACCACGCATCCACCACGGGCAATCCCCGCACGAGCAACGATCGAAACCGTCGCGCCCTCGGGAAGCGCTGCGCTGAGTTGCGGCATCGACTCGGCCACGATCGGCGCATCTTCGGGAGAGACTTCGATGGTGACGCGGGTCGCGCGGGCAAAGAGCGCGACCGCTGCCTGCGCCTCGCGCGCAATCACCGATCGATCGCCCGCGATGTGCTCGCGCACGATGCTCTCGGCCATTGAAACCGCGATGCCGGCCAGTTCGCGCTCCGCGAAGCGCATCGTCTCGTCGCGCACGCCCATCCATCGTGAAAACTCGACGGCGAACGATGTTTCGATCGTGCGCAACGCTGCGCTGTGCTCGAGCTTTGCCGCCGCGTGTCCTTCGATCGCGCCCTTGGTGCGCCCTTCGGCAAGACCAACCGCCGTGCCCTGCGCCTCGCCCTTGGCGTAACCATCGCGCCTCGATTCGGTGCGCAGTTGCTCGGCCTCCTGCTTGGCTGCGTCGACAATGCGCTGCGCTTCGATGCGCGCATCCTGCAGCGCCCGCTCCGCGCCGACACGCAGATCGACGAGATTGAACACGCCGCCGATGACGGAGTTGGCGCGCGAAGATGAGTGCTTAACAACAGCCATATTCCTACTCCACCACCAATCAGATCACGACATCCTGCGCACCGCCACGACCCGAGATGATGATGTCGCCCGATTCCTCGAGCCTGCGCACGATGTCGACGATGCGCTGCTGCGCCGCCTCGACATCGCTGATGCGCACCGGCCCCATGAACTCCATGTCCTCGCGAATCGACTCGGCGGCACGCGACGACATGTTGGCGAGGATCTTGTTCTTGAGCGCGTCGGACGCCGTCTTGAGCGCAAGGCAAAGCTCGTCGTTCTCGACTTCCTTGAGCACCGACTGAATGCCCTTGTCGTTGACATGGTTGATATCTTCGAACACGAACATGCGGCGACGAATCTCCTCGACTAGGTCGGGATCCTCGCTCTCAACACCTTGCATGATCGATCGCTCGGTCGAGCGGTCAACGAGATTGAGAATCTCCGCCACGGTTTCAACACCGCCAACCTTCTCGCTGGAAGTGCCGATCATGTTGGAAAGCCTGCTTTCCAGCGCAAGTTCGACTTCGCGGATGACCTCGGGGTTGGTCTGCTCCATGTTGGCAACACGGCGCACCACCTCGATCTGCTTTGCCGGCGGAAGGCCAATGAGAATCTCGCTCGCCTTGTGATGAGGCAGATGACTCACGATCAACGCGATTGTCTGCGGATGCTCTTCCTGAATGAAGGTGAGCAAATTCTCGCTCTCCGCCTTCTGCAGAAACGAGAACGGCGTGCGCTGAACCTGGGTCTGAATTTGTTGGATGACCTTCTCGGCGGTCTTGGGATCAAGCGAATTCTTCAGCAAACTGCGGGCGTAATCGAGGCCGCCCTCGCGCACATATCCCTGCGCCATCGCCAGCGAATAGAACTCGCTGATCACCTGTTGACCGAGTTCCTTGGGCACATCGCCCAGCGACGCAAGGGCGCGCGTGACTTCCTCGACCACTTCGGTCGGCATCTCCTTGAGCAGCTTTCCTGCGCTATCGGCGTCGAGCAGCAGCAGCAGGATCGCGCTCTTCAGCGTGCCGTCGATTTCGTCCGCAGATTTTGGAAGTTTGGTGCCGGGGCGGAAGGCCATCGTCGGATCCTCAGTAATTCAAGCTGAATCAAGCTCAATCAGGCGCCATCAAGCACAATGGTCGCGATCGTCGCGGGCGATCTCTCTCATGCAGGCGTGCGCATCCACCGTCGGAGGATTCCCGCGATTTCGGCAGGGTCTCGGTCGGCGAGTTCGTTGAGCTGCGTGAGCATCTGCGCGCGACGCAGGCTGTCGTCGTCGAGTTCCATGCCCTCAAGCGCGGGACTCGCCTCGTCAGCCTCGCCGATGATTTCCGCATCGTCGCTTTCAAGCTTGGGCGGCACACCCGCGAGCTCCTCTGCCGTGGGAAGATTCTCCCGCGCCGAAGCCTTCTTCGCGATGTTGAACATGAAGAAGAGGCTCACAACCGCCAGGATTCCCAGGCCGATCGGCTTGATCAGACCATTGCCTCCAAGCCCGCTGCCTCCGCCTCCGCCGCCGAGCACGAGGTCGCCGAGACCAGCAGCCATTGTTGCAACCGGCGCAGGCTCGCTGAAGTCGTAATCCCAACTGACTTCGACGGTGCCCTTCTTTGCGCCGTCGGCAACATCGGTGGTGATCAGCGGCTCAACCAACTTCTTGATGCGCGCAACTTCTTCTTCACGCACCGGCGCGATGGCGGCTTCATCAGGCAACTTCGCCTCCGCGCCGGCGGCGGGCGGATTTCTCCGCATCCAAATCTGCTCGAAATGCCGCATGGGCACGGCGATACTTGCATCGATCTTCACGGCATAGCCGGTGGGATCGATCTCGGTGACCCGCGTTCCCGGCCACTGCGATTGGTACTTGGCCTCACTGCGCTCGATGGTGCTCAGCGATCCAGAACCTGCTGGGCCGCCAAGCGAAATGCCGGTGTTAGGAACCACGCCCGGTTCGCGCGCTGAACTCGAGCCCTTCGATTCGCTGCTCGAACTTGTCTCGCTGACCGGCGCCGATACGACTTCTTTGTACTCGGTGGTGGTGCTGGTGCGTTCGGTGGTCACGACCTGCGCGTTCACGGCGATGCGAACACCAGGAATCGTCGCGAGCACTTCAGCGATGCGGGCACGCGCGGCGTCGGCCTGCTTAAGCGACTGCTCGAGGTTCTCGCCGTTGGACGCGCCCTTGCCGAAACTGGTTCGGTAAGCCTGCGAACCGTCGATCACCGACACGCTTTCCGGCTTCATACCCGCTTGAGTTCCCGAGACCATCAGTGCGATCCCGTCGACCTGATCCTGAGTGAGCCCGCCGGTGCGCATGCTCACGGTCACGCTGGCGTTCTGCGGATTGCGCGCCGTGCCCATCAGTCCCGGCCCCTTGGGCGAGATGATGACCATCGCACTCTTGACATTGTGGAATCCGCCGATCGCCTTGGAAAGCACGGTCTGCACCGCAAGCATGTAGCGCTGTCTGCGCTCGCTTTCGGTGGCGAACGGATCGGCGGGCACCAGCTTGTCCCAGTCGATCTCGCCGCCGCCGCCCTGCTGCATAAATCCAGCGAGCAGATCGGCGTGGTCGGAAACGGGAACGAGCAACTTGCCGTTCTGCTCCTCGTAGGTCACGCCGCGAGTTGCCAGAAACTGCCGCGCGTCGTCGTACGCCGTCGGCACGATGGCGAAGGCCACCGACTCCGATCGCGCACTCCACTGCGCCACCAGGAAGAGCCCGAGCGCGAGAATGATCGCGAGGCTACCTGCCAGCAGTTTCGCCGAGGCGGGGAGCCCGGCGAGACGGGTTCGAGCCAGTTCAAGAATGTTGCGAATTGCCTGCACGCGGTGGCCTCCATGCCGTTGCGTAGAATCGCCATCCTGGCGTACGCAGTCAGAGAAGGCTCATCGGCAAGGATGTGTTTCAGGCAGTAAATACTGCGTGGTCGGCCGCGCAATTTCGACGCGCGCGCAGGCGCAACGATCGGGAAAATGCGGCAGAATCGAAAACCGCGCGCTGCGAGGCAACGCTTAAACGCGGATGTTCCGGACCTCGTCGTACGCGCCGACGACCTTGTTCTGCAAGGCCACCAGCATGCGGAACGCCGAGTCGGCCTTCTGGGTCGCAATCATCACGCCTTCGATGTCATCGCGCTGACCAGTCATGAGGTCATTCGTGGCCTTCGAGGCGTCCTGCTGCATCTCGTTGACCTTGCGGAGTTCGTCAAGCAGTTCCTGCTTGAAATCGGCAGCGCCCGCCGGTTGCGGACGCGCAACACCGGGCGACTGAGTGCTCACGCGAGAGACGATGCCAAGTGGATCGATCATGACGGTCTCGTTTCTTTGCGCGGCGATTCGCGCATTTCTACCCGTAAAGTCCGGATTCAACTGCCAATCCACGCACTGCCAAGTCGGCACATCCGTGGATTCCTCGAAGCAACCTCAGCATACGCCGTGCCAATCGCTCCGCCGGGTCAGGCAATGATCCTGAGCGCCGCGTCAAACATCGCCTTGGTGGCGTCGATCGCAGCAAGATTGGCGTCATAGGCCCGACTGGCAACCATCGCGTTGGCCTGTTGGGTCACGGGATCGATGTTCGGGTACCAAACATTGCCGTTGGCATCGTGGGAAGGATCATTGGGAGCGTGCACGGAACGGAACGCCTTGCGCGGCGTGATGGCCGCAACATGGACGCCCATGGGATCGCCGCTCTCGGGGTCGCCAGTGGCGAACTCCACCACGCGCTCCGAGAACGCATTGGGCGAGTTTGGATCGACCTTGACATCCGCGTTGGCGAGGTTGGCGGCAATCGCGTCGAGGCGAGTGCGCTGGGCGACGAGGGCGGAGGTGGAGATGTCGAGCATTCCGAACATGAGTTAAGTCCTTCGATCATCGGCGGGCGATCGGTCAGGGTCGCTCGCGAATAGCAGCATTCAATAGGTCGAACTGATTGCGCAACAGGTGGGAAGCCGCCTTAAACGCGTACACATTCTCGCTCAGTCCCTGCATGATCCGTTCCAGGCTGCGGTCGCTGCCGTCGTGAAACAGAATGTTGTCGGCCATGACTTCGGGCTTGAGCTCGACGCCGGCATCGCTGAACGAAACCGGCGCCGAGTCGTCGAAGGCAAGTCCGCCCTGCGCGTCAAGCCGACCCCCGTCGAGCGCATCGCGCAGCGCGCCCTGAAAGATGCGCGGATCGACATCGGTCGGGCGGAATCCCGGCGTTTCGATGTTGGCGAGATTGGCAGCGAGCAACCGCTGGCGCGCCGACATGAACTGCATCGAGCGCTCGAGAGCGGGAAGCGCGGAATTGCCTAGAAATCCGTCAATCATGGCGTGGTCCGTCCGAGTTCAGAGTTCCTGAGGGACAAGCGACTCTTCCTTCCACTTCTTCAACTTCAGACCGAGGGTGCGCACGCCGATGCCGAGCGCTTTGGCACTCTTCTGCCGATGTCCGCGATTTCGGCCAAGAGTGGCAACGATGGAACGACGCTCGATCTCGTCGAGGGTCAACGCGCCGTCGCACACCAAACTCGGCATTCCGGTTCCGTCGCCGATCGCTGCGCTGTTTGGCGACGCGACCACGGCGGTAGCCCCTGCGGAGAAAGTCTCGATGACGGGGCCTTCATGGGCGGAAGGAGTCAAGCGCGCGAGCCGTCCGCTGATGACGCCGCTCACGCCGCCGCTCGACTGGCTCGCATACGCCGCTGGCGTGGGCACATCGTTGGCAACCAACCACGGCTCCACCAGCGTGGGACCGATGGTGTCACCGCCAGCAAGAACCGCCGCGCGCTCGCAAAGATTCTGCAGCTCGCGCACATTGCCCGGCCAGGAGTACTGCTCGAACAGCGCGAGCGCGTCCTTGACCAACTTCTTGCGCTTGCCACCTTCGCGATCGGCCACCTGCCCGAGGAAATGCTCGGAAAGCTCGGCAATGTCACTCACACGGTCGCGCAACGGCGGCATGCGGATGGGAAGAACATTGAGTCGGAAGTAGAGGTCGCTGCGGAAACGCCCCGCGTCAACTTCGCGCACCAGGTCGCGATTAGTCGTGGCCACGATGCGCACATCGGCACGCTGCGAAACGCTCGATCCAACGCGCTCGAAGCTCTTCTCCTGCAGAACGCGCAGCAACTTGGCCTGCAAATCGGGGGGAATCTCGCTGATTTCGTCGAGCAACAGGGTGCCGCCGTCGGCAAGTTCGAAGCGACCCTTGCGGAGTCGATCAGCGCCGGTGAAAGCGCCCTTCTCGTGTCCGAAGAGTTCGCTCTCCAGCAGCGACGACGAGAGCGCCGCGCAGTTGATGGCGAGGAACGGGCCCGACGCGCGCGGACTGTTCTCGTGGATGAAACGAGCGGCGACCTCTTTACCCGTGCCCGATTCGCCCGTGACCAGCACGGTGCCGTGGCTGGCGGCGATAGGCATGAGCTGACCGCGCAGCGCCTCCATCGCTGAACCGGATCCGATCATGCGATGGCTTTGGGCTCGGCGAGTTTGCGGCGCAGCGTTGGCGCGCAGCACTTGATTTTCCCGCAGCAAACGCGCATGTTCCAACGCGCGCTCGGTGCTGATGGAAAGTTCGTCGCCGGAGAAAGGCTTGGTGACATAGTCAAACGCGCCCTTCTTCATGGCCTCGACCGCGGTCTCGACCGATCCGAATGCGGTCATGAAGATCACGGGCAGCTCGGCGTCGATCTTGCGGATCTCCGCGAGCAACTCGAGCCCGTTCATGCCCGGCATCTGCAGGTCGGTGACCACGCACTCCGGCCGCTTGTCGGAAATGCGCGCGAGCGCAGCGCTGGCATCAGCCGCCGTGACCACCATGTGGCCCTTGCGGCTGAGAATCGCTGCGACGCTGTCGCGCATAAGTTCTTTGTCATCGACGACGAGAATCCTGCCCATAGTTAAAAACTCCTTCATCCCGCTGTTGCGTGGATGTTTGAACCACCGCCGATTCTTCGACGGACCGCTTCGCCAAGTGAAACACCATCTGCCGCTGCCATAGACGCGTGCTCGAGCGGAAGCGAAAGCTCCAGCCGCGCGCCGCGCCTGCCCTCCACCGTGACCGCCGATTCGCAACAAGCGGTCATGCCGCCATGCGCATCGACAATGCGGTGCACGATCGCAAGTCCAAGGCCAGTGCCTTCCTCGCGCGTAGTGAAGAATGGATTGAAGATGCGCTCGCGCGCCTCGGCGGGAATGCCTGCGCCTGTGTCCTCGACGCTGAGAACAACAAACGCGCGGCGACCGCCGTCAGCAACGCGCAGCCGAGCCTCGCGCGCGCCCAACACGATTTCGCGCACCGATGATCCGCGCATCGCCTCGACGGCGTTGCGGATGAGGTTGCTCACCGCCTGGCCGATGAGCGCGCCGTCGCCGGAAAAGCTGCAATCACCGTTGATTTCGCAACGAATCGCCACATGCTCGGTCACGAGCACCGCTTCACAATCGCATGTGGCCAGATCGAAGATTTCCTTCGCGCTCGTCGCCACCGCATTGACGCGGGTATCACGGGCGAAACTCAACACATCGCGAACGATGCGATCAAGACGATGGGCAGCGCGCCGAATCTTGTCGACGCTGGCGGCCGACTCGGGCCGATCGGCGACATCGTCCTGAAGCATCTCCGCGTTCAGCGCGATGGCACCGAGTGGATTGCGAATTTCATGGGCGATTCCCGCGGCCATCTCACCGAGCGCCGCCAGCGAACGCGAACGGCGCAAACGCTCGTTGGCTTCGGCGAGTTCATTCTGCAGGCGTTCGACCTGCTTCTTGAGCGCAGCGTGCGTTTCCTGCAGTCGCGCAGTTGCCTCGCCGAAGGAGCGGACGAACTCAGAGAAGTCGGTGTTGTCGGCGTGCAGCGATTCCATCAGCCCCTCCTATCGGTAAAGCGCGGCTCTTCGCCGCGTGCAGGGCCGTAAGCGCGATGGGCGGCGATGGCGCTGTCGGCGCGGGCGATTTCGATGCTGGCAGTGCGTCGGCGCGCGGCGAGCTCGCGGGCGAAGAGCGTGTCCGACGACTCGATCTCCGCAAGCAGCGCAAGGAATCCACGGGAAACCGCCTGAACATCATCGACTTCGCTCGCGCTCCACTGAACAGCATCGGCGGCGAGTTGGCGCCACTCGCTGTCGAAGGAACGCATGGCGTCGATGCACGACTCGCGGGCGGCAAGGTGCGCGCTCAAAATCTCTTCGGCCTCGCCCTGTCCGAGCTCGCCCTGCGCCGCCGCATCGATCGCGCTCAACACGCTCGGCTGCTGACTGGCGAGCGCAAGCATGGCCTGCGCGCAAGCAAGGCGAATTGCAGCGATTTCGCGCAAGCGCGCCGCGCTGACCACCGAAACCGCGCCCTCGTTGGATGATGGATTCGTCATGGACGCTCCTCCTCGGTTGCCGCAACCGCAGCCGCGCCGTGTACGGGCGGATGATTGCGCAACCAAGTCTTCCACTCGTCGCGCGAGAACACGCTGCCCTCGGCGAGCACCGACTCCGGCAAACTTTCGATGCGGCGAAGCGCGCGCAAATGCGCCGTCTCCGCACGCTTGGTTTCACCCAACGCATCGGCCGCGTTCACGATCTGCACCAGCGCGAGCAGACTCGCCGCGTGATCGGGGAACTTGCGGTCGATGGTCTCGAGCAGATCGATGGCTTCCTTGAACTGACCGCGGTCAAACGCGCACTGCGCCCGCTGCACATAGGCGTTGCGAAGCTTGTCGTTGTCCTTGAACTTGCGCCCGTTGGACTCAAGCGCGCGGCGATGGCCCTCGAGCGCGTCGATCGCGCGCTGGTAAGCGCGCTGCGCATCGGCTCCACGCTCGTTGCCAATGCGCACCACTTCGGCGCGACGAGTTGAGGTGAGATCATCCTTACGCGCTTCATCGCCAGCCGCGCGCGATATTGCCTGCAGGCTTTCGCCGAGGCGAAACTGTCGGCCGCCGCTGTCGGCATGGTCGGGATCGCGCTCAAGCAATTCCGTCAGGCGCATGGCCGATCGGACAAAATCGCCGCTTTCGAAGGCAAGTCGCGCCGAGAGATCAAGCGCCTCGCGGTACTGCGCGCTCTCCGCGCCGTGGCCGGCCTCGCCGCCAAGAACCCGCTCGAGCTCAACCAAAGCACGCGCGCGCTGGCCAGGATCCTTCTCGCCAAGCACTGCAAGCGCGCGGCACCGCGGCATCGCCACTCGCGGATCGTTGGGCGAAGCTTCCGACGCACGCTGGTAGGCGACGAGCGCTTCAGCCGCCTGCCCTTCCTCAAACAGAATGTCGCCGATGCGAAGCACCCGCTCGGTCCGCTTGCTATCGCGCTCAGGAAGTTCGGCGATAGAAGCCTCGAAATGCTCGAGCGCCAATGGATATTCGCTCGCGCAGTCGAAGGAATCCGCCGCGCTGAAATGCAGTTCGGATCGATCGAGCGCCGGCAGCGCCTTCGCCGCTTCGGTGAGCAGATACGCCGTGTAGTTCTCCGCCGCGAGTTTGAAGACGATGTTGATGTCGGCACGCATGCCGCGCTCCATCTCCTCGGAACTCCCGATGCGCTCGATCTCGTCGTCGCGCATCTTGCGCGCCGAGCGATACGCGCTCTCGGCAAGCGTGATCAGCGTCTCGGCGCCACGAGGACCGCGATCGTCGAGTTCCTTGGCCAGCTGCGCCAATTCGATCGCGCCGCTGAAATCCTCGTCGCCCAAAGCAGTGCGCGCAAGTTCGTTGAGCACGCGCAGCAGGTCGCTCGTAGTCGTCGCCGAAAGCTTGCCCAGCTCCTGCGAAGCCAGCAGCGCCTCAAAGTCAATGCGCGCCTCTGCGTCCATGCCCAACATCGTGCGCGCCTGTCCACGCGCGAGTCGGAGATTGGCGGCGATATCGGCGGGATGCTCCTTGAGAACCGCGCGGTCGAGGATCGCGTGCGCATCGGCCACGCGACCGAGCGCGAGCTTGACGCGACCGAGCGCAAGATCGATTTCGCCACCGAGCCTCGACGAGTCGTCCACCGTTTTGCGAGCATGCTCGAGCTCGCGCTCGGCCTCGATGAACTCTTTTTGTAAGCGGAAACCTTCGCCAAGCAGGTAACCAAGCTCGGCAAGTTGCATCGGCGAAATGGTTTCGCCGTTGGCCATCGCCAACTCCGCCAACCGCATTTCCCGCTGCAGCCGCGTGGAACTCTCGTCGGGATGTCCGCCAGCGATGCTGGTGCGCGAGGCAAGCGCCGCCGCCCACGCGCGATCCTCGGCGGAAATGCGCCGCTCGCCGCGAAACGCCTCGTAGGCGCGAAAAAACTCGTTCACACTCGGTAAATCAGCGTCCTCCTGCAGCGCGTCGTAGGCTTCCTGCAGTCGACTGCGTCCCCTGCGGATCACCAGCGCGCGCGCCTGCTCGACATCGCCCGACTTCTCCGCCGCGGCAATCGCCTCCGCTTCGCGACCGGAATTCACCAGCGCGCTGCGAAGCTTCGATTCCTGCAGATGATCGAGAGTCGCGCCCTTGGCCGTCGCCTCTTCGTATCGCGCCGCCACCTCGGCAAACGCTTCCTTGGTCGGGCTGCTCGACTGCGAAAGTTCCGCCGAAGCCAGATCAGCGCGAGCAAGTTCGAACTTCGCCACAAAGCCCTCAGGCGCCTCGGCCAGATGAGGAGCGATGGTCTCGTCGAGAATTCTCCGAGCGATGGGCAGCTCCCGCTTGTCGATCTGCTCGACGGCCTGCGCGAGGGTTTCGTCCCATTGGTTGGGCACCTTGTTGGCCTTCGAATACCAAACCGCCGCACCAATCGCGCCCACACTGAGCACAAGCAGCGGAACCTGCCAGGCATCGCGCAGCAGCTGCAGCATCGACGCACGCGCAGGATTTCCGGCGCTCGCGGGACTCGGTGGAGTGGTGGCAGTCTCAGGCATCGCGGTTCTCAGAATCCTTCCGAGCGTGCTTTCGCACATCCCGCGCCATTCCTTGGCGCGGGGGATACAGGCGGCCGACGAGAACAGAATCCCGAACGGTCGTAGTCCCGTTCGGATCATCGGCAGGCAGGAAGAGAATCCTCAAAAGGCAAAAACTGCTCAGCCCGCGTCGTTCCCGCCCGCACCGGGAATGGGGTTGCCCGCATCGGCCTCAGACTCGTCGACTACGGCGGTGCCCGAAAGCATTTCAGCCGGGCCGTCGCCTCGGGGGTGCAAGAGCGA
This sequence comes from Planctomycetota bacterium, assembly GCA_003671075.1. Lineage (GTDB taxonomy): Bacteria > Planctomycetota > Phycisphaerae > Phycisphaerales > SM1A02 > QWPT01. The sequence goes on from QWPT01000007.1 coordinate 14,877, forward strand.
AAGCAGCATCACCACTGGACTTGCGACCACGATCAAGGAGGCCAAAGACCGCAGCAATCGGCGGGAAACCGGCGCGGGACCGCCGCGCGCGGCAATGATTCGCAAGCCGACCGTGCGCTTGCCCATCGACCGTCCGAACAGGACATCGCCCAGCGTCGCCACCAGCCAACCCACCCCAAAAACAAAGACCGAGGGGAGCGCGAGAGTGATGTCAGGCTGAAAAGCGGGAATCTGCAGGAGGTCGAAGGGGTTCGCCCGAACAAAAAACCAGACGACCACCATTCCGGGCAGCAAGTCGACGAGCATCGCGCTGGCCCGACGGCCAAGACTGGCGCCGCGGGCAGTCCGCACCTGCGCAGTGGCCTCCGCCCCCGAGCCCGCCCCAACCGCCACCGTAACCCGAGGTCGGTTGTCGAGATAGGCCTCGGAACCAAAGATCATCGCCGCCAACACCAGCGCCACCGACAGCGCGCCGATGATCGGCATGTGAATCCAGCTGCCCGAGGCGAATCCAGGCGGGAGGAGTTCCGTCGGCAGTGCGTCGGGCGCCGAAGCCGAGAAGGACAGCATCCGGGTCGACGCGCGCCCGCGATCACCCAGCTCGAGCACCATCGCCGAGCCGCCGAACGGGCCGACCGACCAAGGGCGACGCGGCTCCGGGAAATCCGCCCACGGCTGCAACAGACCGTCGCGCAGAATGCTCAG